>NZ_CP045644.1:695000-1042500 GCF_009498455.1 Variovorax paradoxus | reverse complement strand
TGCGCGCGCACCGCAGCCACGTCATCCTCTACTACGCGGGTTACGAGGACTCGGTGCTCGAACAGTACGTGGCCCTGGCGACCGTGGCTGGCGCGCTGGCCCGGCTCGGCGCGCTGGTGGTGCTGAACGAATCGGCCCACACCTCGCTCCCCGCGGCCGTGTTCGACGCCGACATCGAAGGCGACAGCATCGAGTTGCTGCGAGACCTCGACCTGCCGGCCCTGTACTGCGGCTTCGTCAAGTACGAGGTCGAAGGCGTGCAGGGCGTCTGGATGCGCACCTATGGCGCGCACCACTTCGGCCAGCCCGATTTCGCTGCGTTGGCCGAAGGCCACCACGAAGGAGAGAAGTACTTCGAGCTGTTCGGCAACGTCCTGCGCTACCTGATCGACAGCGGCGCCGAGATGGGCGCCGGCCACACCATGCAGGTCGGCGAGGACAAGTTCCTGCGGCTGCGCGCGCCGCTCGAGGCGGAGTACTTTCTCGACGGCCCCGAGGCCGTGCTGGTGACTGAACTGATCGGCGCCCACGAGATCAACGCGCGCCCGCACTGACGGACCGGTCCGCCGGCCGTGCGGTTGCGCACGGGCTTGCTCGGGTTCAGCGCGCACCGCACGCAGGGCTGCGGTGTCCGTTGCGGCGCGGTCATGCGAGCGCTCCGCCGAAAGCCTGCGTCACGGGGCGATGGCGCCCGTGGTCAAGCCGGGGACAAGCCGTGCAGCGGCAGTCGCCAGGGCGACCGCGCGCGAGCCTGTGCGCGCGAGGCCGGGTTCGGCAGCGCGGCGGGCTGCGCGTCCGACACCGAGATGCACGACGACTCCAGCGCCGACACCAGCACGCGCCGGTGCTCGGTGCTCTCGAAGCGCTCGCCCGGCCCGAGCACGATGTCGCGCGGGTCGCGGTCGAGCGTGATCCACACGGCGCCGCTGCGGCACTCGATGCCCACGCCTGCGCCGTCGGGCACGGCGAAGACGGCGCGGCTCGGCAGGCTCACGTGAAAGCGCGAGGTCGACGAGGAGAAAGAAAAGGCGGAAGGAGACGGGGCGGTGGCGGTGCTCATGGGAAGCTCCATTGCATTCGTGATACGAATGAATATAGTGAGTTGATCCCCCTCTTACACGCGGTCATTCGGAACTCGTTGCATGCCTACAGAGAATGCGAAAACCTCCGCCGGCGAACTCCCGCCGCTCGAGCTGCTGCGCAGCTTCGAGGCCGCCGCGCGCCGGCTGAGCTTCACGCTGGCGGCCGGCGAACTGCACCTCACGCAGTCGGCCGTGAGCCGGCAGATCCAGCAGCTCGAAGCCAGCCTGGGCGTGCTGCTGTTCGAGCGCCGCCACCGCGCGCTCGCGCTCACCGAAGCCGGCGGCGTGCTGCAGCGCGCCGTCACCGACAGCCTGGAGCGCCTGCGCGACGCCACCGCGCGCGTGCGCGCCAGCGCCGCGCCGCGGCAGGTGTCGATCACCAGCACGCCGGGCTTCGCGTCGCTGTGGCTCATTCCCAAGCTGGCGCGCTTCACCAGCACGCACCCGCAGGTCGACGTGCGCGTGTCGGCCACGCTCGATGTGCTCGACATGGAACGCAGCCGCATCGACGTGGCGGTGCGCTTCGTGCCCATCGGCCGCGGTGTGGGCCCGGCGCTGTTCGAGGAATCGGTGATCCCGCTGTGCGCGCCGCAGGTCGCCGCGTCGCTGCGCGAGCTGTCCGACTTTTCCAAGCTCACGCTGCTGACCATCGAATACCCGGACCACAGCGAAGCCCCGACCGCCGACTGGGAGCCGTGGCTCAAGGTGATGGGGCTGGAAGACCTGCGCATGAAGAGCACGGTGCGCTTCACGCAGTACGCCGATGCCGTGGCCGCCGCGGTGGCGGGGCAGGGCGTGGTCATCGGGCGCCTGCCGCTGCTGCGCGAACTGATGCGCGACGGCCGGCTCGTGGCGCCGCTCGGCGAGGGCGCGGCATCGCACCGCGGCTACTTCATCGAGATGTCGCGGCGCGCCGCGGGCAACCGCGACGCGCAGGACTTCGCACAGTGGCTGCGCGACGAAGCCGAGGCCGCGCAGCGGAGCTGACGAAGGGCCGCGGCCCGCCTGCCGATCAACCCGGCAGCAGCACCTTGTTGACGACGTGGATCACGCCGTTCGACTGGTAGACATTGGCGATCGTCACCGCCGCCGTGCCGCCCTTGGCGTCGGTCACCCACACCGTGCCGCCGCTCATCGTGGCCGTGAGCGTGCCGCCGCTCGCGGTCTTCAGCATCGCCTTGCCGCCGCCCGCGTTGATCGCGCTCGTCAGCGCCGCGCTGTCCATGCGCCCGGGCACCACGTGGTAGGTCAGCACCTTGGTGAGCGTGGCCTTGTTCTCGGGCTTGAGCAGCGTGTCGACCGTGCCGGCCGGCAGTGCCGCGAACGAGGCGTTGGTGGGCGCGAACACCGTGAACGGGCCCGGGCTCTTGAGCGTGGCCACGAGGTCGGCCGCCTTCACCGCGGCGACCAGCGTCGTGTGGTCCTTCGAGTTCACGGCGTTGTCGACGATGTCCTTCGTCGGGTACATCGGCGCGCCGCCGACCATGGGGGTCGCCGATGCACTGCTGTTGCTCATGCCCATGCCGCCACCACTGCCGGCACAGGCACCGAGCAGAGCCGACACGCCGAGTGCGATCACGAGTTTTTTCATGGATGTCTCCTGGAAAGAAAGGCTCTGTGGAAACCGCCAACAGCTCGGAGGCGCGATGCGCTTGAGATGTCATACGGCGGGATGCACGAAGCGGATTCAACGCGCGCGTTCGTGTCAGCTTTGCGCCACAGCACTGCCTGCAAGGCTTGCGCACGGCGCAGCCCCTCGCCAGAATCCGCCCTTCCTTTTTCAGCGACAGTTTTTTCCGACACCACGCACGGCGACGATCAACCTCCCGGGCGAGAACACCATTCAATGAACCGTTCACTGAACACCTGACGCACACCGACCGCCCCGGCCGGATGTGCACCTTCGCATCCGCCGCGGCCGAATCGACAAGGGCCCCGCGCGCAACTGCATTCGCCGGGGCCTTTTTGTTTCTTTCGGAGTGTGCGCACATGAGTGCTCAACGAAAGGCCCGCGACGACGACAAGCGTCTGGGCCGGTTCTACTTTGCGGTGCCCGCGTCGGCACCGCGCAATCCCGTGGTGGCCGCGATGGCCCGCCGCGAATCCAGCCAGGGCGCAGGCCGCCACCTGCGCACGCACCGCGCCGAGCGGCGCGCGCAGAAGGTGGCGCTGCAGAAAGCCGCGCATGATTTCAGGCGGAGGGCCGACGATGCGTGACGACATGGACAAGGTGATCGTCGAGCGTCCGCGCGGCGGCTGGCGCGTGCAGGGCGACGGCCGCCCGTGGCGCAACAGCCCCGAGCGCGGTTCGCACCTGGGCATGAAGGGCGGCCTGCAGCATCCGAAGTGGCTGAGCGAAAACCTCCAGCCGCTCAAGCGCTGGCTGCACAAGCAGGTGCACCGGCCGTGGGACAAGGTGTACGCCGAGCTGTGCGCGGGCATCGATCGCCGCAGCACGGTGCAGGCGCACATCTTTTTGCATGTCGACGATTTCGTGGCGCGCGACGCGGTGCTGTGCGACGGCGAAGTGCGGGTACGACCGTACCGCTGGGGAAGCCGGCACGGCGTGCCGCTGCACGAAGCGCCGGGTGTCGAGCTGTTCGTGCATCCGGCCACCGGCATCCTGCTGCCGAACCGGCGCTTGCGCGAAGCGCGTGCGGCGCGTCGTGCAGACCGGGCCGGGCGGCGCGGTGGCACGCCGTGCGCGGTCTACCACGTGATCGACGAGACCACGCAGTGGCACTGCGTCGAGGGCTGCTGGTTCGAGGTCGTGCTGGCGAAGTTTCCCGAGCGCGCAGGCGCGGCGCAGCCAGAGCCCAAGTGCTACGACGTGCTGCGTCGCTGCATGGTCACGCGCTGCGGCGCGGCGCGACGTTCAGCGCCGGGCCTGCCCACGCACGTCGACATGTACGGGCGTCACGATGTCTATGCCGCCGCCAAGCGGCAGCTGAGTCGGCGTGAGGTGCGGGCGCGGTTGGGTGATGTGACGTGAGGCGGCGTGTCGGCGATCAGGGCGTGGGCCGCACCTGCACCTTCGCCCGCGGCAGCATGAGAAACGCCAACGTCCCTGCCGCCAGCATCCCGCTCACCGTGAGGAACACCGCGCGGAACGGTTCGGTGCCGTGGGCGACGGCCCAGGAGGCGGCGACGCCGGTGGTCCATTGCATCAGCGAGACGCCGAGGAACATCGCCATGTTGAGCAGCGCCATCGCGCGGCCGGTCACGGCCGCCGGGTAGGCGTTCTTGGTGTACGCGTACAGCAGCACGCTGTAGCCCGACAGCAGGCCGTAGACGATCGGCAGGCCGATGTCGATGGCGCGCGATTGCGTGAGGGCCATGGCGGCGAACATCGCCGCGCCGGCGAAGGCGCAGCGCATCATCCAGCGCGTGCGGCGCGCGCCGCCGGGGTCGAGGCGACCGAAGAGCATGGGGCTGGCCATGCCGGCGACGGTCATCACCAGCGCCACGTTGCCGCTGGCCACGAGCGAGAGGCCGTGGCGGTCGTGCAGCACGGGGCCGAGCCACAGGCCTCGCAGCGTGATGAAGGCCGCATACGACACGCAGGCGAAGCACAGCAGGCCGAGCGTGTGAGGCATGGCGAACAGCGGCACCAGGTCGCGCACGGCCTGGCGCAGCGACTGGCGTTCGGGCGCGGGTGCGTCCGATGCCGCCGTCGTTGTTGCCGTGCGCGCGGGCTCGTGCACGCCCCAGAAGATGACGATCCACGAGAGCACGGCGAAGGCGGTCAGTGCGGCATAGCCGGCGCGCCACGACGCAGCCTCGATCAGCAGCGCCAGCGGCGTGCCGGTGAACACGATGCCCAGGCCCGCGAGGCTCATCACCAGCCCCGACATGGCGGTGAAGCGCGAGGCGTCGAAGTGCCGCGCGATGAACACGGTGCAGGCCAGGAAGGCGGGCGCGCAGCCGACGCCGATCAGCGCCTGCCCCAGCAGCAGCGCGCCGAAGCCCGGTGCCACGGTGCACAGCGCGGCGCCCGCGATGGCGAGCGGAAAGGCGGTGAGCACGGTGCGGCGCACGCCGAAGTGGTCGATCGACACGCCCATCGCGAGCTGCATGATGCCGAAGGTGAAATGGAAGGTGCCGGCCCAGGTGCCGAGCGCTTGCGGCGTGAGGCCGAAGTGCTGCGTGAGCGGCGTGGCCATCATGGCGCCGACGGTGCGAAAGGCCTGGCTCAGCGCGAAGGCGGTGGCCAGTGCGACCAGCATGCCGGCGGCCGAGGTCGACCAGCGTGTCGGGGGCGGCGATGCCGCGTGCTTGTTCATCGAAAGAGACGGAGACCGCAGAGAGAAAAGGAAGGCGGCGTCGATGCTACCGGCATGTCGCGCACCATGCAGAACGGCGCCCGAGGGCGCCGTTCGTTGGCTGTCTCCGAGGCGTCAGTGCCGGCGGTTGCCGGCACCGCGCACCGCGCGCGTCAGGCCGCGGCCTTGACCTTCAGGCGCCAGGCGTGCAGCAGCGGCTCGGTGTAGCCGCTGGGCTGCTCGATGCCCTTGAACACGAGGTCTTGCGCAGCCTTGTAGGCGGCCGAGGTCTCGAAGTGGCCGGCCATCGGCTGGTACAGCGCGTCGCCGGCGTTCTGCTCGTCGACCACCTTGGCCATGCGCTGGAAGGCCTCGTCGACCTGCGCCTTCGTGACCACGCCGTGCAGCAGCCAGTTGGCGAGGTGCTGGCTCGAGATGCGCAGCGTGGCGCGGTCTTCCATGAGGCCGACGTTGTGGATGTCGGGCACCTTCGAGCAGCCGACGCCCTGGTCGATCCAGCGCACCACGTAGCCCAGGATGCCCTGCACGTTGTTGTCGATCTCCTGCTGCTTCTCGGCGTCAGACCACTTGGCTTCGGCGGCGATCGGCACCTGCAGCAGCGCGTTCAGGATGTTCTCGCGCTCGCCTTCGGCGTCGATCTTCTCCAGCTCTTGCTGCACCGCGGTCACGCTGACCTGGTGGTAGTGCAGCGCGTGCAGCGTGGCGGCGGTGGGCGAGGGCACCCAGGCGGTGTTGGCGCCGGCCTTGGGATGGGCGATCTTCTGCTCGAGCATGGCGGCCATCAGGTCGGGCATGGCCCACATGCCCTTGCCGATCTGCGCCTTGCCGCGCAGGCCGCAGTTCAGGCCGACGAGCACGTTGTTCTTTTCGTAGGCGCCGATCCACGCGCTGGACTTCATGTCACCCTTGCGAATCATCGGGCCGCCCTGCATGGCGGTGTGCATCTCGTCGCCGGTGCGGTCCAGGAAGCCGGTGTTGATGAAGGCCACGCGCGCGGCGGCTTCGGCGATGCAGGCCTGCAGGTTCACGCTGGTGCGGCGCTCCTCGTCCATGATGCCGAGCTTGACGGTGTTGGCGGGCAGGCCGAGCAGCTGCTCGACGCGGCCGAACAGCTCGCTCGCAAAGGCGACTTCGGCCGGGCCGTGCATCTTGGGCTTCACGATGTAGATGCTGCCGGTGCGCGAGTTGCCCTTGCGCTTCACATCGATCATCGCGATGGTGGTGGTGACCACGGCATCCAGGATGCCTTCGGGGATTTCCTTGCCGCCTTCGTAGAGGATGGCCGGGTTGGTCATCAGGTGGCCCACGTTGCGCAGGAACATGAGCGAGCGGCCGTGCAGCTTCAGCGGCTGGCCGTTGGCGCCGGTGTATTCGCGGTCGGCGTTCAGGCCGCGCGTGAAGGTCTTGCCGCCCTTGGCGACTTCTTCGGTCAGCGTGCCCTGCACGATGCCCAGCCAGTTCGCGTACGCGACGACCTTGTCGGCCGCGTCGACCACGGCCACCGAGTCTTCCAGGTCGAGGATGGTCGAGAGCGCGGCTTCGAGCACGAGGTCGCTCACGCCGGCCGCATCGCTCTTGCCGATGGCGGTGCTGCGGTCGATGCGGATGTCCAGGTGGATGCCGTTGTGCTTGAGCAGCACCGACGACGGCGCGGCGGCGTCGCCCTGGTAGCCGACGAACTGCGACGCATCGGCCAGGCCGGTGGTGCTGCCTTGCAGCGCGACGACCAACTGGCCGTCCTTCACGCTGTAGCCGGTGGCGTTCTTGTGCGAGCCGTTGGCCAACGGTGCGGCCTGGTCGAGCACGTTGCGTGCGAACTCGATGACCTTGGCGCCGCGCACGGGGTTGTAGCCCTTGCCCTTTTCGGCGCCACCGGTTTCGGGGATGGCGTCGGTGCCGTACAGCGCGTCGTACAGCGAACCCCAGCGTGCGTTGGCGGCGTTGAGGGCGTAGCGCGCGTTCAGGATCGGCACCACCAGCTGCGGGCCGGCCTGCAGCGCGAGTTCGGAGTCGACGTTGGCCGTGGTGGCCTTCACGCCCTTGGGTTGCGGCAGCAGGTAGCCGATCTTTTCCAGGAAGGCGCGGTAGGCCGGCATGTCGGCGATCGGGCCGGGGTTCTTCTGGTGCCAGGCGTCGAGTTCGCTTTGCAGGCGGTCGCGCTCGGCGAGCAGGGCGACGTTCTTGGGCGCGAGGTCATGGACGATGGCGTCGAAGCCCGTCCAGAACACGTCGCTGGCCACGCCGCTGGCGGGCAGGACCTTGTCTTCGACGAAGCGGTGCAGTTCGGTCGCGACCTGGAGTCGGTGGGCGGTGGTGCGGTCGGTCATGTGTTTTCTCCTTGGGAACGCAATGCAAAAAATGGAAATCGGGGGGCCTGGTTCAGAAGAAGGCGAGCACGTCGCGCAGGCTCTGGCCGGTGCGCTCGGGGGACGTGCCCAGTTCTTCGAAAGGCAGCTGGTAGCGGTTGACCCAGAGCGTGCGAAATCCGTACCAGGTGGCGGCCAGCGCGTCCCAGCCGTTGCAGCTCACGAATGCGATCTGCGCGGGCGGCAGGCCGGTGGCCGTGACGCCGAGCCGGTAGGCCTCGGGATGGGTCTTGTACTTGCGGATGCCGTCCACGCTCAGCACGTGGTCGAGCAGGCCGTGCAGGCCGGCGCTGCGCACGGCGGCGTCGAGCATGCCGGGGTCGCCGTTCGACAGGATGCCGGTGACCACGCCGCGCGCCTTCAGTGCCTGCAGCACTTCGCGGCTTTCTTCAAACGCGGCGAGCGTGCGGTAGGCGTCCATCAGCTGCTGCTCGGCGGCGTCATCGAGCGCCAGGCCCAGCCGCTTGGTGCTGTAGCGCAGGGCGGCACGCGTGAGTTCGCTGAACGGGCGGTAGTGCGCGCCGTCGTTGCTGGTGGTCACGAGGCGGGTGTATTCGATCTGCTTGTCGCGCCAGGCTACGGCCAGCGCGGCCCCCTGGCCGGGGAACAGCCGCTCGGCCGCCTGCGCGACGCTGTACACGTCGAACAGGGTGCCGTAAGCGTCAAAGAGAACTGCCCCAGGTGAAGCCATGCGAGAACTGTATTCGATACTTTGCGGGCCAGTAAGAGCCGAAAGTGAGATTTATCTGTGACAAAAATGCATGTAATGAACAAGGCCCGGGAAGGCCGCCACCGGCGTCAACGGGTAGGCCCCGAGGCTGGGGCGATGGCAACTCTATATATTTAACTTCTTAAATAACCAGTTCCCACCGCAATGATCCTCCTGGCTTCCAATGAAAACCCGCTCGGCATGCCCGAGTCGGCCCGCCGCGCCGCCGCCGCCGCCCTCGAAGGCGCGGGCACCTACCCCGACAGCAACGGCACCGCGCTCAAGCAGGCACTGGCCGCGCGGCTCGACGTGCCGCCCGAATGGCTCACGCTGGGCAGCGGATCGAGCGAGATTCTCGAGCTGGCGGCGCAGGTCAGCCTGAAGCCGGGCGAGAACGTCGTCTATTCGCAGTACGGTTTCATCGTCTACGCGGCGGCCACGGCGCACGCCCACGCGCGCGCCACCGTCGTGCCCTCGCGCGATTTCGGCCACGACCTCGACGCGATGCGCGCCGCCATCGGCGACGACACCAAGCTCGTCTTTGTCGCCAACCCGAACAACCCGACCGGCACCTTCATCGATGCTGCGCCGCTGCGCGACTTTCTGCAATCGGTGCCCGCGCACGTGACGGTGCTGCTCGACGAGGCCTACACCGAGTACCTGTCGCCCGCGCAGCGCTACGACAGCATGGAGTGGGTGCGCCGTCTGCCGAACCTGATCGTGGCCCGCACTTTTTCCAAGGCCTTCGGCCTGGCGGGGCTGCGCATCGGCTACGGCGTGTCGCAGCCGGCGCTCACGGCGCGCATGAACGCGCAGCGCCCGCGCTTCAACGTGACGACGCCAGCCCAGGCCGCGGCCGTGGCGGCGCTGGGCGACGCCGAGTTTCTGGCGCGCACCTACGAACTCAACACTGCCGGGCGCGACCAGCTCGCTGCGGGCTTCACCGCGCTGGGCCTGCCGTACGTTCCGTCGTCGGGCAACTTCCTGATGGTGCAGGTCGGCGATGCGTCCGCCGTGCACGCGCGCCTGCTGGCTGCCGGCATCGAGGTTTCGCTGCTGGGACCGTATGGCTTGGCGCAATGGCTGCGCGTGAGCGTCGGGCTGCCGGCGCAGAACGAGGCGTTGCTGGCGGCGTTGGGCTGAGCGATGCGCTGCGGCTTTTTCAAAGGCCGCGTGCCCCCATCCCAGCCTTCCCCCCGGGAGGGGAAGGAGCAAGACCGTCAGACCTGCCCGCTGAGTTCCTTCGCAGCTGCGCGCACCGGCTCGACATAGCGTTCGTCATACCGATGCGTCGGCATCGTCAGCGTGACTGCCGCAGCCAGTCGCCCATCCGCATGGAACACCGGCGCCGAGATGCCCGCCAGCTCGGCCGTGCGGTCGCCCACCAACGCGCAATAGCCTTGCGCACGGATCGCGTCGTACAGCTTGCGTTCCTTCGCGCCGCGCGGCCGTTCGGCCTCGGGCCCGAAGGCGATCAGCACGCGCGCGCCCGCGCCGCGGTCGTTGGGCAGCAGGTCGCCTGCGCGCACGTGGTCGCGCACGACGTGCGACGAATCGACGCGGAACTGGCACAGCCGCACCCAGCTGTCGCCCTGGTCCTGTCGCACGTGGTACGCCGCGCTCTCGCCGGTGGCGGCGGCGAGCGTGCGCAGCACCGGCAGCACGAGGCGGTCGAGCGACTGCGACGCCGCATACAGCCCGTGCAGTCGCGCGATCTCCAGCCCCAGCGCATAGCGCCCGTCGTCCTGCCGGCGGATGAGCCGCGCGTGCTCCAGCGAGGCCAACAACCGCAGCACCGTGCTCTTGTAGAGCTGCGTGCGCTCGGCAAACTGCGCGAGCGACAGCGCCTCGTCGCCGGGCTGGAAGGCCGAGAGCAGGCTCAGCGCACGGTCGACGGCAGCGGCGCCGCCTGGGGCGGCGTTGAGGTCGGACACCGATTCGTTCTGGGCTTTGCGGGGCATGGCGTGGCTTGACAGTCGGCAGGCTTGCCGATTTAATTCTGTTTAACAGAATATAGTTCTGTAAGATAGAACAGTCAAGGAAGCACCCGATGACCTCCCCCGACGTCCTCATCAGCGAGGTCGGCCCGCGCGACGGCCTGCAATCCGTGAAGGCCACCATGCCCACGGCCGACAAGCTGCGCTGGATCGACGCGCTCTACGCCGCCGGCGTGCGCGAGATCGAGGTCGCCTCGTTCGTGCCCGCGAAGCTGCTGCCGCAGATGGCCGACGCCGCCGAGGTGGTGCGCCATGCCGTCACGCTGCCCGGCCTCGTGGTGATGGCGCTGGTGCCCAACCGCAAGGGCGCGCAGGCCGCGCTCGAGGCGGGCGTGCACAAGCTCACGATGCCGGTGTCGGCCAGCGTGGCGCATTCGCTGGCCAACGTGCGCAAGACGCCGACCGAGATGGTCGAGGAGGTGCGCGCCATTGCCGAACTGCGCCGCACCATCGCGCCGCAGGTGAAGCTCGAGGCCGGCATCTCCACCGCCTTCGGCTGCACGCTGCAGGGACTGGTGCCGGAAGACGACGTGATTCGTTTGGCGGCGCAGTGCATCGAGGCCGGCGCCGACGAGTCGGGCCTGTCCGACACCGTGGGCTACGCCAACCCCGCGCAGGTGCGCCGCCTCTTCCAGCGGCTGCGCGCCGAGATCGGCGTGCACGCGGGCGCCGCCCACATGCACAACACGCGCGGCCTGGGCATCGCGAACTGCCTGGCCGCGTGGGACGAGGGCGTGCGCACCTTCGACGCCTCGCTCGGCGGCCTCGGCGGCTGCCCGTATGCGCCGGGCGCGTCGGGCAATGCGGTCACCGAAGACCTCGTCTTCATGTTCGAGGCCATGGGCGTGCGCACCGGCATCGATCTCGAAAAGCTCATCGCGGCGCGCGCGCCGCTCAAGGCCGGCCTGCCTGGCGAACCGGTCTACGGCATGACGCCCGAAGCCGGATTGCCCAAGGGCTTTGTCCAGGAAACCCTCTCTCATGTCTGAAGCCAATCCCTTGCCCTACGCGGGCGTGCGCGTCGTCGAGTTCACTCACATGGTCATGGGCCCGACCTGCGGCCTGCTGCTGGCCGACCTGGGTGCCGAGGTCATCAAGGTCGAGCCCATCGAGGGCGACAACACGCGCCGCCTGCTGGGCTCGGGCGCGGGCTTTTTCCCGACCTTCAACCGCAACAAGAAGAGCATCGCGCTCGATTTGAAAAAGCCCGAAGGCGTGGAGGCCGCGCTGCGCCTCATCGCCACGGCCGACATCGTGAGCGAGAACTTCAAGCCCGGCACGATGAAGAAGCTGGGGCTCGACTACGACACGCTCGCCAAGCTCAACCCGCGTCTCATCTACGTGAGCCACAAGGGCTTTCTGCCCGGCCCGTACGACCACCGCACTGCCCTCGACGAGGTGGTGCAGATGATGGGCGGCCTCGCCTACATGACCGGCCGCGCGGGCGACCCGCTGCGCGCGGGCACCAGCGTGAACGACATCATGGGCGGCATGTTCGGCGCCATCGGCGCGATGGCCGCGCTGCGCCAGCGCGAGCTCACGGGCAAGGGCTGCGAGGTGCAGTCGGCGCTGTTCGAGAACAACGTGTTCCTGGTCGCGCAGCACATGATGCAGTTCGCCGCCACGGGCAAGGCCGCCGACCCGATGCCCAGCCGCATCTCGGCCTGGGCGGTGTACGACGTGTTCACGGTGAAGGACGGCGAACAGATCTTCCTCGCAGCGGTGAGCGACAAGCAATGGGCCATCTTCTGCAAGGCCTTCGGCCTCGAAGACATGCTGGCCGACCCGCGCCTGAAGACCAACAACGACCGTGTGCGCGCGCGCGACTGGATGATGCCGATCCTGCGCTCGCACCTCGCGAACCACAGCGCGGCCGAACTCAGCGCGGTGTTCGAGCAGAACGAGCTGCCCTTCGCGCCCATCACCAAGCCGCAAGAATTGTTCGACGACCCGCACCTCAACGCCACCGGCGGCCTCGCACCCGTGCGCATGAACGACGGCCACATGGCCAAGGTGCCGCTCGCGCCGTTCACGCTCGGCGGCGAGCGCCCCGGCATCCGGCTGCAGCCGCCGCACATCGGCGAGCACAGCGAGGCGCTGCTGAAAGAAGTGGGCTACAGCGACGATGACATCGCCGCGCTGCGGGCGCAGGGCGTCACAGCCGGTGATTGATCTTCGGTGGCGGGCGATATAGTTCCCGCGCCATGGACCGCCTCAAGCAGCTCGAATCCTTTGTCTCGGTCGCGACCCGCGGCAGCCTCACCGCGGCGGCCAAGGCGGAAGGCGTGGCGCCCGCGATCATGGGCCGGCGCATCGACGCGCTCGAGGAGCGCCTGGGCGTCAAGCTGCTGGTGCGCACCACGCGCCGCATCACGCTCACGCACGAAGGCAGCGCCTTTCTCGAAGACTGCCAGCGCCTGTTGACCGAGTTCGCGAACGCCGAGGCCAGCGTGAGCGCCGGCGGCGTGAAGGCCAGCGGCCACCTGCGCGTGACGGCGCCGGCCGGCTTCGGCCGTCGCCACGTCGCGCCGCTGGTGCCGCGCTTTCATGCGCTGCATCCCGAAGTGACGATCTCGCTGAACCTCAGCGACCGCGTGGTCGACGTCACGGGCGAGAGCTTCGACTGCGCCGTGCGCGTGGGCGACCTGCCCGACTCGTCGCTGGTGAGCGTGCGCCTGGCCGACAACCGCCGCCGCTGCGTCGCCACGCCCGAGTTCCTGCGCCGCCACGGCACGCCGAAGCACCCGGGCGAGCTGTCGCGCTTTGCCTGCCTCACGCTGTCGAGCGACGCCTCGCAGACGCGCGGCTGGGCCTTTCGCATCACCAATGAAGAGGGCGCGCAGGAACTGATCCACCTGCGTCCCAGCGGCCCGCTCGATTGTTCCGACGGCCAGGTGCTGCACGACTGGTGCCTCGCGGGCCACGGCATTGCCTGGCGCAGCACCTGGGAGGTCGAGGCCGAGATCGACGCCGGCCTGCTCGTGCCGTTGCTCGACGACTTCGCCGCGCCGCCCAACGGCATCTATGCGGTGTTCGCGGGCGCCAAGCACCTGCCGCTGCGCGTGCGACTGTGGCTTGATTTCCTCAAAGCGCAGTACGGGCAGCCGGAATTCTGGGGCGGGCGGTCCTGAAATCGTGACCGGGCGGCACAATGCTTTTTGCATTTGCTTGCAACCCCGATGAAGAAAGTTTCCGATGACCCTCGAAGCCATCCTCGCCTACCTGCATCTGTTGGCCATCCTCACGATGGTCGTGTTCATCTCCAGCGAAGCCGCGCTGTGCCGCGTGCAATGGCTCAATGCCGCCGTGGTCGAGCGGCTGGCCAAGGTCGACATGGTCTACGGCATCGCGGCCATCGCGGTGCTGGCCACCGGCATCGCGCGCACCTGGTGGGGCGTGAAGGGCACGGCCTGGTACTGGACCAACCCGCTGCTGCACGTGAAGCTCACGCTGTTCATCATCGTGGGCGTGCTGTCGATCTTTCCGACGCTGACTTATTTCCGCTGGCGCAAGACGCTGCGCGCCACGGGCAAGCTGCCCGCGGAGGCCGACATCCTGAAGACGCGCAAGCTGGTGATGATCCAGGCGCACCTGATCGCGCTGATTCCGCTGGTCGCGGTGTTCCTGGCGCGCGGCTTCGGCAAGTAATCAACACCAAAGACAAAAGAAAAGGCCCGCATGAGCGGGCCCTTCGGGAGTAACAAATGTCAGCGCCACACGGCGCTGCGCCGGATCAGGCCTTGGCGGCGCCGGCTTCGCACTTCTTCATGAAGCTGTTCTTGGCGGCACCGGCCAGGGCCTTGCCGTTCTTGTCGATGGCCTTGGCGGCGCAGGCGGGCGCTGCGGCTTCCTTGGTGCACTTCTTCATGAAGCTGTTCTTGGCGGCGCCGGCCAGGGGCTTGCCGTTCTTGTCGATCGCCTTGGCATCGCAGCTGGCACCACCGGCGGGCGCGGCGGCTGCGGCAGGAGCGGCTGCCGCAGGTGCGGCGGCGGCAGCGGGGGCCACGACCGGTGCGGGAGCCTTGTCCTGCGCGTAGGCGCTGAACGACAGGCAGGCGCCGAGCGCGACGGTGGAGGCGACCAGGGAAAGGAGCTTCTTCATGATGGGATATGTCCTTGCAAGGTTGGGTTGTGACAGGCGCCCCGCCTCGGGGCCGACCATCCTAACGGGCGACGTTGCCCATCGGATGACGATCGTTAACTGGGTCCGGGTTTGCCCCCGGTAAAATTCACAGATGCTATTGGTCAAACAGGAGCTGCTCGCGGCGCTCGCGAACACGCTCGAAACCCTTTCTCCCGGCGCTGGCGCCAAAGCCGCGTTCGAGTCGCCCAAGGTGGCGGCGCACGGCGATTTCGCCAGCACCGCCGCCATGCAACTCGCCAAGCCGCTGGGGCGCAAGCCCCGCGAACTGGCCGACGAACTGAGCGCTGCGCTGCTCGCCACCCCCGCTTTCGGCCAATGGGTCGAGGCGATCGAGATCGCCGGCCCCGGCTTCCTCAACATCCGCCTGAAGGCCGCTGCCAAGCAGCAGATCGTGCGCGAAGTGCTGGACGCGGGTGAAGCCTTCGGTCGCCAGCCGGCCACGGGCCAGAAGGTGCTGGTCGAGTTCGTGTCGGCCAACCCGACCGGCCCGCTGCATGTCGGCCATGGCCGCCAGGCGGCGCTGGGCGACGCCATCTGCAACCTGCAGGCCTCGCAGGGCGAGAGCGTGTGGCGCGAGTTCTATTACAACGACGCCGGCGTGCAGATCCAGACGCTGGCCAACAGCACGCAATTGCGCGCCAAGGGCTTCAAGCCCGGCGACCCCGAGTGGCCCAGCGGCGAAAAAGCCCCGGCCTACAACGGCGACTACATCGCCGACATCGCCGAAGACTTCAAGGCGAAGAAGACCGTCAAGTCGGATGACCGCGAGTACACCGCCAGCGGCGACATCGACGACCTGGACAGCCTCCGCGAATTCGCCGTGGCCTACCTGCGCCGCGAGCAGGACCTCGATCTGCAGGCCTTCCGCGTGCGCTTCGACAACTACTACCTCGAGTCCAGCCTCTACACCAGCGGCCGCGTCGAGGCGGCCGTGGCCAAGCTCGTGGCCGCCGGCAAGACCTACGAACAGGACGGCGCGCTGTGGCTGAAGTCGACCGACTACGGCGACGACAAAGACCGCGTGATGAAGAAGCAGGACGGCACGTACACCTACTTCGTGCCCGACGTCGCGTACCACATCGCCAAGTGGGAGCGCGGCTTCCACAAGGTCGTGAACATCCAGGGCACCGACCACCACGGCACCATCGCGCGCGTGCGCGCCGGCCTGCAGGCCGCGGGCGAAGGCATTCCCGAGGGCTACCCCGACTACGTGCTGCACACCATGGTGCGCGTCATGAAGGGCGGCGAAGAAGTCAAGATCAGCAAGCGCGCCGGCAGCTACGTCACGCTGCGCGACCTGATCGAGTGGACCAGCACCGATGCCGTGCGCTTCTTTTTGCTCAGCCGCAAGCCCGACACCGAGTTCCTTTTCGATATCGACCTGGCGCTGGCGCAAAACAACGACAACCCGGTCTACTACGTGCAGATGGCGCACGCGCGCATCTGCAAGATGCTGCGCGACTGGGCCGGCGACGTGGCTTCGCTGAGCACGGTGGACCTGTCCTCGCTGCAGGCTCCGCAAGCGCAGACGCTGATGCTTCAGCTGGCCAAGTACCCGAGCATGTTGACGGCCGCCGCCAAGGATTTCGCGCCCCACGACGTAACTTTCTACCTGCGTGAGTTGGCCGCCAATCTGCACAGCTACTATGACGCCGAGCGTGTTCTCGTCGACGACGAAACGTTGAAGAAGGCGCGCTTGGCACTCGTCGCTGCTTGTGCGCAGGTGCTGCACAATGGCCTCGCGATCCTCGGCGTCAGTGCGCCGAGCAAGATGTGAATCACCCTCTGAACATGAAGAAGACAAGCAGACAACGCGGCAACATCGTCATCGGGCTCATCATCGGCCTGGTGCTCGGTCTGGGCGTCGCCCTGGGCATCGCGGTCTACGTCACCAAGGTGCCGATCCCGTTCGTCAACAAGACGCAACGCGGCGGTGCCGAGCAGGACGAAGCCGAAGCCCGCAAGAACCGCGACTGGGACCCGAACGCACCGCTGGCCGGCAAGGCCGGCGCGCCCAAGCCGGCCGCCACGCCGCCGGCGGCCACGGCCACCGGCCCGGTGAACCCGATCACCGGCGCCCCCGTCACCGTGGCGCCGGGCACGCCGCCCACCGCCGCCGCGCCGGTTACCGCGCCGGCCCCCGTGGTGGTGGCGCCCAAGCCGGCGCGCCCTGCACCGACACCGGCCGAAGCCAACGCCCTGCCGCCGTCGAACGATCCGCTGGGCGACCTCGCCCGGGCCCGTTCGGGTGGCAGCAGCACGACCACCGCGTCCGCCGCACCGTCGGCCTCGGGTGCCGATCCCTTCATGTACTTCGTGCAGGCCGGCGCCTTCCGCACCACCGACGACGCCGAGGCGCAGCGCGCCAAGCTGTCGCTCATGGGTGTCGAGGCCAAGGTCACCGAGCGCGAGCAGGCCGGTCGCACGGTCTACCGTGTGCGCGCCGGCCCGTTCAACAAGAAGGACGACGCCGACCGGCTCAAGGAACGGCTCGACGGCGGCGGTCTCGAATCGGCGCTGGTGCGCGTGCAGCGCTGACCCTGGTCGGCGGTCTCTTTCTTGAACAGCCTTTAAGCTCTCGCCCGCGCGGCATCTGCCGCACGCTGTTTTGTCAATTCCAGCGCCTCGGGCGCGCCGCCGACGGGGAACTCCCTGCGGCGCGCCGGCTCTGTCTGCGGTACCCACAGGAGAACCTTTTCCATGAAACGTCGTGACTTTTCGCTGGCCGCCACTTCGATCGGGCTGCTTTCGCTGGCTGCCGTTCCGGCACACGCCCAGCGCGCCCCCAAGGCCGGCACCGATTTCCTCGTGCTCGACAAGCGCGTGCCGGTCGATGCACCGGCCGGCAAGATCGAGGTGGTCGAGTTCTTCTCGTACAACTGCCCGCATTGCAACGACTTCGAGCCCTCGCTCGAGGCCTGGGTCAAGGCGGCCCCGAAGGAAGTGGCGTTCCGCCGCATCCCGGTGCCCTTCGTGGGCAACGACGTCGAAGCCAAGCAGCGCCTGTACTTCGCGCTCGAAGCGATGGGCAAGCTGGAGGAATACCACTCGAAGGTGTTCGCCGCGATCCACGCGCAGCGCCAGAACCTGAACGGCGAAGCCAACATCCAGGCATGGGCCGAGCGTGCCGGCCTCGACGGCGCCAAGTTCAAGGAAACCTTTGCGTCCTTCGGCGTGGCCAGCAAGGCCCGCCGCGCGGCGCAACAGACCGAGGCCTACAAGGTGGCTGGCGTGCCGGCCCTGGCCGTGGCAGGCCGCTGGTATGTCGACGGCGAAACCGCCGGCAGCATGGCCAAGGTGCTGCAAGTAGCGACCTTCCTGACCGGCGAAGCCAAGAAGGGCTGACCGACCCGGCGACCTGGCAACCCCGGTTTCTGGTCGAATGCAAGGCCCGCTTCGGCGGGCTTTTTCATTGGCGGCGGTGGGCAATCACCGTCCCACGCATACAATGTTTCAGAGCAAGTTTCGTGCCTTTATGACATTGCCCTCCATCCCCACATTCCCCACCCTTCGTCGCCTCGGCCGCCTGGCCTTCGGCGCGCTGTTGCTGGCCGGCGCCGCCTCAGGCGCCCTGGCTGAAACCGCCGACCGCACCAAGCCGATGAACATCGAGTCCGACTCGATGCGCTACGACGACCTGAAACAGACCAGCGTGTTCACCGGCAATGTGCTGGTCACGAAGGGCACGATCATCATCCGCGGTGCGCGGCTGGACGTGCGCCAGGACGCCGAGGGCTACCAGTACGGCGTGGTCACGGCGGCGCCGGGCAAGCTGGCCTATTACAAGCAGAAGCGCAACGCCGGCGACGAATGGATCGAGGGCGAGTCGGAAGTCATCGAGTACGACAGCCGCGCCGACAACGTCAAGTTCATCCGCCGCGCCGTCATGCGCCGGCTGATCGGCGCCACGGCCAACGACGAGAGCAGCGGCGCGCTGATCGTCTACGACCAGAGCAACGACACCTACACCGTCAACGGTTCCCTCGTGCCGCCGAACGCCGGCGTCTCGGGGGGCAGCGGTGGCCGCGTGAAGGCCATCCTCACGCCGAAGGCCGCCGCAGCCCCGGCGGCGGGCGGCGCCGCACCGGCCGCCGGCGGCAAGAAGCCCGCGGCCCCGGCACCCACCCCCGCGCCCGGCGCCGGACTGCGCCCGAGCACCACGCTGGGCGGCAGCACCGAAGGGGAAGGGCGCAAGTGATCGAAACCGCAGGAACCCAGACGACCGCCGACGGCGTCCCCGGCAGCCGCCTCGTGGCGCGCGGCCTCAAGAAGAGCTACGGCAGCCGCACGGTCGTGAAAGACGTCTCGCTAGATGTGCAGAAGGGCGAGGTCGTCGGACTGCTCGGCCCCAACGGCGCGGGCAAGACCACCTCGTTCTACATGATCGTCGGGCTGGTGCGCGCCGACGCCGGCGAGATCACCATCGACGGCGAGCCCATCGCCCACATGCCCATTCACCGCCGCGCGCGCATGGGCCTGAGCTACCTGCCGCAGGAAGCGTCGATCTTCCGCAAGCTCACGGTCGAAGAAAACGTGCGCGCCGTGCTCGAGCTGCAGCGCGAGCCCGATGCCAATGGCCGCATGGTGCCGCTGTCGAAACAGGCCACCGAAGAGCGACTGGCTGACCTGTTGTCCGACCTGCGCGTGGACCACTTGCGCGATTCGCCCGCGCTCGCACTGTCGGGCGGCGAGCGCCGCCGCGTCGAAATCGCGCGTGCGCTGGCCACGCAGCCGCGCTTCATCCTGCTGGACGAGCCCTTCGCCGGCATCGACCCGATCGCCGTGATCGAGATCCAGCGGATCATCAGTTTCCTGAAAGAGCGCGGCATCGGCGTGCTCATCACCGACCACAACGTGCGTGAAACGCTGGGCATCTGCGATCACGCGTTCATCATCAGCGACGGGCACGTGCTGGCACAAGGCACACCCTCGGAGATCGTCGACAACGCCGAGGTACGCAGGGTGTACCTGGGCGAGCACTTCCGCATGTAAGGGAGGGGCGCGTCTCCATGAAGCAAGGGCTGTCCCTTCGCGTCTCGCAGCATCTGGCGCTGACGCCTCAGCTGCAGCAGTCCATTCGCCTGCTCCAACTCTCCACGCTCGAACTGAGCCAGGAGGTGGAGCAGATGCTGGACGAGAACCCGTTCCTCGAACGCACCGCGGAAGAAGCCGCGCGCGAGGAGTTCGGGCTCGATGCTGTCGACACGCCCGTGCCGCGCGACGACGGCGGTGACACCGGCGAGGGCGATTTCGCGCCGTCCGCCCCCAGTGCCTCCACCGCTTCCAGCGAAGCGACCACGTCCACACCGGAATCCGACGGCCCCGCGGCCGAGATCACCGAGCGCGAGCCCGACTGGGAAGGCGACGGCACCGTCGAGATGGCGCCCGACGACAGCGAGTGGGGCAGCGATGCGCCCGCGCGCCAGAACAACCTCGGCGACGACGAGCGTGCCGACGCCACCGAACTCGCGCGCAGCCAGGAGTCGCTGCAATCGTTCCTGCACCGCCAGGCGCTGACCCTGCGGCTCAACGAAAACGACTGCGCCGCGCTGCGCTTTTTGATCGAATCGCTCAACGACGACGGTTACCTCGAAGACTCGCTGCCCGCGCTGGCCTCGGGCCTGGCGGGCGATGACAACGACCAGTTCGACGACCTCGTGCACCACTTCCAGGTGGCGCTGGGCCTGCTGCAGAGCCTGGAGCCCGCCGGTGTCGGCGCGCGCGACCTCGGCGAATGCCTGAGCATTCAGCTGAAGGCGCTCGCGAACGAAGACGAGACCGAGGCCGAAGCGCTTGTGCGCAAGACCGCCATCGCGATCTGCAAGCAGCCGATGGAGCTGCTCGCGCGGCGCGACTTCAAGCGCCTGGCCACGCTCACGCGGACGAATGAAGAGCTGGTGCGCTCGGCGCTGCAGATCATTGCGCGGCTCGAGCCCAAGCCGGGGCGCCGTTTTGTCGACGTCGAACGCAACATCGTCGTTCCCGACGTGATCGTCACCAAGACGGGCCGCGGCACCAACATCAAGTTCCGCGTCATGCTGAACCCCGAGGTCATGCCGCGCCTGCGCGTGCACGACATCTACGCCGGTGCGCTCAAGTCGCACAAGGGCGAGGGCAGCCAGGCGCTGTCGCAGCGGCTGCAGGAGGCGCGCTGGTTCATCAAGAACATCCAGCAGCGCTTCGACACCATCCTGCGCGTGAGCAACGCCATCGTCGAGCGGCAGAAGAGCTACTTCGTGCACGGCGAACTGGCCATGCGCCCGCTGGTGCTGCGCGAGATCGCCGACGAACTGGGCCTGCACGAATCGACCATCTCGCGTGTGACCACGGCCAAGTACATGTCGACGCCTTTCGGCACGGTCGAGCTCAAGTACTTCTTCGGTTCGGCGCTGGGCACCGAGACCGGCGGCAACGCGTCGAGCACCGCGGTGCGCGCGCTGATCAAGCAGTTCGTGAGTTCCGAGAGCATCAAGAAGCCGCTGTCCGACAGCCAGATTTCCGAGATGCTGAAAGAGCAGGGCATCGAGTGCGCGCGCCGCACCGTGGCCAAGTACCGCGAGGCGCTGCGCATCGCGCCCGCCAACCTGCGCAAGGCCCTTTAACTAGGCACACCCCCAGGCTATGCGCACTTCGTGTCGCTTCGCCAACCCCCTTGCAGGGGGCAACACCGGCGGCCCGGCGAAGCCGGTTCCGCGGTGTTCGCCAAAATGGCGGGCTCTCGCCGCGATGCTCGCTGCTGCGGTGGTGCTGATCACGGGCTGCGCCACGCTGCCCGACGAAGCACCGCACGCACCCACCAAGGCCATCGCCGTCTCGGCCGACACCGCGCTCGGCAAGATCGCGCTGGCCTCGCAGCCCGACCCCGACCTCAGCGGCTTTCGCCTCATGCCCGGCGGCGACTTCGCCTTCGACACGCGGCTGCAGCTCGCGCGCCGCGCGCAGCGCACGCTCGACGTGCAGTACTACCAGATCGAGAACGACGAGACCGGCCGCTACCTGCTGCGCACCCTGCGCGACGCGGCCCAGCGCGGCGTGCGCGTGCGCCTGTTGATGGACGACCTGTACACGTCCGGCGAAGACGACCTGCTGCTCGGGCTGGCCGCCACGCCGAACGTGGAGCTGCGCCTGTTCAACCCGTTCCCGGCCGGGCGCGGCAGCCTGCTCAGGCGCTTCACTGCGTCGCTGTTCGACTTCAGCCGCGTCAACCGCCGCATGCACAACAAGCTCTTCATCGCCGACGGCGCGATGGCGGTGGCGGGCGGGCGCAACATCGGCAACCAGTACTTCCGGCGCACCTCGGGCCAGAACTTCATTGACCTCGACACCTTCGTCACGGGCGCGCTGATCCCGCGCCTGGGCGTGCTGTTCGACCAGTACTGGAACAGCCCGCACGTGCGCCCGATCGGCTCCGTCGTGCACACCGACCTGCCGCGCGAGGAACTGCAGCGCCGCTTCGAGGCTGCCACCGGCCCCGACACCACGCCGCCGCCGCCCAAGCCCGCACCCAACGACCTGCTCGGCTACAGCCCCGTGGCCGACGACCTCGACGCCGGCAAGCTCGGCCTGATCTGGACCACGGCCGAGGCGTACGCCGATTCGCCCGACCGCGTGATCGGCAAGACCGCGTCGTATGGCGGCGTGCCGCTGCTCGACGTGGACAGCGTGCGCTACAACGTGGTCGAGCAGATGCGCCGCGCGCGCAGCGAGGTGACGCTGGTCTCGCCCTACCTGATCCCGGGCGCGTCGGGGCTGGAGGTGATGCGCGAGATCCGCGGGCGCAACGTCAAGATCAGCGTGGTCACCAACTCGCTTGCGGCCACCGACGAGCCGCTGGTCCACACCGCCTACCGCCGCTACCGCGCCGACATGCTCGCGCTGGGCGCCGAGCTGCACGAGCTGAGTTCCGCGCGCACGCGGCGCAGCGTGCGGCTGGGTTTGTTCGGCACGTCGGTGGGCCGGCTGCACGCCAAGTCGGCGGTGATCGACCAGCGCATCCTGTTCGTCGGCTCGATGAATTTCGATCCGCGCTCCGAGATCCACAACACCGAGATCGGCCTGTTCATCCGCAGCCCCGAGATGGCGCAGCAGACCTTGAAGCTGCTCGACGTGCTCAAGCAGCAGGGCGCCTACCGGCTGCGGTTTGCTGAAGACTCGCGGCGCATCGAGTGGGTCAGCGAGGAAGGCGGCAAGACCACCGTGGTGCATGAAGAACCCGACTCGGGTTTCTGGGACCGCACCATGCTCGAGCTGTTGTCGCCGCTCACGCCCGAGAGCCTGCTGTAGCGGCTTGGTTGCTAGGTGCCGCGCACCGCGGACCACACGAGCCGCAGGCCCAGCAGCCCCATCACGCCGCCGGCCGCGCGGTCGATCCAGGTCTTGTAGCGCAGGTAGGCGGCACGCGGTGCGGCCGAAGACAGCGCCAGCGCAACGATCGCATACCAGCCCGTCTCGATGCAGAAGATCACGGCCGGCACCGCGAGCGCCAACACCAGCGGCACCTCGCGCGGCAAGAAGGCCGCGAAGATGCTCGCGTACACCACCGCCGTCTTCGGGTTGCTGACCTGCGTGGCCAGGCCGAGCAGGAAGGTGCGTCCGCTGCGGCCCTGGCCCCGGGGCGAGGCGTCCGTGTCGGGCGTGATCGCGAGCGGCTGGCGCGCACCGCGCCAGATGCGAAAGCCCAGGTAGATCAGGTAGGCGCCGCCGAAGGCCTTGATCGCGAGGTACAGCCCCGGCACCGCGAGGAACGCCGCCTGCAGCCCGGCCAGCGCCGCGATGGAGAACGCCAGCCCGCCGGCGCCCATGCCCAGGGCGGCAGCGAGTCCGTCGCTGCGCGAGGCCACGGCGGTGCGCGCCACCATCACGAAGCTCGGGCCCGGGCTCATGGCGCCGACGGCCATGGCGCCGGCGATGCCGAGCAGGGAAAGGGTGGTGTCCATCATCGCGTGGCGCCTGGCGTCGTCGTCATTGCTGCACGTTCACCGCTTCGACCTGCACCAGCAGCTTCACCTTGTTCTCGAAGCCGAAGTTCAGGCCCCAGGTGATGCCCCAGTCGCTGCGCTGCACGGTGGCCTCGAAGTCGCCGCCGCAGACCTGGCGGTTGATGAGCGGGTTCAGGTAGCAGTTGAAGCGCACGGCCTTCAGCGTCACCGGCTTGGTCTGGCCCATGAGCGTGAGCGTGCCGGGCACGTCGGTCACCTTGTCGCCGCTGAAGTCGATGCGCTCGGCCACGAAGCGTCCGGTGGGGAATTCGGCTACGTTGAAGAAGTCCTTGCTCTGCACGTGGCGGTTGAGCAGGTCGACGCCGGTGTTGATGGAGCTGATGTCCATCGTGATGTCGACCTTGCCGCCGGTGCCCGTGCCGTCGATCTGCACCGAGCCGTCCTTGGTGCTGAAGCGGCCGCGGTTGGTGGTGGTGCCGTAGTGGCCCATCTCGTACATCACGAAGGTGTGGGTCGGGTCGATCACGTAGCTGGCGTTCTTGACCGGCCCGCCGGCGGGCTTGGCGGCCAGCGGTGGCGCGGTGTATTCCTGGGCCGTCGCGGCCAGCGGCAGGGCCGCGCTCGCGCACAGGGCCGCGGCAAAGAAGAGCTTGTTCATGGCGGAAGAAGAGGGATGCATAGGAAAGGGGATCGTCGTCACAGCGGCCCGAGGCCCGCGAGCGTCAGCTTGAAGCGCACCTGCACCTCGTTGCCGACCACGGAGGTGTCGGTCCATTCGCCGTCGCCGACCTTGTAGTCGAGCCGTTGAATCGTGAGCGTGCCCGTGGCGACCGAGTAGGCGCCGCCCGACGAGGTGATGCTCACGGGCACCGTCACGTACTTGCTGACGCCCTTGATGGTGAGCTTGCCGGCCATCTCGAAGCGGCCCTCGCCCAGTGCCTTGATGGCGGTCGAGCGGAAGCTGGCCTGCGGGAAATGCGCGGTGTCGAACCAGGTCGGCTTGGGCAGCTCGGCATCGCTCATCGGGATGCCGAAACCGGCGCTGGCGGTGTCGATCTGCAGCAGCACCGAGCCGCCCTCGGGCTTCTTCGGATCGAAGGCGACCTGCGCGTCGAAGCGCTTGAAGCTGCCTTCCACCGGCACGCCCATCTGCTTGCTGACGAAGGCGATCTGGCTCTTCTCGGGCACCAGCTTCGCGGTGGCCGGCATCGGCTCGGCCGCGGCGTGCAGCGTGAAGCCGAGGAGGGCGGCGGCGCCCCACAAAAGACGCGTCGTCATCCGGCGGATTCCTTGCGTGGCGCGGGCCACATGCGTTGCAACAGACCGTCGCGGTCGATCCAGTGGTGCTTGAGCGCCGCCGCCACATGCAGCAGCGTGACGCCGGCCAGCAGGTAGGCGCTGCGCTGGTGCAGCGGCTTGAGCACGGCCTCGGCAAAGCCCTTGTCGACCGCCACCAGGTCGGGCAGCGGCAGCAGGCCGAACCACACGACCGGCACGCCCATGCCCGAGCTGTAGGCCCAGCCGAACAGCGGGACCGCAAAGAACAGCAGGTACATCAGCGCATGGCTGATGCGGTGGGCGGCCCGCTGCCAGGTCGGCATGGCCGCCAGCACCCGCGCCGACAGCGGCGGCGGTCGGTGCGTGAGGCGCCACAGCAGCCGCAGCGCCGACAGCAGGAGGATGGTGATGCCGGCCCACTTGTGCCAGCTGTAGAGCTTCAGGCGCTGCGGCGAAAAGGGCAGGCCCGTCATGTAGAGCCCGACGCCAAGCGAGCCGACGATCATCGCCGCGAGCAGCCAGTGCAGCGCCATCGTGACCCGCCCGTAGCGGGGCTCGCGCAGGGCGGCGGCGCCAACGGAAGGAGCGGGAAGGGGTTCGACGGGCATCGGGGCAGGGGCGGCGGCGGCCTGTGCGCGGAGCATAGCTCGGAAGCGATGACACCGCAGCGGGGGCGGCCCCGTGCCGAAGGCCGCTACGACGACGGCGTCGGCTGCAGCTGTTGCTGCTGGGCCCGCAACAGCACGCGCCGCAGATCGTCCGGCTGCACCGGCTTGCGCAGCGCGTGCCAGCCGCGCGTGGCGGCCAGCTGCTGCGTGGCTTCGGTGATGTCGGCCGAGATCAGCGCGATCGTCAGCGTGGGCTTGCGCTGCGCCAGCCGCTCGGCCAGCGCGATGCCGTTGAACGCGCCGGGCAGGCGGATGTCGCACAGCGCCACGTCGAGCGCGTCGAGGTCGGCCAGCGCGAGCGCCTCGGCGGCGCTGGCGTAGACGCGCGGCGCCACCTGCCAGTGCCGCAGCAGCGCCGAGAGGCTGTCGGCCACGACGATGTTGTCTTCGACCACCAGCACGGCGAGGCCGGGGCGCAGCACGGCGTTGGCATCGGGCAGGTCCATCGCCACCGAGGGCGCAGGCGCCGGCACGGCCGCCGCACCGGGGCGGGCCGCCAGCAACTCGAAGCTGAAGACCGAGCCCTTGCCCGGCGCCGAGCGCAGCGCGACCTCGATGCCGAGCTGCCCCGCCAGCCGCCGCACGATCGCCAGCCCCAGGCCGTGGCCGTGCTGCAGGTTGCGTTCCACATTGCCGACCTGCTCGAAGTCGTCGAACACGCGCGCCTGCGATTCGGCCGCGATGCCGATGCCGCTGTCGCGCACCTCGACGCGCCACGCGCGCCCGGTGTCTGCGGCGGGCCGGCGGCGCGCCCGCACCGCCAGCAGCACGCGCCCGCGCGGCGTGAACTTGAGGGCGTTGTCCAGCAGGTTGGAGAGCACGCGGCGCAGCGCCACGGCGTCGGTCCAGGCGATGGCGTCGGCAGGGCAGCGCACGGCGATGCGGCCTGCACCGGCCTGCCGCGCCAGCTCGTGCAGCAATGGCGCGAGCGCCACGGCCGCCGGCCGCAGCGGATCGACTGCGGCCTCGATGCGGCCGATTTCGAGCAGCTGGTTGGTCAGGGCCTCGAGCGCCTGCTGCGCGCGCGAGAGCGAGGCCACCGTGTGCTGCACCGCCGCGCTGTCGGTGCCGTGCTGCAGCTGCTGGCGCAGCACCTCGGCCTGCAACCCGATGGCCATCACCGGCTGGCGCAGGTCGTGGTTGGCCGCCGAGAAGAAGCGCAGCCGCTCGGCCTGGGCTTGCTCGGAGGCGCGCAGGCCGGCCAGCGCCTGTTCGCGCAGCGTGCGCTCGTTCAAGCGCAGGCCGATGTTCTCCTCGAGCTGGCGCGAATGGTCGGCCACCAGCTTCCACATCATCGCGGTCAGGCCGATGCCGATCACCGCGACGGCCATCATCACCGGCGCCCCGAGCCACAGGCCCGTGACGATCACCGGCGCCAGCAGCAGCGTGATCGCCAGCTGCGTGGCCGGTGTGTAGAACGACACCGAGAACGCCGACGACAGCGTCATGCCCATGAGGATCAGGCCCAGCAGCAGTTGCAGCTCGGGGCGCTCGGGGTTGAACAGCAGCACGCCCGCCAGGCCGTGCGCCAGCTCCCAGATGGCCGTGCGCAGCGTGTGCTGGCGCTGGGCCTCGCGCAGATTCGTGGGCGTGAATGGCTCGGGCAGCCGTTGCGGAAAGAAGCCGCGCATCACCGTGACACCGGTCACGAGCGCCAGCCACACCAGCGCGCGCACCGGCGAGAACTGCCAGGCAAAAAGCGCCGCCACGCCGCAGTTGAGCAGGTACTGCACCAGCAGCATCGGCCCGAGCGGGCGGATCGACAAGCGCAGCACTTCGCACTGGATCGCGAAGCGGTGGTCGCCGTCGCGGGCGTCTGCCGGGGGGGCCGCGGAGGCGGGGGTGGGCGTCATGGGCAAATCGACTATATAGAGAAGCCCCGCGACGCGGCGACAATGGGAGCCCTTAGCGGGCTTCCCGATGGCCGACTTTCCGTGAACGATCTCTCATTTTTCCTGCCTTGCGCCGCCGGCGTCGAGGAATACCTTGCCCAGGAGGTGCATGGCCTGACCGGCCGCAGCGGACAAGATCTGCTCACCCTGCGGGGCGGGGTGCGCGTGCGCGCCGACTGGCGCGACGGCCTCAAGCTCAACCTGCACAGCCGGCTCGCGCAGCGCGTGCTGGTCGAACTGGCCCATGGGCCGTACCGCAACGAGAACGACCTGTACACCATCGCCAACGCGGTGGCCTGGGAGATCTGGTTCACGCCCAAGCAGACCTTCAAGATCGAGACCACGGCCCAGCACAGCCCGCTGCAGAGCCTGAACTTCGCCACCCTGCGCATCAAGGACGCCGTGGCCGACCGCTTCCGCGCCAAGGCGAACGGCGTGCGTCCGAGCATCGAGACCCAGTGGCCCGACTGCCGCATCTTTGCGCACCTGACCACCGACAGCTGCACGCTGTACATCGACACCTCGGGCGAGCCGCTGTTCAAGCGCGGCTGGCGCCAGGACAAGGGCGACGCCCCGCTGAAGGAAACCCTGGCCGCCGCCATGCTGGCCGCCAGCGGCTGGTGGAACCCCGAGACCGGCGAGGTCGCCAAGGCCCCGCTGTACGACCCCTGCTGCGGCAGCGGCACCATCGCCATCGAGGCCGCGCAGATCGCCAGCGGCATCGCGGCAGGCTCGCTGCGGCGCTTTGGCTTCGAGAAGCTGCTGCCGTTCCAGCCGCACGTCTGGGCGGCCATCCAGAAGGAAGCGGCCAACGCGCAGCATGCGAGCGACATCGCCGTCTTCGGCTCCGATGTGTCGCACCGCATGGTCGACTTTGCCGAGCGCAATGCCGAACGCGCGGGCGTGGCCGGGGCCATCGAGTTCCGCGGCGGCGATGCCTTGCAGCGCATGCCGCCGGCCGAGGGCGGCGTGATCATGCTGAACCCGCCGTACGGCGAGCGCATCGAGGTCGGCGGCGTGGCCCGCTTCGGCGCCCGCGAGGCCGCCCAGACCCCGGGTGACGGTGAAGGCGGCGATGGCGGCGACTTCTTTCCGCAGCTCGCCACCCACTGGAAGAAAAACTATCCGGGCTGGACCGCCTGGGTGCTCACGCCCGACCTGAAGCTGCCCAAGCAGATGCGCCTGAAAGAGTCGCGCCGCGTGCCGATGTGGAACGGCCCCATCGAATGCCGCCTGTTCCGTTTCGACATGGTCCGGGGCTCGAACCGGGCCGCGCCGCCAGACGCCGCAGTCTGAACTAGCTCTGCAGCTTCAGGCCGACGATCCCCAGGAAGATCAGCCCGATGCACACCAGCCGCAGCGGCGCGGCGCTTTCCTGGAAAAAGAAGATGCCGATCAGCGTGACGCCGATGGCGCCGATGCCGGTCCAGATCGCGTAGGCCGTCCCGACCGGCAGCGTCTTCATCGCGGCAGTGAGCAGGACGATGCTCGCCAGCGCGGCGCCCAGGCCCAGCGCGCCGGCGGCGGGGCGCTCCCAGCCCGCCGCGGCCTTCAGCGCGAGGGCCATCACGATCTCCACCAATCCGGCGGCAAGCAGCAGCAACCAGGCCATGGGGTTCAACCTCCGTGTGATGTGTGTGAATGCGGGGCGGGCGAATCGCGGCCCCTGCGGACGACTGTAGGATCGGCGCGTTTGCAAAGCCATTCGCAAAAATCGCATCCGGGGTATGCACAAATGCAGGACGCAGACTGGGACGACTTTCGCGTGTTCCTGGCCGTGGGCCAAGCCGGCTCACTCTCGGGCGCCGCGCGCCAGCTGGGCGTCAACCACTCCACCGTGCTGCGGCGCCTGGGCGCGCTCGAGGCGCGCATGGCGGTGCGCCTGTTCGATCGCCTGCCAGCCGGCTATGCGATGACGCTGGCCGGCGAGGCGCTGCGCGAGCGCCTGCAGGGCGTGGGCGAGCAGATCGACGCCGCGCAGCGCCACCTCATGGGGCTCGACCTGCGGCTGACCGGCGTCATCCGCATCACCAGCACCGACACCTTCATGGTCGGCCTGCTCGGGCCGATCCTCGCGGACTTTCGCGCGCTGCACCCGGGCATCGAGCTGCAGGTGGTGATGAACAACCTCTTCCTGAACCTGACCAAGCGCGAAGCCGACGTGGCGATCCGCCCGACCAACGCCCCGCCGGACCACCTGGTCGGGCGTCGGGCAGGGCGGCTGCAGACGGCGGTGTACGCGTCGAAGGCCTACCTCGCGAAGCATCCGGCGCAGACCCCGCTCGCTGCGTACGACTGGGTCGCGCCCGACGAAGGTTTGTCGCACCTGATGCAGGCAAAGTGGCTGCGCGAGCAGGTGCCGCCGGCGCGTATCGCGGCGCGCGTCGACAGCCTCGTCGGCATGACGCAGCTCGTGAAGCGCGGCCTGGGCCTGGGCATGCTCCTGTGCATGCTGGCCGATGCGGAAGACGAGCTGGTGCAGGTCGAGCCGCCGAAGGAGGCGCTCGACACGCAGGTCTGGGTGCTGACGCATCCCGACCTGAAGGAGGTCGCGCGGATCAAGGCCTTCACCGACTTTGCCTGCGCGCGGCTCGTTGCCGACGCGAAGGTGCTGGCGATGCCTTCAGGGCGCTAGAAGCCCCGGCGCCGCATGGTGCAACATCGGCGATAGACAGAGACCGACAGATTTCACGCGACCCATGACCTTGCCAGCCCCCGACCTCGTCGTCATCGACACCAACATCGCCCTCGACCTGCTGGTCTTCGAAGACCCCGCCTGGACGCCGCTGGTCGACGACCTCGCGCGCGGCGCACTGCGCTGGCTGGCCACGCCCGCGATGCGCAGCGAACTGGAACGCGTGCTCGGCTACCCGCTGATCGCCCGGCGCATGGCGCAGCGCGAACTGACGATCGCCGTCGTGCTCGCCGATTTCGATGCGCGCGTGCAGCTGGTGACCGAGGTGCCGGCGCGCGCGCCCTGCGTGTGCAGCGATCCGGACGACCAGGTGTTCATCGACCTGTCCGTCGCCCACGGGGCGCAGCTGTACAGCAAGGACAAGGCGGTGCTGTCGATGAAGAAGCGGCTGGCGCTGCGGGGCGTGGCGGTGCGGGCGGCGCTGGCATAGGCCACGCCGATCCATCTCAGGCCTTGTTCACCTCGTACCACTGACCCAGCAACCGCGCGACGGCCCGCACGCGCTGCGTGTCCCGCCCCCAGCGCCGGCTGGCCGGCAGCTTCTGCGCCCACTTCATGCGCCGCGCCGCATTCGCGATGCGCTCGCGCACTTCCTCGTTCACGCCGCTCAGCGCGGCATGCCAGTGCTGGCCTGCCGCCTGCGGGGCGGCGGCCTCGAGCATCATGGCCGTGGAGTGCAGGTAGCTCAGCCAGTCGCGGGCCTGGCATTCGGCCAGGGTCATGACCTCGGAGGGGTCGTCCTCGAAATCGATGTAGCCGATCACACCATCGGGGCACTGCACGAGGTTGCGGTCGAAGGCCTGGCTCAGGTGCTGGCCGCACAGGTGCACGGCGGCGATGGCGGCCAGGCCTTCGCGCCACACGGCGAGCAGGGCAGCGGGGCCGGCGGCGGCGGCCTGGTCGATGCGCTCCTGCAGCACCACGGTGGCACGTCCGCTTTCGCCGAGGTCGGAAATCAACAGGCCATCGGCCTGCTGCGCCAGCACCACGGGCACGCGCAGACCGGCGGCGGCCAGTTGCTTCAGGCGGCGGGCCTCGGTGGCGATGGCCGCTTCGCCGCCCGGGTTGGGCACGGGCTTGATCACGTCGAGGCCGGCGAGCCGCGCGGCCAGCGCCATCACGCGATAGCCCCATTTGCCGTGGCGCGGGCCGGCCTTCTTGAGCCAGACGCGCTCGCTGCCGAAGCGGTGGCTGGCCACGTTCTTGGCCTGCCTGGGCAGCGTGACGCGCAGGAACTCGGCGTAGTCGCCGGGCGCTGAGGGCGTCGAGCCCGGGGCGTCATCGAGCGGCGCGGGCGCCGATGCGGCGCCCCGTTGGCTGTACAGGCGCGTCGCGGCGCCTCCTCGTCTCAGTGGATTCATGCGGCCATGGCGAAGCCCGGCGCCAGCAGCCCGTGCGGGCCCTGCGTCAGGGGCTGGAAACTCTGTGCACTGGCCAGCGGCCAGTAGGTGCGGAACACGGTGTGCTGGTTGTCGAGCGGCCCGAGCAGCGCGCCGGGCTGCACCTGCATCACCAGGTTGCTCAACAGGCGCACCTCGGTGTCGGAGATGCGGCGCACGATGTGGTGCGCGGTGATCTGCTGCGGATGGTCCAGGCCGGCAGCCTGCACCAGCTCCTGCAGCGCATGCAGCGTGCTGCGGTGGAAGTTGCGCACGCGGTCGGCCTTGGTCGGCACCACCAGCGCCTGCTGGCGCACCGGGTCCTGCGTGGTCACGCCGGTGGGGCAGTGGCCGGTGTGGCAGCTCTGCGCCTGGATGCAGCCCAGCGCCATCATGAAACCGCGCGCCGCGTTGCACCAGTCGGCGCCCAGCGCCATCATGCGGGCCACGTCGAAGGCGGTGATCACCTTGGCCGCGCAGCCGATCTTGATGCGGTGGCGCAGGTTCACGCCGATGAGCGTGTTGTGTACCAGCAGCAGGCCTTCCTGCAAGGGCGCGCCCACGTGGTCGCTGAACTCGACCGGCGCCGCGCCCGTGCCGCCTTCGGCACCGTCGACCACGATGAAATCGGGCGTGATGCCCGTCGCCTGCATCGCCTTGACGATGCCGAACCATTCCCACGGGTGGCCGAGGCAGAACTTGAAGCCGGTCGGCTTGCCGCCCGACAGCTCGCGCAGCTTCGCGATGAAATGCATCATCTCCGTCGGCGTGGAGAACGCGCTGTGCGACGCGGGCGAGATGCAGTCCACGCCCACCGGCACGCCGCGCGCCGCCGCAATCTCGGGCGTGACCTTGGGCGCAGGCAGCACGCCGCCGTGGCCCGGCTTGGCGCCCTGGCTGAGCTTGATCTCGATCATCTTCACCTGCGGGTCGCGCGCGTTGGCGGCGAAGCGCTCGGCGTTGAAGCTGCCGTCGTCGTTGCGGCAGCCGAAGTAGCCCGAGCCGATTTCCCAGATCAGGTCACCGCCATGCACGCGGTGGTGCTGCGAGATCGAGCCCTCGCCGGTGTCGTGCGCGAAGCCGCCCATCTTCGCGCCCTGGTTGAGCGCGAGGATCGCGTTGGCCGACAGCGCGCCGAAGCTCATCGCCGAGATGTTGAACACGCTCGCGCTGTAAGGCTGGGTACAGACCTGCGCCAGGTCTGTGTCGGCCGACTGCGGCGTGCCGCCGATCACGATGCGGAAATCGTGGTTCGCCAGCTTGGTGGGCTGCATCGAGTGGTTGATCCACTCGTAGCCCGCGGCCGACACGTTCAACTGGGTGCCGAAGGGCCGGTTGTCGGGCTCGCCCTTGGCGCGCTGGTACACCAGCGAGCGCTGGGCGCGCGAGAACGGCGCGGCCTCGGCATCGCTCTCGATGAAGTACTGGCGGATCTCGGGGCGGATGAATTCGAGCAGAAAGCGCAGGTGCCCGATGACCGGGTAGTTGCGCAAAATGGCGTGTCGCGGCTGGCGCAGGTCGTGCACGCCGGTGCCCGTGAGCACCGCAAAAACGGCCACCCCGGCCCAGGCCAGCCACAGGTGCGGCGAGGCCAGAACCATCGCCAGGCAGGCGACCAGACCGAGCACACACAGGGCGAACGCGCTGTAGCGTGCGGGAAACGGAATAATCGTGGGCATGGTCATCGGATGTCGGCAGGAGCCTGCTGCATCATAGAGGGCTGCTTCCAACCTGCCGTGACTGCTGCCATGACGACCACCCCAGAGACCCCGATACCCCTGAAACCGCCCCGGCCACGGCCCCAAGCCCTGGGCCCCGACGATTTCGACGCCCTCGACACCGCGCTCGACGCCATGCGCGAGCACGACGAGGAAATTCCCCAGTGGGAGTTCTGCGAAGGCTTCATGGCCGCGCTGATCTGCACCCGCCGCCCCATCGACCCCACCGAATACTGGCCCGTGCTGCTGGGCGACAACTTCGTGCCGGCCCAGCACATGGAGTTCGTCTGGAACTGGAAGCGCCGCTGGCGCGAGATCGAGGAAGGCCTCGACGCCCCGGTCGAATCGCTCGAAGACGAGCGCAGCTGGCAGCCCGAAGTGCTCGACACGCGCGGCGCCATCGCTTCGCTGCCCGAGGAAGAACGCGCGGAAATGGCCGGCGAAGAGATTCCCTCGTTCGCCCAGGTCTGGGCGCTCGGCTTCATGTACGCGGTCGAAAACTGGCCCGAAGACTGGGCCGCCCCGCGCGACAAGGAAGCCGCGCAGATGCTCGACGACGCGCTCGACAACCTCGTCGCGCTGACCGAGGACGACACCGCCAAGCCCACGCTGTCGATGTACGACGAGAACGGCCCGCCGAGCGTGAGCCAGCAGCGCCTGGACGACTTCGGTGCCGCGATCTGGGCGGTGTACGACCTGCGCCAGCTCTGGAAGAGCCTGGGCCCGAAGGTCGAGACGATCCGCAAGGAAGCCGAACCCGGCCGCAACGACCCGTGCCCTTGCGGCAGTGGAAAAAAGTACAAGAAGTGCCACGGCGCATGAGCTCGCCTTTGTCCGCGGTAGTCACGGCATGAGTGCCGTCGCGCCGGCGCAGCGGCCTGCCGCGCAACCCCTGACGCCGCAGGCGGCATGGGTCATGGTCCTCGCGCTCTGCGCAGGAGTCGCGCTCAGCCAGGCGTTCCGCACCGTCGGCGCCATCATGGCCAGCCCGCTGCAATCGGACTTTCATCTCTCCGCCCAAGCCCTCGGCATTTTCTCGGGGGCTTTTCACTTTGCGTTCGGCGCGATGCAGCTCTTCATGGGCATCGGCATCGATCTGCACGGCGTGCGCCGCACGGTGCTCGTGGCCTTTCCCGTCGCGATCGCGGGCGCGTTGCTGTCGGCGATGTCGTCGAGCTACCTCGTGCTCGTGGCCGGGCAGGCGCTGATCGGCATCGGCTGCGCACCGGCCTTCCTGGTGTGCACCGTGTTCATCGCGCGGCACTTTCCTGCAGCGCGTTTTGCGACCGTGTCAGGCATGGTGCTGGCCATCGGCGGCCTGGGCATGCTGGCCACCGGCACGCCGCTCGCGTGGCTGGTGCAGGCGTACTCGTGGCGCGCGGGCTTCCTGGTGCTTGCCTTGGCGTCTGCATTGGCCTGGCTCGCGATCTGGCGCTGGGTGCACGAGCCCGCATCGGCCGTGCCGCAGCAGAAGGAGTCGATTCCCGAAGCCGTGCGCCAGTTCGGCGCGCTGTTCGCGATGCCGCACACGCTCGGCATCATGGTGCTGGGCGCGGTGACGTATGCGGCCTTCATCTCGCTGCGCGGGCTGTGGCTCGGTCCGCTGATGATGGAACGCCACGGCTACTCGCTGGTGCAAAGCGGCAACGTGGCGCTCGTGGTGTCGGTGATCTCGCTGTTCGGCGCGCCGCTGTTCGGCCGCTTCGACCGCGACGGTGTTGCGCGCCGCCGCTGGATCGTGGCCTGCGGCCTGATCTACGCGGGGCTGTTCGCGCTCATCGCCGTGCTGCATTCCGCGTGGCTCGACATCGCGGGCATGGTGCTCATCGGCGTGCTCTCGGGCTTCATCGTCTGGCAGTACGCCGACGTGCGCGTGGCCTACCCGGCCGCACTCACGGGCCGCGCGATGGCCGTCTTCACCATGGCGATGTTCCTGGGCGTCGCGTTCATGCAGTGGGGCACCGGCGTGGCGGCCTCGGTGGCCGCGGCGCAGGGCGGCGATCCGCTGACCGCCGTGCTGGCGGTCATTGCCGTGTTGCTGGTCGTCGGCATCGCAGCCTTTGCGTGGCTGCCCGCGCCGAAGGCGGCTTCCGTCAGATCTTGAAGGCGCGCTGGATGTCCGGCCGGACCAGGTCGGCGTACTCGCGGTGCTTGCGGATGTAGCCCGCGATGAACTGGCACACCGGAATCACATGCCGCCCGTTGGCGCGCGCCTCGTTGAGCACGTGCCTCGCAATGCCCGAGCCCACGCCCTTGCCTTCATGCTCGGGCAGCACCTCGGTGTGCGTGAACAGGATCGCGTCGGTCAGCAGGTTGTACTCGGCGTAGGCCGCGAGCTTGCCGTCGAGCGCAGCCTCGTAGCGGTGCTGCGCTTCGTTGTTCGTGAAGGTGAGTGCGGTCGAAGAAGTGGTCATGAGGGTTGGCGTGCAAGAAAAGTAGCGAGGTTGGCGGCGGCGGTGGCGCGCACCTTGTTGCGCAGCATCGGCGTCCAGCCCAGCAGCAGGCCCGGCGTGCCCAGCGCCTGGCGCGACCAGGTCCAGAACGCAAAGCGGTCGCGGTGCGTGGCGATCAGGCCGTCGGGCGTGAAGGTGAAGCGCGCGTCGATGCTGTTGTCGACCAGCCGGCCGGTGGCGCTGAAGCGGTAGTGGGCATCCCAGTGCGCGCTGCCCGTGCGGCCGTCGGCCTGCACGTCGCGCCAGCTCAGGCGCCACACGTCGGCGCCCTTGGCCTTGGTGGCGTCGCAGAGCATGCGCCACATGCCGCCGATCTCGCGCTGGCCGCGCAGCGAAAAGGCCTCGTCGTCGAACACCGCGTCGGGCGCGTAGCAGGCGGCCATGGTGGCGGCGTCGAGTTGCGAGAACGCGCTGTAGAAGCGCTCGATGGTCGGGGCGTGGGTGGCTGCGGTCATGAGGCCTCGGGGTGGGTGGTGCCAGATCATCGCCCGGATGCGGCGGGCAAGGAAGCACAGGGGTGATTCGGCGTGTCCCGCATTAACATGCGGCCCCGATGCTGGTCCTCGCAGGGCCGGCACCCTGGCGGGCCCCAGAAATAGAACCACAGCCGCTGCACCCGCCACACACAACGCAAGGGGACGCATCCATGGCCGAGGTGATCAACGACTGGCAGTTCGTCGAGGCCGTCATGGCCGCCCGCACGCTCGAGGAGGTCGCGCAGGTCAACCGCCGCGCGATGCGGGCGATGGGCTTCAACCACGGCGCCTACGTGCTCAAGCGTCCGGTGCCCGCGCCCCGTGCCGACGCGCCCGCGCAGGACGCGCTGCTGTTCTTCCACCACCTGCCCGCCGATTGGGCCCGCAGCCGCTACGAGTCGCTGCGCAGCAACGCCGGCGAGCAGGCCGACGCCCGCGTGCAGCATGTGCGTGCCGGCATGCCGGCCACCGCATGGAGCTGGCTCGGGCAGGTGAGCCACACGCGTGCCGACATCGGGCAGCGCGCCCGCGGCCTGCTGCGCAGCGCCGGCGAGCACGGGCTGAAGGCGGGGCTGACCGTGCCGCTGTGGACGCCCGGCATCGACTGGGCCTTCATGACCCTCACCACCGACGCGACCGCCGACCTGCGCGAACTGCGGGCCACGCTGGCGCCGATGAACTACTTCGCCTCCTGCCTGCACTCAACGGTGCGCCGGCTGCAGGGCGACGCAAAGGTGCCGGTGCTGAGCGCGCGCCAGCGCGAGGTGCTGCACTGGGTGGCCGTCGGCAAGTCGACCTGGGAAATTTCCGAGATCCTGCACATCAGCGAGCGCACCGTGTACTTCCACCTCGTGAGCGCCGCCCGCAAGCTCGACACGCAAGGCCGCACCGCCACCTGTGCACGCGCCCTGGCGCTGGGCCTGCTCACACCCTGAGCCGCCCCACCCCTGTCGGAAACGACAGGGGTCCCTGGAGCGCCGCGCAAGGCGGTGCTGCAATCGGGCCGCGGGCAGGCCGTGTGTCACGCGCCCGATGCTTCAACCAACCGAGCCCATGAGAGAACGCAGAAATTTCGTGCGCCTGCTGGGAGGCGGCCTCGCGGTGGCGGCGGGCGCGACGGCCCTGGCGACCTGGTGGCTTCATGCCGACGTGCCGGCCGCCGCCTTCGAGATCTGGAACGGCCCGGGCGACGAGCCCGATGTGCGCAAGCGCGCCATCGCCTATGCCGTCACCGCGCCCACGGCCTACAACGGCCAGCCCTGGCGGGTCGACCTGCGCGAGCCCGGGGCCATCGTGCTGTACACCGACCGCGCGCGCGTGCAGCCCGCCACCGATCCGTTCGGGCGCCAGCTCATGATCGGCCACGGCGCGTTCATCGAGCTGCTGGTGATGGCACTGGCCCAGCAGGGCGTGCAGGCACGCGTGCAGCTGTGGCCGCAGGGCGAACCGGCGGGCGAACCGCCGCAGTGGCCCGACCTGCCGGTGGCGCGCCTCACGCTGTCGCGCGGCGGCACGCCCGATCCGCTGTTCGCGCAGGTGCTGCGGCGGCGCACGCCCAAGCAGCGCTTCGACACCGGGCGCACGGTGTCGGCCGACATGTTGCAGGGGCTCACCGCGGCCGTGGCCTCGAGTGCCGGCGCGGGTGTGCAGTCTGCCGGCACGGTCGACATGGCCCGCGTGCTGCCGCTGCGCAAGCTCTGTGCGGCCGCGGCGCACGTGGAGCTGGCCACGCCCCACACCGCACGCGAGAACCTGCGCATGCTGCGCATCGGGCCGCAGGAAATCCTGGCGCACCGCGACGGCGTGTCGCTCAACGACCCGGCGCTGCGCCTGGCCGTTGCGCTGGGGCGCTTCGACCGCGAGGTGCCGGCCGCCGAAGACAGCCTGTCGTTCCGGCAGACGCTGCGGATGTTCGAGGACCAGGCCCACACGGCGATGGGCTTCGTCTGGATCAGCACCGGTGGCAACAGCCGCAGCGAGCAGATCGCCGCGGGCCGCGCCTACGTGCGCCAGCAGCTGCGCGCCACCGACCTGGGCCTGGGCATGCAGCCCATGAGCCAGCCGCTCGAGGAGTTTCCGGAGATGGCGCCGCACTACGCGGCGGCGCACGACATGCTGATCGGCGCCGTGCCGTCGCGCCATGCGCGCAGCCCGACCGTGCAGATGATGTGCCGCCTGGGCTTTCCGACCGGGCCGGTGCCGCCTGCGCCGCGCCGGCCGGTCGGCGATTTCATGCAGGCCTGAACAGCCCGGGCGTGGTCAGCGCGGCAGCAGCTGGATCAGCGTCTGCAGCGCGTAGTGCACCGTGGCCGCGCGCACCGTGGCGCGGTCGCCGTCGAAGCGGCGGCGCTCGGTGCGCACCTGCCCGTCGACCGACCAGCCGAACCACACGGTGCCCACCGGCTTGTCGGGCGAGCCGCCTGTGGGGCCGGCCACGCCGGTCACGGCGACGGCCGCGCGCGCCGGCGCGCCGCGGGCAATGGCGCCTTCGGCCATCGCGCGTGCCACGGGCTCGCTGACGGCGCCGTGGGCGTCGATCAGCGTGGCGTCCACGCCGAGCATCTCGGTCTTGGCAGCGTTCGAGTAGGTGACGAAGCCGCGCTCGAACCACGCGCTGGAGCCCGCGAGGTCGGTGCAGGCGCCGGCGATCAGGCCGCCGGTGCAGCTTTCGGCGGTGGCCATCATCCAGCCCCGGGCCTGCAGCCGCTCGGCCAGCGTCGCGACGAGCGCGGGGGTGTCCTGTTCGGCCAATGCAGAGGAAGTGGAGGGTTCCATCAGTTTCACCATGCGCGCCACAGCGCAATGACCAGCAGCGTGCAGAAGGCCGCCACCAGGTCGTCCAGAAGAATGCCGAAGCCGGCGCGCCACCACTGCACGCGCGCGGGGTCGCGCGGCTTGAAGACGGCGTCGGCCCAGCCCACGGGCCCGGGCTTGGCGGCATCGAAATAACGGAACAGCGCGAAGGCCGCGACCTGCGCCCACAGGCCGGCCGGCGTCACCAGCCAGAGCACGAGCCAGAAGGCGACGATTTCGTCCCACACGATGGCGCCGGGGTCGGACACGTTCATGTTCCGCGCGGCCACCGTGCAGGCCCACCAGCCGATCGGCAGGCCGGCCAGGATGATCCAGCCGATGGTCGCGGGCGTGAACCACAGCTGCATCACCACGAAGGCGGCCCAGGCCCACAGCGTGCCCACGGTGCCGGGCGCGAAGCGCGACAACCCCGAGCCGAAGCCCAGCGCAATGAAGTGCGCGGGGTGCGAGAGCAGAAACTGCAGGGTGGGGCGACGCATCGGGGACGGGGCAGGGCGCCGGTGGCGGAGAGGAATCCATCGAAGAAGAAGCAGAGGAAGAAGAAGCAGCGTGCATCGGCTTCGAAGTGTCGCGCATCCCGCCCGACGCCTGCACGCCGAAGTTTCTATTTATCAAAGCAATAGCTTGTTTAATTGAGGGGCGCCGCCTAGTATCCAGGCTCCTTTTGCGTTCTCCTTCGTTCCCATGTCGTCATCTTCTTCCTCCCTCGACGCTGCCGCCGTTGGCGCGCCGCCGCCCACCGCCGCGTGGCGCGACCTGTTCAGCGGGCGCAACGGCTGGCGCGCGCTGGCGCTGACCGGCGGTGTCGCGCTGCACGCGGTCAACGTCCACATCGTGACGACCGTGCTGCCCTCGGTGGTGCGCGAGATCGGCGGGCTCGACTGGTACGCCTGGAGCACGACCTTGTTCGTGGTCGGCTCGATCCTCGGTGCCACGCTCTCGGTGCGACTGCTGGCCGCGTGCGGGCCGCGCGGTGCCTGCCTCGTGGCGCTGGCCGTGTTCACTGCCGGCTCGGTGGGCTGCGCGCTGGCACCGGCCATGCCGTGGCTGCTCACGGGGCGCACGGTGCAGGGCCTGGGCGGCGGCCTGCTGGGGGCGCTGAGCTACGGGCTGATCCAGCGCGTGTTCGAGCCTCGCCTGTGGCCGCGCGCGGTGGCGCTGGTGTCGGGCATGTGGGGCGTGGCCACGCTGTGCGGACCGGCGGTGGGCGGGCTGTTCGCGCAGGCCGGCCATTGGCGCTGGGCCTTCTGGGCGCTGCTGCCGGTGGCGGCGGCGCAGGCCCTGCTGGTGACGGTGCAGCTGCGGCCCGCGGCCGGCGTCCGGCATGACCGGCCGGCGCAGATGCCGCGCGTGCCGGCGCCGCAGATCGCGCTGCTGGCGCTCTCGGTGCTGGTGATTGCCGCCAGCGGCTTCTGGCCCGGCCTCGCGGGGCAGGCCGTGGGCGTGGCTCTGGGCCTGGCCATCGGCTTCGCCGCCACGCGCATCGACCGCCGCGTCGGTGCCGTGCGCCTGTTGCCGACCGGTGCCTATGCGCTCGGCACGCCGCTGGGCGCCATCTACGCGAGCGTGGCGCTGCTGCTCATCGGCACCACCACCGAGATCTTCGTGCCCTACTTTTTGCAGCTGCTGCACGGCCACACGCCGCTCATGGCGGGCTACCTCACGGCGGCGATGGCGGGCGGCTGGAGCATCGGTTCGCTGCTCTCGTCGGGCCGCCATGGCGCGCGCGCCGATCGCATGCTGCGCGCCGGGCCGGTGGTCTGCACAGCAGGCCTGCTGGCGCTCGCGTGGCTGCTGCCGACGCCGGGGGCGCTCGGCGCCAACGTCGAGACCACCCTCGTGGCCGTGGCGCTGGCGGCCGTCGGCTTCGGCGTGGGCATCGGCTGGCCGCATCTGCTGACGCGCGTGATGGCGCTGGCACCGCGCGGCGAAGAAGGATTGGCGTCGGCGTCGATCACCACCGTGCAGCTCTACGGCATGGCGGTCGGTGCGGCCGTGGCGGGTCTGGTGGCGAATGCGGCGGGGCTCACGGTGCCCGGCGGCGTCGACGGTGCGCGCTCCGCAGCGATCTGGTTATTCGCGACTTTCGCGCTGGCACCTGCCATCGCCGCTTGGCTGGCATCGCGCGCAGTGGCGCTGCGCAACGCCTGAGCTAAGCCAGCACGCCTTCCCAGGCGAGCGCGCGGCGGCGTCCACGCTCGCGCCGCGATTCACCGCGCAGCGTCGCCACCAGGTCATACACATCCGCCGGCAGGTGCGCGCCACGCCACGCGATGTGCTGGTCGGCGCGGCACATCACGAGCCGGTGCGCATAGGCCTTGGGCAGGCTCGCGGTCTCGATGTCGAGCACGGTGAGCGGCATGCGGTACGCGGCGGCGGCGCGCTCCAGCGGGCGCACGTCCACGCTGCGGTCGAAGCGCAGCAGCGTGTAGCCCGGGCCGAAGGCGTCGTACAGCGAGCGCCCGTCGGCCAGCCAGAAGTGCGGCGCGCGGCAGCCGGGCACGGTGGAGGGCGTGAACTCGCCCATCGAGTACGGCGGCGCGCGGTGCTCGCCGTCGGGCACGATGATCGGTGAGCCGGTGTAGAAGTAGCCGAAGTTGAGCCCGCCACAGCAGAACTGCTGCACGTTGAGTGCATACGCTTCGCGGCCGATGTCGGCGCGCTGTGCATCGCCCGCGGGGCCGGGCGCTTCGATGTCGGGCGGCACGGCGCGGCGCGCGCGGATCATCTTTTGCGCATGGTCCATCGCGAACTGCGACACCTGCTCGGTGATCGGCAGCCGCTCGGCCTCGTAGGCATCGAGGATGGCCTCGTCGGCCCAGCCCTGCACACAGGCGCCCAGCAGCCACGAGAGGTTGAGCGCGTCGGCAATGCCGGCGTTCATGCCATAGCCCGCGTAGGGCACCCACAGGTGCGCGGCGTCGCCCGCGAGGAACACGCGGCCTTCGCGGAAGCGCGTCGCCACGAGGCGCCGGCCGATCCAGTCTTCCTTGCTGATGATGTCGTAGCGGAAGTCGGGGCCCACGCCCAGGATCTCGCGGATCGAGGTGTCGCGGTCGACCGAATCGAACTCGGGCTCTTCGGCGTTCAGGTGGTTGTGCACCAGCCAGGTCTCGTGGCCGTCGATGGCGAACATCGTGCCGCAGCGGCGCGGGTTCATCGCGTAGTACGACCACGCGGGCTTGCCTGGAATCAGCTCACGCAACTGCGGCGCGCGAATGAAGGTCGACTGCACGCGCTGGATGACGGCCGTGCCTTCCAGCTTCGCGCCGATCTGCTTGCGCACCGGCGAGCTGCCGCCATCGCAGCCGACCAGGTAGCGGCAGCGGATGCTGCGCGTGGCGCTGCTGTCCATGTCGGTGACGGTGGCGCTCACGCCGTCGGCGTCTTGCGTGAAGCGCTCGAACTGCGTGCGGTTGAGCAGCGTCACGCCCGGCAGCGCGGCCGTGTGCTTCAGCAGAATGGGCTCGAGGTAGATCTGGTTGATGCGGTGCGGCGGTTCCGGCGTGGGCCACCATGCGTCGGGGCCTTCGGTCTCGGTGTAGCGGTCGCGCCGGCACGGAATCGGAATGCGCGTGAGCTCGGTGCCCGTCACCGAGGTGCGGAACACCACGTCGTTCGGGTGGTCGGCCGGCAGCCCCGCATCGCGCAGTTGCTGCGCCACGCCCAGGCGGCGAAACTGCTCCATGGTGCGCGAGGCCACGTGGTTGCACTTCACGTTCGGCGGCTCGGCAAAGCGGCGCGTCTCGCACAGGATCACGCGCACGCCGCGCGAGGCCAGGTCCATCGCCAGCGTGAGGCCCACGGGGCCGGCGCCGACGATCAGCACGTCGGCTTGCATCGAGGTGTCGGCGGTCGTCGTCATGTCTCTCTGTGGGCGTGTCTGTCGTTCAGTCGAGCTTGATGTGGGCGTCCTGGATCACCTGGGCCCACTTCTTCGTCTCGGCGCGGATGTAGCTGTCGAAGGCCTCGACCGAGCCCGGCGCGGGTTCCACGCCGAGCGCGCGCATGGCCGTCTTCACCTGCTCGTCGCCGAGCGCGGCGTTGAGTTCGGCATTGAGCCGCGCCACCACCGGCGCCGGCGTGCCGGCCGGTGCGACCACGCCGAACCAGCCGGTCGAGTCGTAGCCCGGCAGGCCGGCCTCGGCCACCGTCGGCACCTCGGGCAGCATCGGCAGGCGCTGCGGGCTGGTCACGGCAAACGCGATCAGCTTGCCGGCGCGGATCTGCTGCAGCGACGAGGGCAGGTCGACCACCGCGAGCGGAATCTGACCGCCGAGCACATCGAGCGCGGCCGGGCCCGAGCCGCGATAGGGCACCTCGACGAGCCGCGTGCCCGCCATCTGGTTGAACAGCGCCGCCGACAGGTGCATGGCCGTGCCGTTGCCGCCATGGCCGATCGACAGCGAGCCCGGCTTCGCCTTCGCCAGCGCAATGAGTTCGCGCTGCGTCTTCGCGGCCACCGACGGATGGCCGACCAGCACGAAGGGAATGGCCGCCAGCATGCCCACGGGCTTGAGGTCTTTCTGCGGATCGAAAGGCATCTGCGGGTACAGGCTCACGTTGGCCGCCAGCGCGCCTGCCGCGCCCACGCCCAGCGTGTAGCCGTCGCCCGGCGCCTTGGCGACGAGCGTCAGCCCCACGTTGCCGCCCGCGCCGGGGCGGTTGTCGACCACCACCTGCTGGCCCAGCTTCTCGTTCAGCCGCGGCACCAGCATGCGCACCACGCCATCGGCGCTGCCGCCGGGCGGGAAGGTCACGACCATGCGGATCGGCTTGGTGGGGAAGGCATCGCCGGTGGGAACTTGCGCGAAGGCGGTGCTTGCCAGCAGCGCACCGGCCGCAGCCCACAGCCATCGCCTCTGAAATGCGCGCAAGCCACGGGCGATGGGTGCTGTCATTCGGGCCTCTCCTTGGATCCGGTGCTTTGATGGGAGATTGAACGATGGCAGGATTCATTCGTAAATCAAGAAATTCCGAATGATTTTTCAAATTTTCTGATGAATACGAACTTCAGTCCTACGATGCGCCAGCTGCGTGCGTTCCTCGCGGTCTACCAGCTGCGCAAGCTCGGCGCCGCGGCCACGCGGCTGTTCGTCACGCAGTCGGCCGTGAGCATGCTGATCCGCCAGCTTGAAGAAGGTCTGGGCACGCGCCTGTTCGACCGCACCACGCGTGCGCTCAAGCCCACGTCGGCGGCCGAGCAGATGATTTCCACCGTCGAGCGCGTGCTGCGCGACGTCGACTCGCTCTCGGCCGATTTCCGCGAACTCGCCACGCTGGAACGCGGCCGCGTGACGCTGGCCATCACGCCCACGCTGGCAGGGTTTTTATTGCCCGATGCGCTGCGCGCCTTCGGCGAGCAGCACCCGAAAGTTCGCGTGCTGGTGAACGACTGCGCGCCCGACCAGTTCCTGTCGCGCATCCTCGGCGAGCACGTCGACTTCGGCATCGGCACGCCCGAGCGGCCCGGTCCCGAGGTCGAGGTGCAGCGCCTCCTGCGCGACCACCTCGCCGTGGTGTGCCGCACCGACCACCCGCTGGCCAAGGCGCGCGTGGTGCGCTGGTCGGACCTGGGGCGCCACCCCGTCATCACCGTGCGCCCCGGCTACGGCGTGCGCCCGCTCATCGACGGCACGGCGGCAGACGCCGGTGTGACGCTCGATGTGGTGAACGAGGTGTCGTTCCTGTCCACCGCGCTGTGGATGACGGCGGCAGGCATGGGCGCGTCGATCATGCCGTCGGCTTTTGCGCGCGCCGAGAAGAACCCGGTGCTCGTGGTGAAGGTGCTCAGTGCGCCGCGCGTGGCGCGCGACATTTCTATCGTCACCAAGCGCGGCCATTCGCTGTCGGCGGCGGCGCGCGCGTTCATCGAGGCGTTGAAGCAGAGCGTGCAGTAGCCGTGAAGGCGGGGCGGCCGTATGCTGGCTGACCATTTTTCCTTCGCGCGAAAGCAGGCCCTCATGACAACAACAACCCGATCCCGTTTCTCTTTTGCATGGCCGAGCCTTGCACTCGGCCTGATGCTGTCGATGCTGCTCGTCGCCTGCGGCAACAAGGAGGCCGAGCAGCGCACCGCCTTCATCACCTTCTTGCAGTCCCGTGTGCTCGACAAGCCCGGCCTGCGCGTGCCCACGCCCACCGCCGAAGAAAAAACATCGTTCGGCGACTACGCGCAGCACTACGCGGTGATCACCGATTTCAACGAAGGCATGAACCAGTCGGTGAGCAAGCCGATGACGCAGATCATGGCCAAGGGCGCGCTGCGCTCGATGGCCGACCTGCCGGCACGCCGTGACGATCTCAAGGCCGCCAAGGAGGGCCTGGGCGGCTTGCGCACCGCGCTCGACCAGCAGTTGGCCAAGGCCGACGCGGCGCGCGCGCAACTCAAGCAGCCCGACGACCTGAAGCAGGTCTATGCCAAGGCCTTCGAGAAGACCGTGACCACGCCGGCGACCACGTTCAAGGAGGTGTTCCCTCCGGTCGACGCCGTCTTCGACAGTGCGTTGGCCATCGCCGATTTCATGGAGAAGAACAAGTCGAAGCTTCAGGTCTCCGGCGCCACGCTCACCGTGACCGATCCGGCGGTGGCAGCGGAGCTCAACAAGATGGCGCAGCAACTGGGCAAACAGTCGGCTGCCATCAACGCCGCGCAGGACAAGATGCGCGCGGTGATGCGCGGCTCCTGACCCGACGTCAGACGAAGTGATCGAACGAGCCGAAGCGCTGTGACACCGGCGCGCCGCCCGCATCGATGATGCGCAGCCCCGCGTCCGCCTCGATGCGGCCGATGCGCGTCACGCGCGTGGCGCTGTTCACGCCGGCCTGCAGAACCGCATCGCGGGCCGAGGCGGGTGCAGTGAACACCAGCTCGTAGTCGTCGCCGCCCGAGAGCGCGCAGGTGCGCAGCGCCTCGGCGGGCAGGCCGGCGGTGTCGACCGCGATCAGCGCGGCGGTTGCATCGGCATCGAGCGTGGCGCCCACGCGGCTCGACGCGAGGATGTGGCCCAGGTCGCCGATGAGGCCGTCGCTCACGTCCACCGCCGACGTGGCGATGCCACGCAGCGCCTGGCCCAGCGCCACGCGGGGCGTGGGTTGTTCCATGCGTGCACGCGCTTGTGCGAACGCCTCGGCAGGCAGGCTCAGCGTGCCGCGGAACACCTCGAGCGCCAGCCGCGCATCGCCGAGCGAGCCGCTCACCCACAGGTCGTCGCCCGCGCGCGCGCCCGAGCGCAGCAGCGCGGCGCCGGCCGGCACTTCGCCGAACACGGTGATGCAGATGTTGAGCGGGCCGCGCGTGGTGTCGCCGCCCACGAGTTCGCAGCCATGCGCGTCGGCCAGCGCGAACAGGCCGCGCGAAAAACCCTCGAGCCAGGGCTCGTCCACGCCGGGCAGTGCCAGCGCGAGCGTGAAGGCCAGCGGCTTCGCGCCGCAGGCGGCCAGGTCGCTGAGGTTCACGGCCAACGCCTTGTGGCCGAGCCGGGCCGGCTCCACGGTCGACAGAAAGTGCCGCCCCTCCACCAGCATGTCGGAGGACACGGCGAGCTGCATGCCCGCGGCCGGCGCGAGCAAGGCGCAGTCGTCGCCCACGCCCAGCGGCGAGCGCGTGGCGGGACGTTTGAAATAGCGTGTGATCAGGTCGAATTCACCCATGGGTGCGAGAGCATAACGACCTGGCGCGGGACCGCTCGTCGCGGCGCCCACGGGAAATGGGGGCTGACACCTGAAGCATTTTGTAATACCGTGCCGCAAACGGATACATCAAAAGTCCAAACAGGGGGAGTTCGTCATGACAGCCATCGTGCAGGGCGGCGTGTCCGCAGAAGCAGACATCGACCGGGTCGTTGCCCTGCTGTACGACGGGATCACCTGTCCCGGCGACTGGTACGACGCGCTCGATGCCATGCGCGAAACCCTCGGCGCCGCCTGCTTCCACACGCTCACCGTGCGGCGCGCCGACTGCTCGGTGGTGGGTGCGGGGCTCGCCAACCTGGAGAGCCCGCCCGACAAGGTGCGCGAGTACGAGCAGCACCTGGCGCGCGACGACATCCGCATGCAGATGCCGGTGAAGGCCCCGCTGGGCACGCCGGTGACCGACCACACCTACTTCGGCGCACGCGCGCTGTCGCACAGCCCGATCTATGTCGACTGGCTCGCACCGCTCGGCCTGCGCCACACGCTCGCCATGGGGCTGCGCGCCGACGACGACACGCGCGAAGTGCTCGGCTTCATTCGCCCCCGGGCCGAGGCGCCCTACGGCCCCGAGAGCGAGGCCTTCTGCCGGCGCCTGTCGCCGCACCTCGTGCGCGCCAGCGAGCTGCGTGCCCGCATGGCGCAGCTGGGCGAGCACGCGGCGACCGGGCTGTCGGCGCTCGACGCGCTGCCGCAAGGCATCGCCGTGCTCGACGAAGCCTGCCGCATCGACCACCTGAACGCCCGCGCGACCGCGTGCGCAGGCCGCGGCGGCCTGTTCGACAGCGCGCAGGGGCGCCTGCGGCTCGCGTCGCCGACGTTGCAGTCGGCCTTCGAACAGCGGGTGCGCGAGGCCTGCGCCGCGTCCGGCGGTGAGCGGGCCGGCGTGCTGCACCTGACCGTAGCCGGCGGCGTCGTTCGCATCACCGTGCTGCCGCTGAAGCCCTCGCACCCGCTGGCCGTGCTGCGCCAGCGCCACCGCGCGCTCGTGGTCTTCGCCCATCCGGCCGAGGCCGCCGCCACCGACCCGCGGCAGATGGAAAGCCTGCTCGGCCTGAGCCCGACCGAGGCGCGGCTTGCGCTGCTCATCGCGAGCGGCAAGACCGTGAAGGACTTCGCCGCCGCGCAGCACTGCTCCGAGCACACGGCGCGCAGCCACCTGCGCAACGTGATGCGCAAGACCGACTGCCACCGGCAGGCCGAGCTGGTGTTGCTGGTGCAGTCGCTGCGGCTGGGCGGCTGAGCAGGGTCTACCGCGAACGAGGGATGGCGCCGCGCGGCGCTTGCGAGAACCATGGCGCCCGATACACCGACAACGAGGAGTTCGCCATGGCTGTCTACTGGGACGAGACCAAGATGCAGACGGGCCCGCACGGCACCGCGACGATCCTCGCGTTCGGCGATTCGTGGTTCTGGTACCCGCTGCCGGGCGGCTGCCTGCTGAACTACCTGGGCGACGTGGTCGGCGCGCGCGGCCACGTGATCCTGGCCAAGGGCATGAACGGCGCGCAAACGCACGACTACGTCGACGGCAAGTACCGCAACGCGGTGCGCGAGTCGTTGCGCCTGTACGGCCCGACGCTGTCGGCGGTGTTCATCAGCGGCGGTGGCAACGACTTCGCGGGCTTCAACGACCTGCGCCCGCTGCTCAAGACCGACTGCTCCGCCGAGACGCTGGCCGCGCAGTGCTTTCGCAACGGCACGGGCGGCTTCGACCAGTTCCTCGTCGAGATGGACGAGCAGTACCGCGCGCTCATCGGCCTCATCTACACCCGCACGAGCGTGGACTGTCACATCGTCATGCACAGCTACGACTACGCCCCGCCCACGGGCGAGGCGCTGTTCGGGCGCGAAGGCTGGCTGCGCCCGGCGCTGGTCGACGCGGGCGTGGCGCCGGAGTTGTTCAAGCCCTGCGTCGACCACCTGATCGACGGCTTCCACGGCATGCTGCTGAACATCGCCAAGGGCGACCCGCAGCACCTGCACGTGGTGGACAGCCGCGGCACGCTGGGCCCGAGCGACTGGGCCAACGAGCTGCACCCCAACGGGCGTGGCTTCAAGAAGATCGCGGTGGAGCGCTGGAAGCCGGTGCTGCAGCCGCTGAACTTGGCTTGACCTGGCCTGATCTCCTGTGAGGGTCAGACGCCGCGCGCGCGGCGGTTGGACATGACCACGTTGTCCTTCTCGATCGCCGCGCCGCTCTTCAGCGCAGCAATCCACACGTCGGTCGTCGCCACGGCGGCGAAGTTGCTGTGGAACACGACGCTGAACACGCGGTGGATTTCCTCCGCGCTCACGCGGCCGGCCGCATTCTCGTAAGGCAGTGCGCCGGTGGCGTCCGACAGGAACTCCACGTTCAGCCCGCGGTGCATGGCCTCGAACACGGTGGACGCGTCGCAGTTCTGCGTCATGTAGCCGGTCACGCTCAGCGTGTCGATCTCGTGGCGCGTGAGCCAGTCGGCGAAGTCGGTGCCGGTGAAGACGCTCGGGAAGGCCTTGGTGACCAGGTGGTCGCGCGGGCGCTTGGCGATCTCGGGATGCAGCTGGCCGTGGAAGTGGTCGGCCTGGAAGACCGGCGCGCCCTTGGGTGCGTGGTGCTGCACCACCACCACCGGCACGCCGGCCGCGCGGGCCGCGTCCATGGCCTGCGCGATCTTCGGCAGTGAGCTCTCGACCGGCGGGTATTCGATCGGCAGGCCGCCGCCTTCGAAGTATTCGTTCTGCACGTCGATGACGACGAGGGCGCGGCGCGGTGCGGATTGGCTCATGGGTATCTCCTTCGGTGTTTGTGTGTGGAACGGCTCGATTCTTCGCGCACGGCGGATTTCGCGACAGTGGCCCGAAAGCCATTCATCGATAAGATCGGGCCATGCGCTCGACCACCACCAAGGCTGCCGTTGAAACCATCGCCGTCGTGGCGTTCGACGGCATCAGCCCCTTCCACCTCTCCGTGCCCTGCATGGTGTTCGGCGAAGACCGCACCGACACCGGCGCGCCGCGCTTTCGCGTGCAGGTCTGCGCACCCGAGCCCGGGCCGCTCGCCACCAACGCGGGCTTCACTCTGGTGGTGCCGCACGGCCTGGAGGCGATCCGCCGCGCGCAGATCGTGGTGGTGCCGTCATGGCGCGACGACGGCCGGCCCGCGCCGCCCGCGCTCATCCGTGCGCTGCAGGCGGCGCACCGACGCGGCGCCACCGTGGTCGGGCTGTGCCTGGGCGCCTTCGTGCTGGCCGAGGCCGGCCTGCTCGACGGGCGGCCCGCCACCACGCACTGGCACCTGGCCGCGGCCTTCGCCAAGCAATATCCGCAGGTCGTGCTGCAGCCTGAGGTGCTGTACGTGGACGACGGCGACGTGCTCACCTCGGCGGGCACGGCCGCGGGCATCGACTGCTGCCTGCACCTGCTGCGCGTGCGCTATGGCGCCGACACCGCGAACCGCGCCGCGCGGCGCATGGTCGTCGCGCCGCACCGGCAGGGCGGCCAGGCGCAGTACATCCAGCAGCCCATGCCGGCGGCGGCCGAACGCGACCGGCTCACGCCGCTGCTCGAATGGCTGGGACGGCATCTGCAGACGCCGCACGAACTCGACGAGCTCGCCAATCGCGCGCTCATGAGCCGGCGCACCTTCACGCGGCGCTTCCGTGAATCGACGGGCACGACGGTCGGCCAGTGGCTGCAGAACCAGCGCCTGGCGCTGGCGCAGCGGCTGCTCGAAACGACAGACCGCTCGGTGGAGCGCGTGGCGGCCGATGCGGGTTTCGGCTCGGCCGTGCTGCTGCGCAAGCACTTCGCCACGGCATTCAAGGTGTCGCCGACGGCGTACCGGCGGCAGTTCTCGCAGGAGGCCGTGGCCGCCTGAACGACTGGCTCAGGCCGCGCCGCGAAAGCGCAGCGAGGCTTGGCGCACGACCTCGGCCAGCAGCCGTTCCTTGCCCTGCTTCTCGCGCAGCCAGCGCGCGTCGTTGCGGTTGGCCTCGACGCTGGTGCGCAGCTCGCCCAGCGCCTGCGTGGCGTTGAGCGCCTCGCTGTGCCACTCGAGCTGGGTCATGGTCATCAGGATGTGGTCGCGCAGCGGCATGTGCTGGCCGCTGGCCGGGTCGACATACACCGCGTCCAGCCCGAAGCGACAGGCCTGGAAACGGTTGTAGGTGTAGACGAGGTAGTCGTCCTCGCACGGCTCGAAGGGCTGCTCCTGCAGGAACCACGCGGCCAGCGACTGCACGTAGCCCGCGAGTGCGGCGGCGCGCTCGATGGTGAGCGGCGTGTCGAACACGCGGATCTCGATGGTGCCGAACTCGGGCTTGGGACGGATGTCCCAGTAGAAGTCTTTCATGCTGCGCACGACGCCGGTGCGGGTCATGCGCTCGAAGTAGGCCTCGAATTCCTTCCAGCTCGTGGTGAAGGGCGCGCGGCCCGAGAGCGGAAACGCGAACACCGAGTTCAGCCGTGCCGAGTCGAACTGCGTGTCCTGCCCCTGCACGAACGGCGACGAAGCCGACAGCGCAATGAAGTGCGGGATGTAGCGCGACATGCGATGCAGCATGAGCAGCGCCGAATCGGCGTCGGGGCAGCCGATGTGCACGTGCTGGCCGAAGATGGTGAACTGCTTGCTCAGGTAGCCGTACAGCTCCGACAGCTCGCGAAAGCGCGGCTTGTCGTAGATGCGCCGTTCGTGCCACTGCTGGAACGCGTGCGTGCCGCCGCCGACCACCGCGATGTTGAGCTTGTCGGCGTTCTTGATCAGCGCCTCGCGGATGGGCGACAGCTGCGTGATCACGTCCTGCGCCGAATGGCAGATGTCGGTCGAGATTTCGATCATGCTCGACGTCATCTCGGGCACCACGCTGCCGGGCAGCGGCGTCTGCGCCATCAGGCGCAGCATGTCTTCGGCATACGGCGCGAGGTCGTAGTCGTGCGTGTTCACGAGCTGCAGCTCGAGCTCCACGCCGAGCGACAGCGCTTCCGACTTGTTGAAGGGCTCGAGCTTGACGGCGCGGCTCGCCGGATCGGCGGGCAGCGGCGCGGAGCGGACGTCGTCGCTGTCCGGGTCGATCGGGAGGATGGAGGTGGGGTTGCTGCTGCTCATCGCTGCGTGTCTTCCGTGGTGCTGAAGGCCTGCGGCGTCCAGGGGACCGAGCTCTCGCCCACGGCGTGGATCGCCACAGTGGCGAGCACGGCGCCCATCACTTCCATCAGCAGAATCGAGGGCAGGGCGACCTGCGTGATCATGGTGCCCAGGAGCGGCGAGGCCGATGCGAAATTGGAGGCGATCAGCAGGGCGATCGACGACAGCGGCGTCATCGCGCAGCCGACCCAGAAGGCCTGCTTCCAGCTGGCGCCGCTGCCCGGGTTGGCAATGGCCACGCCCGAAATCTTGGTGACCAGGCGCACGCCGATCACGGCCAGCACCACGCTGGCCACGGGCAGGGTCCAGTCGGCCTGCGCCGCCACCATCGACACCAGCACGAACATCAGCATCGTGAGCAGCGACGAGGCGGTGCCGAGCTGGCGTTGCCAGGCCCAGGGCTTGGGATTGAGTGTCTTGAGCAGCACGCCGCCGATGAGCGCCGCCAGCGGCGCCGAGCCGCCGATGTGGGCCGTAAGCGCCGCGCCCGCCGCGATGATCGCCAGCAGCAGGATCGAGGTGTTCTCGCTGCTCGGGCTCATCACGCGCAGCGCCGAACGCAATGCCAGCGCCATGATCGCGCCGACCACGAACGACATGCCCAGCACCACCGCCACCGGGTAGAGCTTTTGCATCAGCGACTGCGGCGCGCGCTCGATCAGGCCGGCCTGCGCGTAGCCCAGCGTGAGCGCGTAGAAGGTGTTGAGCGTGGCCAGCGTCATGGCGCGCTCGGTCACCGGGCCGGCGGCGCGGGTGTCCATGATCACGCGACTGAGCACGGCGGGCGAGGCGACGATCGCCATCAGCGCGATGGGGTTGGCCACCGGGTCGGGCAGGCCCAGCAGAATCAATATCCAGTACACGCCGAAGTAGGTCAGGCTTGCTTCGAGCAGGCTTTGCACCAGCACCATCGGGTTGTGGCGGAACCAGCGCAGCGGCAGCCGCCCGCCGGCCTCGAACAGCACCACGGCCGCGCCGAGTTCCAGCAAGAACAGGCTGATGCCGCGCAGCGGCCAGATCGCGCCCTCGAAGCCCGCAAAGCCCACCACCGCGCCCACCACCGAATAGCCGATGACCTTCGGCATCCCCAGGTAGCGCTGCACCAGGTGGCCGGAGGCGGCGGCGACGGCCACCAGAAGGGCCCAGAGCACGGTGGGCAGGCCGGCCGAGGGACGCGCCCATTCGGCCCAGAAGCCCTGGAGTTCGGCGATGAATTCGGTCAGGTTCATGTAGGCAGGAAAAAGCTCACCGGCCGGCTGCGCCAGCGGGCCCAGATCGCGCTGCGGATGCGGGCGCGGTCACCGAGGCTCACGCTGTGCGCGCGCAGCGCCAGCCGGAAAGCGAAATAAAAACTCACGCTCACATTGAGCGCGCCGATCACCGGAATCGCCGCAACCGCCCACCACAGGGCCGGCTGGTGCAGTGCCGGCAATCCGATGGATGCTGCTGCGGCCGCAATCTGGCCGGCCGACAGCGTGACATGGCGCACATCCAGCCCGAGCCCGAAGAAGCCCGCGAACGCAGGCAGCAGTCCGAGCATGAGTCCCAGCGAGATGTTGGAGGCGAAGCCTGAGATGTGTGTGCGCATGAAGGCGGCCCAGCGACGGGCCCGGGCGGCACCGAGAAAGGCGCCGATGCGAGGGTTGTAACGCATGGCGGAGTCCAGGCGATGCAGGACAAAGGCGTTTTCTGTCCATCCGGCGATGATGCTGGACGAAAACAGCAGGATGCCGGTGAATGCCGCAAAAAGAACGGTCGGTCCCAGCAGCGACAGACCGTTCAGCGTGGCCGCGGCATGGGCCGCGTCGAGCAGCGGCCGGCCCAGCGCGGCCTGGTAGCCGAGCACCAGCAGGCCGACCGCCGGCACCACCAGCAGCACGTTGCCCAGCACGGCCGCCACCTGCGAGCGCACGAGGTTGGCCACTTCGTCGACGAACTGGTCCACGGCCCCGTCCGACTTGATGTCGCGCAGCCGCGCCGCCATGGCGGGCGCGGTCATTGCGGGCTGCTTGGTGGCCAACGTGAGGTGCAGCAGCTGGATCGCGACAAAGCTGGCCGCATACATGACGCCCGAGACCAGTCCGCTCCAGAAGGCCGACAGCGCCAGCGCATAGATGCCGAACTTGGCCAGCACCGTCAACGCCGTGAACGCGCCGCCGCCGGCGGCTTTTTTCACCATCTGCAGGTAGCTGCGGCGGTCGCGCGTGATGTAGTGCTCGCCGGTCTCGGCGCTGCGCTCGGTCACCTTGGCCGCGAGCATCGACGAGTTGGAGGCGATCAGCGCGCGGATGCTGTTGCGCTCGCCGCCCGCCAGCACCAGCTTGCCGACCAGCCGCGCCATGCTCGGCCCGGGCACGGGCGAGATCAGGCAGTCGAGCAGCTCGCGGATGCGCAGCACGCGCTCGCGCAGCTGGCGCAGCCGGAACACCAGACCGACCGAGATGCCGTTGTCTTCCAGGTGCGTGTAGACCGACGAGGCGCTGGAGCGGCAGGCGTCGAGCCGGTCGCGAAAAGCCACGAAGGCGGCCTGCAGGGCGTCTTCATTGCGCGGCTGCGCAAACATCTGCTCGCGCAGCGCGTCGAGGTCGGACATGAGCGCATGAAAAGGACGCGCCTCGCCCGCTTCGGGGCTGATGCGCAGCCGCAGCTCGGGCGAGAAACCCGTCGCCACCACCTGGCTGCAGCAGTAGGTGACCGCGTCCATCACCGTGTGGCGCCAGCGCGGCGAGCCGTCGTGCGCGGGGGCGGCGTCGGACAGCAGCGCACCGATGCGTGCGAGCTGGGTGTCGTCGAGCAGCGCGATCCAGCCGGCATCGAACACGCCGGGCAGCACCAGCCGGAACAGGTCCGAGGCGTCGGTGGTCTCGGGCGTGCCCGGCAATATCTTGCGGCGCATGCGCTCGCCGAATTCGCTGAGGAAGGCGGTGCGCGGCGCAAAGCCGTAGTCGGCCAGCAGCGCTGTGAGGTCGACCGACTGGGTGAACGCGCGCCACCAGGCGCGCAGCCGTTCGCACAGCTCGGGCCGCGCCTCGACGGCGTCGAGCAGCAACTGCACGCGGCCGATGGCGGCCTGTGGCGAGGCGCGGTCGCCGCGCAGCCAGTCGAAGAGGTTGATGAGCCAGATGTGGCGCTGCGCCACATCGGCCGTGGGGTCGAGGCCGGCAAGCAGCCCCTGCAAGTCGCGCGATGCGGCAGCCATGGGGAGCGGAAGAGAAAAGGAAGAGAAGAGCGGGGCGCTCAGTGCAATACGCGCGAGACGGGCGTGCCGCCAATGTCGGCTTCGAGCACGAACATGGGAACCGGCACGTCGAAGCGCTCGCCTTCCTCGGTCACCACGAAGAAGCTGCCGTGCATCGTGCCGCTGGCGGCCTGCAGGCGGCAGCCGCTGGTGTAGCGGAACGATTCGCCGGGCGCCAGCAGCGGCTGCTGGCCGATCACGCCGAGGCCCTTGACCTCCTGCGGATGGCCCGAGGCGTCGTTGATGAGCCAGTGGCGCGCGATCAATTGCGCGCCCACCGTGCCCACATTGGAGATGGTGATCGTGTAGGAGAAGGTGTAGACGTTGTCCTTGGGCGAGGACTGGTCGGCCAGGTATCGCGGTTCGACCTGTACGCTGAAGGGGCTGTGTGACATGGGGCGCATGGTAACGGAGGCCTTTCCTCGGACTTCCGTCGGCTGCGAGAATCCGGGGTTATGAGCAGCACCCCGTTCCGCATTGCGCCCTCCATTCTTTCCGCCGACTTCGCGCACCTCGGCCAGGAACTGACCGACGTGATCGCGGCCGGTGCCGACTGGATCCACTTCGACGTGATGGACAACCATTACGTGCCGAACCTGACCTTCGGCCCCATGATCTGCCAGGCCCTCAAGCCCTATGCCAAGACCGCCGACGGCACGCCCGTGCCGATCGACGTGCACCTGATGGTGCAGCCGGTCGACGCGCTGGCCGCGTCTTTTGCGCAAGCGGGCGCTGACTACATCAGTTTCCACCCCGACGCATCGCCCCACACGCACCGCAGCATCCAGGCCATCCGGGCCGCGGGCTGCAAGCCAGGGCTGGTGTTCAACCCGGGGCTGGGCCTGGAGGCGCTGGACTGGGCCATCGACGACATCGACCTCATCCTCATCATGAGCGTCAACCCCGGCTTCGGCGGCCAGAGCTTCATCGACTCGGCGCTGCGCAAGATCGAGCAGGCGCGCAAGCGCATCGAGCAGAGCGGGCGCGACATCCGCCTGGAAGTGGACGGCGGCATCAAGGCCGACAACATCGCGCGCGTGGCCTCGGCCGGCGCCGACACCTTCGTGGCGGGCAGCGCGATCTTCAACGCCAAGGACTACGGCGCGGTGATCGGCGACATGCGCCAGCAGCTGGCCACCGTCAAGGCCTGACCTTGCCGTCGGGTGTGCGCTCGGGCGTCAGCCCGCGGTCCGTGTCGACCACGCCGCGTTCCACATCTTCGTAGCCACGCCGGCCCTTTTCGGGCGGCTGGCCGTCCTGCATCGCCTGGCTGTCCGACGACTGGTCGCGCTCGTGCGGCAGCCGCGGCGCCGATTCACCGTCCTTTTCGACGCGCGTGTCGCCGCCGGCGGTGTCCTTGTTTGCGTCCTTCGTGTCCTTGCGCGGCTGGGCCATCGTGTGCTCCTTCGAGGTTCTTTCTTCAATCAACGTTCGGGTCTGCCGCCAGCTTGCGCGGTGCCTCGCCGCCGGGCGGTAGGACAGGCGGGGGCGCGGTTGTAGGTTCGCGCTGCGCGCCCGCCGCATCCCCGGGCCTTGCCTTTTGCGCGGCCACAGGCGCCTCCGCATAATCGCCCGATGCCCACCGCCCTTTTCGACGACGCCGCGACCGCCACCGACAGCCTGCGCCTGCACGCGTTCGCGTCGCTGAACCCCGGCCCGCGCCTGCTCGTGATCGGCGGCGTGCATGGCGACGAGACCTGCGGCACCGAGGGCATCGCGCGCGTGCTGGCCGAGTTCGACAGCGGCGCCCTGCGCCTGTTGCGCGGCGAGCTCACGCTCGTGCCCGTCGCCAACCCGCTCGCGCGGCGCCGCCTGCAGCGCGAGGGCCAGCGCAACCTCAACCGCCTGTTCCGCCCGAGCGACACGCCCGCCGACTACGAAGCCCGCATCACCAACCGGCTGGCGCCCGTCATCGCGCGGCACGACGTGCTGCTCGACCTGCACTCCTTCCAGAGCGAGGGCGAGGCCTTCGCGAGGATCGGCCCGCGCGACAACAGCGGCCCGCTCGAACCCTTTGCGCATGCGCAGGAAGAAGGGCGGCTCGCGCTGCACATCGGCACGCCCATCGTCGTCGAGGGCTGGCTCGACATCTACGCCGCGGGCCTCGCACAGCGCGGCGCGGCGGTCGACGAGGCCGCCATCGACTTCGGCCGCGGCACCAATGAATACATCCGCAGCTGCGGCGGCTACGGCGTCACGCTCGAATGCGGCCAGCACCAGGACCCGCAGGCGCCCGAGGTGGCGTGGGCGGCCATCCGCCGCACGCTCGCGCTGCTGGGCATGGCGGCGCTGCCGCCGGGCCTGTCGGCCGCGCCTGCGCAACCGCCCCGGTTGCTGCGCCTGGCGAGCGTGACCGACCGCCTGCACGAAGACGACAGCTTCGTGCGCGACTGGGCCACCTTCGACGCCGTGCAGCGCGGCGAACCCGTCGGCATGCGGCACGACGGCACACTGGTCAGTGCGCCCGAAGACGGCTTCATCGTGTTCCCCAACGCCATGGCGCTGCCCGGCGCCGAGTGGTTCTACTTCGCGCGGCCCAGCGACCGCGTGCTCGACCCGGGCCTCTGAAGCCTCGGCGCTGTCGGCGCCCTCCTACCGGGGGCGCCCACCTTCTCCCACAGACGGGGAGGGGCGCCCACTACGGGGGCGCGGCCGCGCCGAACCTAAGCTCTTTTGCTGGCCAACCGACCCGGGCTCCCCCGAGCGTCGGGCGCGCCGGTCGACGCGATCACTTTCTCCGAGGGAACACATCATGGAATTCTCGACACTGTTCGACACGCTCATGGGCACGTGGGGCGATGAAATCCTGGTCTGGGCCGTCGCGGCCGTGACCGGCTGCATCGGCCTCATCGCCGTGGTGAATGTCCTGGACATCTTCATCGGCAGCAGCGGCAGCGGCAGCAGCAACAGCAACAACGAAGCCAGCTGAGAGAGGGCGACACGACGTGCCCAGAACCCCGATGTCTCCCCAGAACAAGGCCGCTGCGGGTCGCCGCGCCAGCACCGCCAAGACCGGTGACGGCGCCAACGCCAAGCAGCTGCAGCTCGACGGCTTCACCGCCGAGCACCCCACGCACCTGACGACCAACCAGGGCCTGCAGATCCCGGACAACCACAACTCGCTCAGGGCGGGCGTGCGCGGGCCGACGCTGCTCGAAGACTTCATCCTGCGCGAGAAGATCACGCACTTCGACCACGAGCGCATTCCCGAGCGCGCCGTGCATGCGCGCGGCTCGGCGGCGCACGGCTACTTCCAGGTCTACCAATCGATGTCGCAGTACACCTGCGCCGACTTCCTGCAGGACCCGGACACAAGGACGCCCGTGTTCGTTCGCTTCTCGACCGTGGCCGGCTCGCGCGGCTCGGCCGACACCGTGCGCGACGTGCGCGGCTTTGCCGTCAAGTTCTACACGCGCGAGGGCAACTACGACCTCGTGGGCAACAACATCCCCGTGTTCTTCATCCAGGACGCGATGAAGTTCCCCGACCTCATCCACGCCGTGAAGCCCGAGCCGCACCACGAGATGCCGCAGGCCGCGAGCGCGCACGACACCTTCTGGGACTTCGCCTCGCTCATGCCCGAGACTACCCACATGCTGATGTGGGCCATGAGCGACCGCGCCATTCCGCGCAGCCTTCGCATGATGGAAGGCTTCGGTGTCCACACCTTCCGCTTCGTGAATGCGCGCGGCGAAAGCCACTTCGTGAAGTTCCACTGGAAGCCCAAGCTCGGCGTGCACGGCCTCGTGTGGGACGAGGCGCAGAAGATTGCCGGCAAGGACCCCGACTTTCACCGACGCGACCTGTGGGAGGCCATCGAGCAGGGCCACTTCCCCGAGTGGGAACTCGGCGTGCAGCTCATTGCGCCCGACCGCGCCGAGTCGCTGGGCTTCGACCTGCTCGACCCCACCAAGCTGATCCCCGAAGAGATGGTGCCCGTGCAGCGCATCGGCAAGCTGGTGCTCAACCGCAACCCCGACAACTTCTTCGCCGAGACCGAGCAGGTGGCGTTTCACCCCGGCCACGTCGTGCCCGGCATCGACTTCAGCAACGACCCGCTGCTGCAGGGCCGGCTGTTCAGCTACACCGACACGCAGATCTCGCGCCTGGGCGGCGCCAACTTCCACGAGCTGCCGATCAACAAGGGCGTGTGCCCGTTCCACAACTTCCAGCGCGACGGCATGCACCGCCAGACCATCGCGCGCGGCCAGGTCGCCTACGAACCCAACACGCTGGGCAGCGGCACCGAGTTTCGTGTCGACGGCGGCAGCCACGGCTTCCAGTCCTTTCCCGACGAGGTCGTGTCGCCCAAGGTGCGGCGCCGCAGCCCCTCGTTCGACGACCACTTCACGCAGGCGCGCCTGTTCTTCAACAGCCAGAGCATGGCCGAGAAGGAGCACATCGTCGCGGCCTTCCGCTTCGAACTCTCGAAGCTCGAGGTGCCCGCCATCCGCCAGCGCATGGTCGACAACCTCGCGCACGTCGACGAGAAACTCGCACGCCGCGTGGCCGAGCCGCTGGGCATCGGCGAGCCCGATGCCAAGGCGGCGGCGGGCTACGCGGGCTTTCGCGAACACCGCATCGATCTGCCCATCGACGAGTCGCCTGCATTGCGCATGAGCGACGGCAGCGCCGATGGCGTGGTGCGCACGCGCAAGGTCGCGATCCTCGTGGCCGACGGCATCGACTCGGCGTCGCTCAAGCCGATCCGCGATGCGCTCGAACAGGCGGGTGCGCTGTGCAAGGTGGTGGGCCCGAGGCTCGGCACCGTGGCCAGCGCCTCGAAGCGCCAGATCGACATCGACATGACCTTCACGAACACCGCCTCGGTGATGTTCGACGCCGTGCTCGTGCCTGCGGGTGCCGAGGGCGCTGCGGCGCTTGCGGCGCAGGGCGATGCCGTGCACTTCGTGCTCGAGGCGTACAAGCACTGCAAGGCGATCTGCGTGGTGGGCGAAGGCGTGCAGTTGCTGGCGACGCTGGGCGTCACGCCCGAAGGTGAGGCACCGGCCGGCGTGGTGGTGGCCGAAACGCCTGTCACCAACCTGGGCGACGCCACTGCGGCGACCCAGATTGCGCAGGATTTCATCGCGGCGATTGCGAAGCACCGGCATTGGGATCGTGTGAATATCGACAGCGTGCCGGCGTGATTGCAGGCCTGTGCTCACCGGCCTGTTCTCGTATCAGTCTTTCTGCAAGTACCAGACGACTGAACCAGTCGGAGTGGAAGCGGGCCCTGGCATGGGTTGACCGCGTTCGACGTACTCCTGGCGATTGTTCAGACGAGGAGCAAGCCAGTTGCCCGTCTGTGGGCAGAGGTCACCGGAAACGACGCTGCGCCCGGAAGACGAAATCTCGGCAACAACGTTGACGTAGTAGTGTGCTTCTTCTGCTGGCACCGTCCCGTCGACGTAGCGGCGGTCTTCCCACAGCAATCGCCAGCGCACGGGCACGAGGTCGTTGGAACCCTCGGGCTGGTACTGATGAGCTGTTTGACCCCTCAGGAAGTAGTTGGGGCAACCGATGCCCCCGGTAAAGAACCAAGGCTCGTAGATGCCCTCAAGAACGATGGCCTCGCCGCTGACAACTTGCCCCTCATTGGATTCATTTTTTTCTGGACAAGGAGGCAAGTCTGCGGGGTAGACGCGCAAGGGCGGCCAGTGGGGCCATAGCGGAGACGGACGTTCTTGAAAAAGGGACTCGTAAGTCCAGTGGGAAAAAAAGCGATCACCGCCATCTGCGCGTTTGCCAGAACTGAGAGGACAGTAGAACGCAAAGCCCACTGTGCATTTGAGTGCCTCCAAGCTGTCGTGGGTCAGCAGAATCGATTTGACGAATCCGCGGTAGACATCGCTTTGCACTTGGCCCCATCCCACACTATGAAGACCGAGCTTCTCAAAAAAAGGATCTCCATTAATGCCCCAATGATCACTAGCCATTCCCCACAAGTAATCGGAGAAACCACCCCCTTTGATAAGTTTGCTATACGCAGATTTCTTGTCGCCCTCTCTTCGGAGGGAGTCGAGTCCTTGTTCGAATTCGATCAGTCTCTGCAAGAAGCAATCCGTGTATGTTTCCTCCAGCCACTTTTGGTTGGGACTCGGGATGTTGAGCTGTCGCTCATAGGCGTTCAAGAAATTTCTGTACAAATCAACGGCGTAGTTGAGGAATGTCAGGCTGGTGTATTTCTTTAATAGATGAAAAGCTCTGGCGCGTGCGTTTTTTCCTGTTCGGATGTCATAGTCATTGGCTTCAGTTTGCATGGCTGATTCCTCCCGGGGTGCCGTTCCTCCGAGCCCGGACGGCGTAGCGGAGCGCAGTTGTGCAAAAGTCGGGTTCAGGCAGCAAGTTGTCAGGATCACCGCTCCAAAGGCGCTTGACAAACTCGTCGCACGCGAAGCCGTTTTCTTCCCAAGGCTGCATGCGGTAGCCGGTGCCACCTCCCTCGGCTTTGGCCATGGCATCCGCGTCGGTGGACAGGCCGCCGAGGCCCACGTTTTCAAGAAGGTCATTTGCGGCCTCTCGTGCACTGCGGCTCTGTTCAAAGTCTCTGTTGTCCGCTCGATGGAAAAAGCCTATCCAGTCCGGCCGCCAGTCGATCGGATCCCAGCCACTGCCACCACGCGTGCACAGGCTGCCGCTGCCCGGTCGTGGGGTTTGGGACATCTGTCATTCCTAGCCACTGGCCTTCGCTATAGGTGCATGTGCGCTGCTCAAGGGGGATCGAAGCGGTCAAGGCGTCGTCAGCAAACACCGCCGCGTAGCGCCCGTCCTTCGGGGCACGCTCACCGGTCTGAGGCAGGTGGCCGAGCTTCTGGTCGTTGCGCTTCTTGATCTGCTCGGGCGCCAGGTAGTCGCGGATGATTTGAAGACGCACAAGTCTTTGCGCTGTCCAGGGATCCTTGTCAGGACCGTTCAGGTAGGTGAACCTGACTTCAACATCAAAATCCCCCTGTGGCTGCTTCAAAGGTGAGTACAAGAATGAGCCGCCATTGAAATGAGGCAAGCCATGGAGCGGTGCCATCTCCCATCGAAGATTTCCCCCGTCCATGGTCCACCCATGCACGACCTTGAGCTGCAGCAGCTTCTCCAGGCGCTCGCGTGGGATGTTCATTTCGGGGCCGAAGTCGATCTGAAACCACACCGGTTCGAATCCCGCGCTGCCATCCCGCTTCGGAATCGTGCTCACATCGATTTCAGTCCATTTGTTCAAGAAGCTGCTGTCGAAATCGCGGCTGGTGCTGGTGTCGATGCCTGGCAATCGGCCCATGCTCGTGCCGACAATGGGCAGCAACCGCGTCAAGCTGTCGAATTCGGCCTCGCCGCGAATCACTTTCATGGCCGCGCCGATGAACTCGATGGTCTGTTCTCGCTGCGCGTCGGTGTAGCGGAAGTTGTCATAGGCAGCCTGAGCCTTCTCGGCTTCCACCTTGTACGCCTCGCGCTGGGCGGCTTCAGTTTGCATGGCTGGTTCCTCCCGGGGTGCCGTTCCCCCGAGCCTGGATGGCGTAGCGGAGAGCCGTTGTGCAAAAGCCGGGTTCAGGCAGCAGGTTGTCAGAACCACCGCTCCAAAGGCGCTTGACCAGTTCGTCGCACGCGAAGCCGTCTTCTTCCCAAGGCTGCATGCGGTAGCCAGTGCCACCTCCCTCAGCTTTGGCCATCGCATCCACGTCGATGGACAGGCCGCCGAGGCCCACGTTTTCAAGGAGGTCATAGGCGGCCTTTCGTGCCAGGGGAAGTTCAATTGGAAGAATGTCGGAGAAAGCGATGGGCTTGCGCGAGTTCGGAGGGTTGCGTTTGACATTCGCCGCGATGCGGGTCAGTTGCCAGTAGTACATACCGACGACCATGCGGTGCAGCCCGGCGCGAGCGCTGGGCTCATCGGGCACGGGGGTTGTGCCGGCCAATTCGAATGTGCTGGAGGGCATGACGCTCTTCCAGAATCCCCGCATGCTGGGCAGATGCTTGTAGTCGTCGGGGAACTGCTGCACCATGGCTGCCACCCAGAAGAACTGCTGCGCATGGCGTGCCTCGTGGTACATGGTGCTGGCGAATTCTCGAATGCACTCCGTCAACTCTGTGGGGTCACCGCTCTTTGCGGCATCGATCATGGATGTGACCCCGCCCTTGCAAGCCACGAGCAGCCAGTCGTTGGTGCGCATCTGCCCCTTGAGATCCTTGTCGTCTGGGTTCATGCCAAGCTCAATGGCCTCAGAGTCTCTTGGTAAGAGCATTTTCGGAATCGCCCCCTCTGGCAGGCCAAACGCCGTTTTGGCGAGTGCGCCTTCGATGTTCGCCTTGAGAATTCCACGCAGGCTCTTGAAGTCCTCTTTGCTCAACGGCCAAGTCGCCTCCTTCCAATTGGACGCCATCAGCGCCGGCTTGATGGCCTTCACATAGGCGCCAATCACCGGATACTCCCAGCGCGTCGCATCCTTGGCCTTCGGCTCGCTCTTTCGCAACCCCCAGTTGTTGGGGTCGCAACTGGTGTGAACCGGTGCCTTGTCTTCGCTGGTGGCCTTGTCTTCATTGGCCTCGTGGTCCTTGCCCCCCACCTTCTTCTTTGGTGTGCGCTGCTCGGCCACCACGCCACCATCGCGCTCGTAGGTCTGCGTCGCGGGCGTTTGCACAAAGGGCGTGTAGCTGGCCAGCACGCCGTCTTCTGCGTTGCGCAGCACCTCCACGGTTGTGATCTGGCGCACCATGCTCTGTACGACCTCGGTCTCTCCCTGGTCGTTGGACTTGCCCTCGATGGTTCTGCCGCCCTGGAAGGTGATGCGGTATTTCTGCTGTGGCAAGCGCAGTCCACCCGCGTGCTCGACCAGCACGAAGTGCTCTTCGATCAGATTCTTTTTCTCGGCAAAACCTGCTTGGGAAAACACCGGATACAGCGCGTCGAGGCTCATGGGCCCGACCTGCGCATGCAGCGCCGCATGCTCCTGCCAGGTACCGGCCGTGCCGTGCTTGATACCGCTCTCGCTCCACTCCGAGTAGCTGCCCCCGCCGATGATCACGACCTTCTTCTTGGCGGTGATGTGCAGCTCGCCCTCCACGCTCTTGATGACGACGTCCTTGTGCGCAACCAGGATCAGCTCGTCGCGGTGTGCCTGGATCTCGATCGGGTCTTCGCTCGCGATGAGCTTGATGCCCTTCTTGTGCGTGAACGCGCGGATGCCCTCGGCTGCGCTGGCCAGCCATCGCTTGGCGGTGCTGATGGAGGTGTGCCCCTGGCTTGTGAAGGCTGCGTGCTCGCCGGTGTGTAGATGGATGCTGCCCGGCGTGCTGGCCTCGATGCCTGCGGGGCTGGCGAGCACGAGGTGGGGTTCGTTCAGTTCAGGGAAGCGGCCATCGTCGGTCTGCCCCTCCTTGCCTTGGATGGCGTCGTTTTGAGCCTTCAGGGCCTTCTGCACGGTGTCCTGATCGGCACCTTTCTCTTGCGCCTTGTGCACTTGCGCTGCTTCGGCCAATGCATCGAGCTGGTCCTGCGCCGTCTTCAATCGCTGAGTTGTCTCCCCCATGTCCTTGGCATGGTTCGCAGCATTGCCCCTTGCTTCGGTCGTGATGAGCATCCCGTCCTGCGCTCTCAATACGCCGTGAGCGTCGGTGCGCAGCTCGAAGCCCTCACCCCTTGGGTCTTTTCTGCCTGCGTTGTCCTCGATGCGCGTGATCGCTCCCAAGCTCAGGCTTGAACTCTGGTGATCGCTCTTGAGCTGCGCCTGGATTTTTTCGGCGGTGTCATCCAGGATCAGGTGGTTCGATCTGCCCGCCGCACTGTTGCCCCCACCCTCGGTCAGCTCCCGGCTCCTGAACCCGCTCAATGCGCTCTGGCCGGGCAGCTGCCACGGCGGCAGATTGACCTGGTTGTGCACCCGCCCCATGCAGATCGGCAGGTCCGCGTCTCCCGCAATGAAGCCGACGATGACTTCCTGACCAATGCGAGGGATCTGGATGCCCCCGAGCTGGTTGCCTGCCCAAGGTGAACTCACCCGCACCCAACAGCTGCTGTGCTGGTTCTTCTCTCCCAGCCGGTCCCAGGGGAACTGCACTTTGATGCGCCCCAGCTCGTCGGTCCACAGGTTCTGCCCCTCGGGGCCCACCACCAGCGCGACCTGCGGGCCGACCATCGCGGGCTTGGGCTGTGTCGGCTCGGGACGCAGGGGCTCTGTGACCGGGTGGGCCGTGAAGTCCACCTGCACGCGCCATTGCTGCTTGCGGTCAGGATTGGCTTCGCGGTTCTGGCTGTCTTCGGCCACGTCCTCGATGAGGAAGCGGGTGTCCAGGATCAGGTACTCGCCATTGGCCGATTCCCTCGGGTGTTTCATCAGCTGGAAGGTGCATCCGGGCACCATGCCTCTAAGGTTGCCGCTGGCCTGGGCCCGGGCGCCATGGGTGCGCAGTGCCTGCATGCGCAGAAGAGAGAGCAAGCGGCCGTCGCCGTGAGGATCAGTGCCTGCATCAGCCCCCGCATTGGGCTGGGCGTAGTGACTGCTTCCCGCTCCTGCATGCCACTGGTAGACCTCGCCGTCAGCCTGCCCGGTCGGGCGCGGATCAGTTCGAGAAACACTCAGATCAGCCCTCGGCCGGGTGTAGTCGTAGTCCCGGGTGGCGTACTTCCCGCTGGTGAGCTGATGGGCAGGCACGAAGCTGTGGATGTACTCGGCATCGATCTTCCAGCCCGGGGCGTGGTACTCGACTTGTTCGTACAGCGCATCGCCAGCCGAATACGCACCCATGGCATCCGAGAGCACCAAGCGGTGCTTGCCGTCCGAATGCTCGAAGTGGTAGCTGATGCCCCATTCCTGGCACAGGCGGGCAAAGAAGGCGAAGTCGCTCTCGTTGAACTGGGTCTGGTAGTCGCGCGCCGGGTAGTGCTCGATCAGGCGCTTGTCCACGGGGAAGGCGTAGCTGGCGAGCAGTGCGTCCAGGATCTGAACGACGCTGAGGTTCTGGAAGATCCTGCAGTCGGTGCGCAGGGTGGCCAGGTGCAGCCAGGGGCGAAGGGTGAGCTTGTACTGGACGTGGCGGCCTTCTTCGCCCCAAAGGGCCGCGTCGGTGATCAGGGCGTTGAGCTGGCGAGGGACAGAACCATCGAGTTCGATCTCGCAGCTGATCTCGCGGCCGATGAACGCATCGAGATCAAAGTCGGCGCCAGAAGAGACGCCGGACAGAGCCAGCACATCCGGGGTCTTGAGAAAGAGCTCGTAGGCAAACAGGCCATTGAGCCCCTCATGCCCCGACAGCCGCACAGGCTCCAGCACGGGGCGACCAAGAACAACAGGAATCGCAGCAGAAGAAACAGACAGCGTGCGCGGCATCGACGACTTCCTTGGGAGGAAAACAGGTCGCGCAGTTTGCGAGCCGCATCGCGATCACACTGATAACAATGGTCATCCAAACCACCGCCCCGCTTGCGCAATCGACGCGGATGCGCAATAGGTGACGGACTTGGCATTTGAGCTTTCTTCCGGCGAGACAAGCCGCTAGTCCATTCGCGCTAGACCGTCTTGCGAATAGGCGAGGTGAACACCCCCTCCTAGACTTTCCCTCGAGGCCTGAACGGCGCGCACTCCCGCGGCGTCGAGCGTTCGCGGCAGCGAGTGCATGGGTCGAGGGGGTTCAATGGCGTGGTTTTCGAGATGGGGATGTACGCATCCGGCGCGTCGCCGTGCCGGTCTTGCTGCCGGTGCGGTCGGCCTGGTGGGTGTGCTGCTTCTGGGCCCCGGCGGTCCTTCAGCCCTGGCGCAACGACCCGCGCCAGCACCACCTGCGGCTCCCGCTGCTTCAGCGGGCGGCCCGAGTGCCGAAGCCGCGGCCGACCGGATGGCGCAGGCGCGCCTTGCGGACACCGACACGCTGCTGGCGCTGACCAGCGAAGGCGCGGTGCTCTACGGGCAGGACGCGGTCAAGCTCTCGGGCTATCAGTACTGCAGCCAGGCGGTCGCCTTGGCCGAGGCGGGCGAGTTTCGCCAGAGCGTGCGCGCCGCGAGCAAGGCGCTGCACCTGGCCAACGCCACCAGCGACCCGAACCTGCGCGCCGTGGCCAACCGCGACCTGGCGATCGTCTACAGCTACTCGGGCCAGCTCGAAAAGGCCGAGGAGTTCGCACGCGAAGCGCTGCGCCACACCGCGCGCGATCCGAAGCTGGTGGTCGGTCCGGTGCAGAAAGTGATCGGCGACGTGCGCACGCGGCGCGGCGACTTCGCCGGCGCGGTGCTCAGCTACGACGAGGCACTGGCCAACAGCTCGCCGCGCTATGCGCCGCTGGTGCAGGCTTCGCTGGTCAACGCGCTCATCGAAGCGGGTGACGCTGCACGCGCACGCCAGGTGCTCGGCGGCATGGCCGAGCCGCGTGAAGCGCCGCTGGCCGCGCAGCTCGAACGCACGCGCGCCCGCCTGCTGCTGGCCGAGAACAAGCCGACCGAGGCGCGCGACAGGTACCGCGCACTCACCACGCGGCAGGTCGGCACCGACACCGCCTACTACCGGCTCTGGGCCTGGGACGGCGTGGCGCGCAGCGAACTCGCGCTGGGCCAGAAGCAGGCCGCGGCCGACGCCGCGGGCCGCGCGCTCGCCGATGTCGACCAGGTGCGCGCGCGCTTTCGCAGCGAAGAAGTGAAGATGGGCCTGTTCTCCGACCTGCAGTCGGTGTTCGAGCGCGGCGTGTCGGTGTACAGCGAAGCGGGCGATCCGCAGCGCGCCTTCGAGGTCAGCGAGCACAGCCGCTCGCGCGCGCTGCTCGATGCGGTGCGTGGCCGCGCGAAGCTCAGTGAATCTTCGGCTGGCATGGTCGGCGTGGCCGCGCTGCAGCGCACGCTGGCGGCCGACGAGCGCGTGGTGCAGTACCACGCGCTGCCCGACCGCCTGATGGTCTGGGTCGTGGGGCCGGACAGCATCACCGAGAAGCGCATCGGGGTGAAGCGCGAAGAGCTCACCGAACTCGTCGAGACCTTCCGCAATTCGATCGTGCGCGGCCGCCGCGCCGCCATCACCAACGCCGACAAGCTGGGTGCCGCGCTGCTCGGCCCGCTGGGCCTGGTGCCGGGGCAGCGCGTGGTGGTGGTGCCGCACGGGCCGCTGCACTACCTGCCGTTCCAGGCGCTGCGCCTGGACGGCCGCTACCTCATCGAGACGCACCCGGTGTCGGTGGCGCCGTCGATCAGCATCGCGGTGCAGTTGGCGCAGCGAACGCCGCGCGTGAACGCGTCGCTCACGGCCTTCGGCAATCCGCGCATCGAGGACAAGTACGACCTGCCCGGCGCCGAGACCGAGGTGAAGCAGCTCGCGCAGCTGTTCCCGCGCAACACGGTGTACATGGGCGCGGCCGCCACCAAGACGCAGTTCCGCGACGTGGCCTCGCGCTCGCCGCTGATGCACGTGGCGGCCCACGCCGAGGCCGACGAGGTCGATCCGCTGTACTCGCGCATCCTGCTGGCCAACGAGGGTGGCAAACAGAACTTTCTCGAGGCGCACGAGATCCTCGCGATGCCGATGGAAGGCACGGCGCTGGTCACGCTCTCGGCCTGCGAGTCGGGCCTGGGGCGCATCGCGCAGGGCGACGAGGTGCTGGGCTTCACACGCTCGTTCCTCTCGGCCGGCAGCTCCAGCCTCATCGCGTCGCTGTGGCCCGTGTCGGACGACGCCACCGCCGTGCTCATGGGCACGCTCTACGGCGAGCTCGCCAAGGGACGCGACATCCAGAAGGCCATGCAGGCCGGACAGCTGGCCGTGCTGAAAGATCCCAAGATGTCCCACCCCTTCTTCTGGGCGCCGTTCAACCTGATCGGCAACTGGCGCCTCACGGTGGGAGGCTGACCATGTCTTCGCCACGCTCCCTTTTGCAAAGAAGCACTGCCATGGCCTCTGCGATCCGCCTTCGTCCACGGCCGACTCCGGTCGCTCTCGCAGCCATGGCACTCGTCGGTGCCACGCTGTGGATCGCCATGCCCCGCGCCCATGCGCAGGAAGCCACCACGCTACTCCCCACCAAGGACCCGTGCGGCAGCTGCGACCGTCCCGTCGCACAGGCCCCCGGCGCCGTCGCCCCGCAAACCCTGCCTGCGCCGCCGCGGCCCGCGGCGGGTGCGGGCAGCTTCAAGCTCACCGACCTGCGCCTGAACGGCGTGAAGGCGCTGAGCAACGAAGAACTGCAGACGATCACCGCGCCCTACATCGGCCGCGACGTCACGCTCGGCGACCTCGAAGGGCTCGCGCAGGCGGTCACCACGCGCTACAAGGAGCGCGGCTACTTTCTCGCGCAGGCCGTGGTGCCGGTGCAGACGGTGCGCGACGGCGTCGTCGAGATCAGCATCATCGAAGGCCGGCTCGGCAAGGTCGAGGTGCTGGTGGCGCCCGAAGCGCCGATCAGCGAGGCGCGCGTGCGCGGTTTCCTGGCGGCGCTGCAGCCGGGCGAGGCCGTGAACGCGCCGGCCTACGAGCGCGCGATGCTGCTGCTGTCGGACCAGCCCGGCCTCAAGGTCTCGTCGAGCCTGCAAGAGGGCGCGCAGGCTGGCACCACCGATCTGTCGGTCGAGGTCGAGGCCGGCTCGCGCTGGGCCTTCTCGGCCGAGGCCGACAACCACGGCACCAAGGAGGCGGGGCGCTACCGCGTGGGCGGCACGGCGCGCTGGCTCAGCCCCTTCGGCATCGGCGACAACCTCGACGCGCGCGTGCTGCTGTCCAACAGCAACGCGCTGCAGTACGGCCGCGTGTCGTACGAGGCGCCGCTGGGCACCAGCGGCCTGCGCGCGGGCATCGGCATCTCGCGCGTGAGCTACGACCTGGGCGGCCAGTTCGTCGACCTCGACGCGCGCGGCCGTGCCGACGTGCTCGACGTGTCGCTCAACTACCCGCTGATCCGCCAGCGCCAGCAGAACCTGTTCCTGCGCCTCACGGCCGACGTGAAAGACCTCACCGACGAGCTGCGCGGCGTCGACTTCACCGCGAAGAAACGCGTGCAGGGCTTCGGCATCGGCTGGGCCTGGGAGCGGCGCGACGAGGTGCTGGGCGGCGGCTATTGGGCCAGCTCGGGCACGCTGTACCACGGCGACCTGTCGATCCGCGATCCGCAGAGCTTCCAGTCCGACCAGCAGTTCGGCGGGCGCCACACCGAAGGCGGCTTCACCAAGCTGAGCTTCCAGGTGTCGCGCCTGCAGTCCATCGTGCCGCGCCATTCGCTGTACTTCTCGGTCGGCGGCCAGTGGGCCAGCAAGAACCTCGACGCCTCCGAAAAGCTCGCGCTCGGCGGCGCCCGCGCGGTGCGCGCCTACCCCTCGGGTGAACTGCTGGTGGACGAGGGCCTGATCGGCACCTTCGAATACCGGTGGGCGGCGACCGACGAGGTCACGCCCTACCTGTTCTACGACGCGGCACGCGGAAAGATCGCGCGCCATCCCTCGCCCTTCGACGGCGAGAACTCCCACAGCCTGCGCGGCTACGGCATCGGACTGAGCTGGTCGCGCCCGGGCAACTTCTCGATCAACGCCACGCTCGCCTGGCGCGCCGGCACACCGCCCGCGCAGACCGACGGCGGCGGGCGCAATCCGCGGCTGTACGTGCAGCTGCAAAAGGCGTTCTGACCATGAAGCCACGCAACTTCCAACCCCGGCCGACGCTGCGCCCGCTGGCGCTTGCTATCGCCTGCATGGGCCTGGCGCCGGCGCTGGCGCAAACCATCCTGCCGAGCTTCGGACCGGGCGGCTACACCACGCAGGGCAGCGTGGGCGTGGCGGGTTCGACCACCGCATCGCCGCTGGGCGGACAGGCACTGGCGATCTCGCAGGCGTCGCTGCGCGCGATCATCAACTGGAACGCCTTCTCCATTGGCGCGAAGGACGCGGTCAACATCAATCAGTCGATGGGCGCGTCCAGCATCCTGCTCAACCGCGTGATGGGCAACGAGCTCTCGACCATCGCCGGCCAGCTCACGGCCAACGGGCGCGTGTTCCTCGTCAACCCGAACGGCGTGGTGTTCAGCCAGGGCGCGCAGGTCAACGTGGGTGGCCTCGTGGCCTCCACGCTGGCGCTGAGCACCACCGACAACGCCTTCCTCGAAGGCGGCACCCAGCTCACTTTCGAACGGCCCGACGGCAACACCAAAGCCGTGAGCAACGCCGGCGTGCTCACCGCCGTCGGCGGTCCCGTGGTGCTGATGGGCGCCGAGGTGGCCAACTCCGGCCGCATCGTCGCCGACGGCAGCACCGTCGCGCTGGCCTCGGGCCGCAAGATCAGCTTCGACCTCGGCAACGACGGGCTCACCAACCTCGTGGTCGCGGCCGATGCCATGGCCACCAGCGCCAAGGTGGTAAACGCCGCGGGCGCCAGCTTGCAGGCCGACGGCGGGCGCGTGATGCTCGTCGGCAGCTCCAACACGGCGGGCGAGCTGGTGGTGAACCAGTCGGGCACGGTGCGCGCGCGCACGCTGGAGAACGTCAACGGCGAGATCGTGCTCGGCGCGGGCCGCGACAACCGCATCGAGATGAACGGCGGCCTGCTCGACGCCACCGGCGCGGGCGCGGGCCAGCGCGGCGGCAACATCCGCATCGCGGCCGGGCAGGTGCGCATCGAAGGCACCGGCGCGGGCGACCAGCGCGCGGTGATCGATGCCAGCGGCCAGGCCGGCGGCGGCAACGTGTCGGTGCATGGCTACGACGTGGCGCTGTCGTCCACGTCGGTGCTGCGCGCCGACGCCACCACCGGCGGCGCGGGCGGCACCGTCACCACGGCCAGCGCCCAGGGCCAGGCCCTGGTCGGCGAGGCCGACGCGGCACCGGAGCGCGCCTCGCGGTTGCAGGCCTACGGCGAGATGACCGCACGCGGCGCGGGCGCCGGCAAGGGCGGTGCGATCTCGAACGAGGCCGACTCGGTGCGCGTGCAGGCCGTGCGTGTCGACGCGGGCGGCGGGGCGCAAGGCGGCGCCAACGGCAGCTGGACGGTGAGCGCGAAGCAGTCGGACCTGGGCATCGTCGAGGCCGGCAACGTGCCGGTGTACGACAGCAAGTTGCCGTTCTTCACCGGTGGTTCTGTGAGCGCCGGCAGCGTCGGCGACACGCTGGGCCGCGGCACCGACGTGACGCTGGCGAGCGGGCGCACCGGCGTCGGCGCGGGCGTCACCTTTGCGCCCGGCGTGCAGGTCATCAAGAGCGAAGGCGGCACGGCGCGGCTGCGCGTCGACTCGGCCGGCAGCATCGTCATGAACGAGGGCTCCGCCATCACGTCGCAGCAAGGCGCACTGCATGTCGACTTCAACGCCGATTCCACCGGCCTGGTCGCCGCCAACGCGAAGAACATCAACAACAGCAGCGGCAACCCTTCCGCCGAGAGCGACTACGCCGCCGCCATCGTGCTGACCGGCGCGACCATCGCGGCCAACGGCGGCGACGTGCGCTTCTTTGGCCAGGGCGACGCACAGAACGGCCGTGCCATCGGTGGCGTGGTTCCGCTCGGCGGCGACACCGGCGACTATGTGTGGCGCGACGGCGTGACGCTGGCGGGCAGCCAGGTCACGACCGGCGGCGAAGGCCGCGTGTCGATGCGCGGCCAGGGCCGCACCTGGATCGACGACCAAGACAACAGCGACTTCGTCTTCCGCGGCAGCAGCGGCGTGTCGATCACGGGCGGCACGGTCGAAGCCGGCGCCGGCGGTCTGCAGCTTGACGGCCTCGCGGGCTACGGCCGCAGCGGCGTCGCTGTCAGCAGCGGCGCAGTGCTGAAGTCCGTGGGCGACATCGGCATCCTGGGCCAAGGCCCGACCTGGACGTCCGACATCGGCGGGGCCGCGGTGGGCGCCAGCACGGCGGTCGTCATCGACGACGCCACCGTCGCCAGCGAGCGCAACGTGCGCATCGAAGGCCAGGGCGCCAACCTCGACGGCCTGCGCACCGACACGGGCTTCGCGGCGGGGAACATGTCCGCCGGCGGCGGCAACGGCGTCGCCATCCGGGGCGAGGTCTCGGCCGGCGCGGGCGGGCGCATCGACGTGATCGGCCATGCGGGCAGCGAAGGCTTCAGCGCCACGCTCGGTAGCCCCGACATCGTCATCACGCCTTCCACCACGCCCACCTACGGCGTGGCCGTCACCACCGATGCCGACCGGCCCATGGCGCTGCGCACCAGCGGCGGCACCATCGCCATCGACGCCCAGGGCACCGACGTCTCGATGCGCCTGGTCACCTCCTTCTCCGGCGTGGGGACCAGCGTCGGCACGGTGGCCTCGGTGGCCAGCGACAGCGGCAAGGGCGGCAGCATCTCGGTGCAAGGGCGCAACGTGCTCATCGATGGCGCCACGAATTTCGACGGCTCGCCTGCGGTGGCGCGCCTCGATGCCAGCGGCGCGACCGGTGGCGGCAGCATCGACATCGCGGCCAGCAACGCCATCGCCATCGGCAAGAACACCAGCCTCGAAGCGAATGCCGGTGCGGGCACGGGCAACGGCGGCAGCATCCAGGTGGTGGCGACCGAGACGCTGCGCGCCCACGGCGAGCTGTCGGCACGCGGCGGCACGGCCGGTGGCAACGGCGGCCGCATCGAGACCTCGGCCGGGCGCTTCGACCTGCGCGGTGCGCGCGTCGATGCCTCGGCGCCGGTGGGTACGGCGGGCCAGTGGTTCATCGACCCGTTCGACCTCACCATCAGCCACGGCACGACCGGCGGCACGCTGCCCACCAATCCGTACGATGCGCTCGCCAACTCCACCATCGAGGACGGCGACATCAACACCGCGCTCAACGGCGGCACCAGCGTGCGGATCTCTACCGGAACCGGCCCGGGCGGTGGCGGCGACATCACGCTCGATGCCGACGTCGACATCAACTACACCGGCTCCAAGGGCCCGCTCACGCTCCAGCTGGACGCCGCCAGCGGCATCCAGACGCGCGCGCCCGGCACCACCATCCGCGCGACGGGCGGCGACGACCTGAACGTGGTGATGAACGCGGGCGTCAACCCCGACGGCACGCCCTCGGGCAGCAGCGGCTTCATCGACTTCGCAGGCAACATCCTCACGCAGGGCGGCAGCGTGACGATGAACGCGGTGGGCACGGGCACGCCCGGCAGCGGCTTCATCCGGCTGAACGGCGGGCAGGTCATCACCGACGGCGGCAACGTGTCGCTGCTCAGCGGCCAGCCCGGTGCGCCCACCGGCACCGTGATCCTCACGCAGGACGTGCAGGTCGACACGCGCGTCGGCCAGAGCGACGCGGGCGCGGGCGGCAACGTGCGCATCGAAGGCGGCGACGTGCTGCTGCAGGGCGCGCGCATCGCCACCGCCACCGGCAACGTGGACATCCGAGGCACCTCGACCACGTGGGACAGCGGCGTGGTCATCACCGACGGCCAGACCGGCCCGAGCACCATCAGCACCACCAGCGGCAACGTCACGGTGCAGGGCGTGGCGCGGCGCCAGGCCTCGTCGACCTTCGCGGCGGCGCACGGCGTGGTGATCAACGGCGGCAGCAGCATCACGACCGGCAGCGGCAACATCGCGGTGCGCGGCTACAACTTCAACAACGACCCCTCGGCGCCAGGCGCCACCGAAGACAGCGGCGTGCGACTGGAAGACGGCGCACAGCTCGTTACCACGGGCGGCGGCAACATCGAGGTCACGGGCCGTTCGCAGAACGGTGGCCGCGGCGTCGTGCTGCAGGCCGGCGGTGGGTCGACCGCGCCGGGCGCGCTGCCGGGCATCCGCAGCAGCGGCAATGTGCTGCTGCGCGCGAGCAACGACGGCAGCGGCGATTCGATCGTCATCGAGGCGCCGGTGGTCGCGGCCGGCACCATCGACCTGCGCCCGGGCGGGGTCGATGCCAACATGACCGCATCGGACGACACGGCCACGTCCATCGTGCTGGGCGGCCCGACGGTCAACGGCTTCTCGGTGTCGGGCGCGGAGTTCGCGCAGCTGTCGGCGCCGACCATCGTTGCGGGCAGCACCACGCATGCCGCGAACATCACGGTGGCGGGCGCACTCTCGACCTCGGGCGCGCTCACCCTGCAGAACGAAGGCGGTGGCGGCGGCATCGCGCTCAACGCGCCGGTCTCGGCCGCGACGCTGGGGTTGCTGTCGGGCGGCAACGTGAGCCAGTCGGGCGCGGGCACGATCACCGCGGGTGCGCTGCTTGCACGCTCGCGCAACGGCAGCGTCGATTTGCGCAACCCGGCCAACGATGTGGCCACAGTCGGCGGCGGCGCGGCGGGCGGCTTTGCTTATGTGGATGCGAACGCGGTCACGATCGGGCCGGTGTCGGTCACGGGCTTCGATGCGGCGGGCAATCTGCCGCAGGTGAGCTCGGCCGATTCGATGGCCGCCAACACCGTGTTCGTGCGCACGCTGAGCGGCGACCTCACGCTGGGCGCGCCCGTCAGCAGCACCGGCGGCACCGACCTCGTGGCCGCGGCGCGCTTCCAGAACCCGGGCGGCTACGGCATTGCGGGCGCGCTGTGGCGCGTGTGGGCCGACACCTGGGTCGGCGAAACGCGCGGCGGCCTGGCCGGCTCGGGCCCGTTGCCCAACTTCTATCACTGCGCCTACCTGGGCCTGTGCACCGTGACCGTGACGCCCGGCGACAACCACTTCATCTACGCGCAGCAGCCGACGGCCACGGTGGTGATCGCCGACGCCTCGCGCAGCGTGGGGGCGCCCAACCCGTTCTTCATCTACAGCCTCACCGGATTGATCCTCGGCGACACCGGCGCGGGCTTCAGCGGTTCGATGTTCTCTGCGGCGCTGCCGGGCAGCCCGCCGGGCCTGTACCCGATCAACGGCACCTTCACGTCGGCCGAGGGCTACGCGGTGCGCGTGGTGCCGGGCCAGCTGCGTGTGAGCGGCCTGCCGTTGCTGCCGTCGGTGGACGTGGTGCGCGAGCCGCTGACCTCGTACCTGTACGACCGGAACATCGGCCAGGCGCCGATCTGCCTGGCCACCGGCCCGCTCGACGGCGACCGCGCGCAGCAGGGCGCCGACGTGCTGGCGCGCGAATGGTCGCGCGTGCGCTCGCGGCCCAACCTGCTGAGCTGCGTGAACACCGAGCGGCGCAACGGCTGTTCGGACTTCTGAGATTGAAGGCGTGTCAGCGCGGCGCGTGATCGCGGGCCGTGAGCACGAAGAGTTGCGCCATCAGGTCCGCGAGCAGCCGCAGCTGCGGGTCGTCGGTGAGCGGTGCGTGCCGCCACGCGGCAACCTGCGTGTCGAGGCCGTCGAGCGGACCCGCGAAGAACAAGCGCCGCAGCGCGCCCCCCAGCACATCGTGCGCCGCCGATTCCGAGGGGCAGCCGAGGGTGCTGTCGGCATGGCTGCCCAGCGCTGGCGTGGCGAGGAAGGGCGAAAGCACCGTGCCTTGCAGGCGGCCCTCGCGCAGCAGGCTGCCCAGCGTCAGGTCGTACGGTTGCAAGGGCCCGCTCGCAAGCGCTTCCTTCAGCAACGCAGGCAGCACGCGCAGGCCCTTGGGCGTCACGAGGTAGGCGACCGCGCCCCAGTTGTAGAGCGTGCGCGCATCGAGGAAGTCGATGCCCGTCAGCGCATGGCGCGGCGCGTTGCTGCCTCGCGGCGGCAGTCGCCGTTGCAGGCTCTGCCAGAGCGCGAGCAGATGCTGCGTCGAGGTCACGGGCTGGCATTCAAGGAACGCGATGTCGCAGCCGTCGGCTTCGAGCTGTGCGAATGCGCCGCTGCGCAGCACGGCGGGCAGGGCCTCGCTGAGCTGCGCGTCGTCTTCGAGCACCAGCAGCATCTCGGCGGGGTTCGCCAGCGTCACGGCCTCGGCGTGGGAGAAAAAGCAGGCACGCTCGCCCGGCGTGAGGACATTGCGGTCGTGCCGAGCAGGGGCGACCATGTCCGTATCGAACGCCGGATAACGTTCCACGGTTGTCAGACCGAGCCGGCGCAACTGCGCTTCCATCGCGGCGCGGCGATCGGTGCTGCGAGCGAGGTTGATGTAGCAGCCTTGCATGGGCATCTCCGGTGCTTCATCGCTGAGGGAGCGATGCAGTGAACATCATGACGTCGGAAGGTGGGGGGGCTGACACGGGCCGCCCGTGGCTCAGCGTCGTGCTGCCTTTCTACCGCAAGCTGGCCGAGTTCGAGCGCGTGTTGCCGATGAATGCAGGGTATTGGGCGCGACCGGGCATCGAGGTCGTGCTCGCGCTTGACGAACCCGGCGAGGAAGCCGGCGTGTTGGCGCTGGTCGCGCGCTTTCCGCAGATCCGCTGGAAGGTGCTCGTGAACGACGTTGCGCATGCATGGCGCCCGCCGTGCAAGGCCATCAACGCCGGTGTGCGCTGCAGCGCGGGGCGCTTCGTGCTGGTCCATTCGCCCGAGTCCGCTTACGCGGGCGATGCGCCAGGTCTGCTGCTGCAAGCGGCGATGGGGCACGCGCGCGGCGTGGCGGTGGGCCGCGTCGGTTTCGCGCGCTTCGATGAGCTCACAGACACACTCGAAGCTGCCTTCGCACGTCAGGTGCCGCCCGAGCTGCTGCTGCAGACCTTCTACGGTTCGCTGTGTTGCGCGCGGGAAGCCTTCGATGCGGTGAACGGCTACGACGAATCGTTTGAAGAGTGGGGTGGCGACGACGACAACCTGCGCGTGCGCCTCGAGATGGCGGGCTGGCAGCTGCTGGCCTGTCCGGACGCGCACCTGCTGCACCTGTCGGACGAGACGCGCACGGGCGGCGAGCAGTTCGATCGCGATGTCGACTGGATCAGAAGTACGCCGCATGAGGCGCGCGCGGGCAATGCCGAATGGGGCCGCGACTTCCATCGCATTGCGCGTGACGACGGCGCCGGCGCATGGTCTGCCGAAGCACCGACCTGGCTGGTCAATGCGCCTGTGGTGCCGATGGGCTCGCGCCGCCAGTGCGAGGTCTGCGCGCGCCTGCTGCACCACGAAGCCAGCGTCTTCCATTGCCCGTCGTGCGCGAACCCGCCGGTCGCACCGCATCTCACGTCGCGATTGCGCATCGTCTGCGTGATGCAGGTGCGCAACGAAGCGCGCTATCTGCCCGGCTGCCTCGACCACCTGCGCGGCCACGTGGACGGCATCGTCGCGCTCGACGACGGCTCGACCGACGGCACCGCCGAGATCCTGCGGCGCGAACCGATGCTGCTGGAGCTGCTGTCGAACCCACCGCGCGACGACGGCGCGCACGTCTGGCGCGAGAACGGGAACAAGCGCCGCCTGCTCGAAGCGGCACGCCGCCACGGCGCGGGCTGGGTGCTGGTGTGCGATGCCGACGAGCGCTACGAACAGCTGTTTCTGCATCACCTGCATGCCACCGTCGATTCGCTGCCTGACCACCAGCTCGCCAGCCTGTCGCTCGTGTCCTGCGAGCTCTGGAACTCGCCCGACGCCTGGCGCATCGACGGCCCGTGGGGGCGCAAGTCGCGCGCGCGGCTGTTCCGCTTACCGCAGCAGATCGCGTTCGACCAGAGCGCTGCGCTGCACGGCACATGGCTGCCCGACGACGCGCAGCGCCACGGCCTGATGTTCTACAGCCGTTACCGGCTTTACCACCTGAAGAGCATCCGGCACGCGGACCGCATAGCGCGGCGCGACCTCTACACGCGGCTCGATCCGGCGCGGCAGTTCCAATCGATCGGCTACGACTACCTCGCGGAAGAAGGGCCGGGCCGGCAGCTGATGCGCATCGCGCCAGACCGCGACTACGACCGCAGCACCTTGCCGCCCGACCTGCAGGAAGCGGCTCAGCCGCCCAACCCCAGCGTCCTCGCAAAGTCGCCGCGATAGGTGCGCAGGCCCTGGTGCGACAGCTGCGAGCGCGTGTCGACATGCACGCGTCCGCCGATCGACTGCCAGCGGCGGCAGAAGCCGTAGTCCTCGCTGAGGTAGCGGCCGTTGTTCGGCTCGGCAAACACGTCGAAGAAACGGTAGTGCGGGCGCGCCGCAACGACCGGGTCGTCCATGCGGTCGGGCATGTAGCGCAGCTCGGGCAGCGCCTGCGCCATCTGCTCAAGCACGCGGCGTGCGATCAGCATGAAGCCGGTGGGCGCATCGAGCACTTCGAGAAAACCATCGGCATCGACGCGCGCGCCCGCGTCGCGCGCATCGTTCAGGTTGACCGGAAACGCCGCATGCAGCGCCTCGAAGTCCGCGCGCGTGGCGCCGGCCGGCAGCGGCGCGCGCAGGCCGCCGTCCGGCCAGCCGTCGCTCTTGTGCGGGTACACGCCGGCCACCACGTCGCGGCCCGCCGTGAGCAGCCGCAGCGCAGCCTCGGGCTCGAAGCCGATGTCGGCATCGATCCAGAACAGGTGCGTCCAGCGCGTGTCGGCCAGGAACTCGGCGGCCAGCCGGTTGCGGGCGCGCGTGACGAGGCTGTCGCCATCGAGAAAGCGCGTCTGCATCGCAAAGCCGTGGGTCCACGCGAGGTTGACCAGGCCGAGCAGGCTGCGCACGCACTCGGTGCCGACTGCGCCGCTGTGGCAGGGCGTGGCGACGAACGGGCGGACGTTTTTCAGGTCGACGGCAGGGGTCATGACGGTTCAGGCGCCGGGCGCGTGGCGCCGCGTGGTGAGCAGTGCGCGCAGCTTGGCCGGCGCCACCGGTTTGGTCAACAGCGTCACGCCGCCCTGGCGCAGCCGCTGCAGCACTTCGGGCCCGGTGGCGCCCGACACCAGCACGGCGAGCGCGTCGGGCTGCAGGCGGCGGGCGGCGTCGATCACTTCCACGCCGTCGGCGTCGCCGGCCAGTTGCAGGTCGCACAGCACGGCGTCGTAGACGATGTCGCCGGTGCCCAGCCGCGCGAGCGCTTCGGCGCCGGTGGTGACGCATTCGACCTCGCAACCCCATTGCGTGAGCAGCGCGTGCGTGCCGTCGAGGATGGCGGGGTCGTCGTCCACCACGAGGCAGCGCAGGCCTGCCAGCGGCGCGGATGCGACCAGTGCGGGCTCGGTCGGCGCGAGGTCGGCCTTGCGCGCGGGGGGCAGCGTGAACGCGAAGGTGCTGCCGGCCTGCAGCGCCGAGCGCACGGTGATGCGGGTGCCGAGCAAGGAGGCGATGCGCGCGCAGATCGCCAGGCCCAGGCCGAAGCCGCGGCGGCGGTCGCGCTCGGTGTTGGCCACCTGGTAGAACTCTTCGAAGATGCGGCCCTGGTGGATGGGCGCGATGCCCACGCCGTTGTCGCGCACCTCGATGCGCACGCCGGCCCGGCTGCGCCGCGCGGCCACGAGCACGGTGCCGCCTTCGGGCGCGTGGCGCAGCGCGTTGGCCACGAGGTTGCCGACGATGCGCTGCACCATCGCCGCGTCGCTGCGCACCGCCAGGCCGCGGTCGCGCCAGTGCAGCCGCACCTGCGCGGCGCTGGCGGCGGGCGCGTGCTGCGCGTCGAGCTGGTCGAACAGCGCAGCCAGCGAGACGCGCGTGATGGCGGGCGTGAGCACCTGCGCGTCGAGGCGCGAAATTTCGAGCAGGTCGTCGAGCAGCACGCCCATGAAGCCGGTGCTCTCCTGCAGCCGCAGCACAGCCGGGCGCTGGGCCTCGGTGGCGCTGGGCAGCAGGCCGTCGATGAACAGGCCCATGGCATGCAGCGGCTGGCGCAGGTCGTGGCTCGCGGCGGCCAGAAAGCGTGCACGCGACAGCGCCGCTTGCTCGGCCTCGGCCATGCGCTGCAGCGCGACGGCGGTGGCTTCGCGCACGCGTTCTTCGCTGACCTGGCGGTTGTATTGCAGGCGCTCGGCGAGGCGGTCGATGTCGTGCGCGAGCACGGCCAGCTCGTGCGTGCCGCGCGTGCCGCCTTCGACCACGCCGCAGCGCACCTCGAAGTGGCCAGCCTCCAGCGCCGCCACCGTGCGCGACACGCGCCGCAGCGGCCGTGCCACCGTGCGCGCCATGTGGCGCACCGACGCCCACGCCGCGAGCAGCGCGACCAGCGCGATGCCGATGCCGGCCATGAGCGAGCGGCTGCGCTCGTGCGTGTAGGCGGTGGTGTCGCGGAAGGTCTGCACCAGCCCGATGGGCGTGTCGCCCGCCGTGGTGGAGCCGGCCGGCGCGAAGGCGCTGGCGCGCGAGGCTTCGCGCAGCGTGACCGGCGCGCTGAACATGCGCAGCTGCGCGAGCGACTCGTTCTTCGGCCCGGCCGTGACGTACACGCCCGCGCTGTTGCTGATCTCCACGCGCGTCACCTGCCCGCCGCGCAGCGCCGCCGAGGCCACGTTCTGAAGCGCCGGCAGGTCGCCCGCGTAGAGGCTCAGGTCGGACATCGCCGCCACCTGCTTCGCGACGGCCTGGCCTTCGGCGTCGAAGGCGGCTTCGAGCGTCTGCAGGCGGTTGTGCGTGAACCAGCCGGTGAGCGCCAGCGCCACCGCCGCGCAAGGCACGACGCCCAGGCGGAACAGGTCGCGCTGCAGGTTGCCGCGCACGACGAGCGACGTGGTGGTCGGTGGCGGTGGCGGCGGAGGCGATGGCGGTTCGGTCGCCGTGGCCGCTCCCTCCGCCGTCGGACGGGACAGCGGGCTCGGGGGGACCGGCGTGGTGCTCATCGCGGGGCGGCGAGTCGTTCGGTGAGCTCCCGTTCCTCCGGCGGACGCAGGCCGAGCCCGCGTGCCACGGTCGCGTTGATCCGCACGGTGGCCGGCGTGGCCGCCTCCACCAGCGGGCTGCTGTTGCCGGCACTTCCTGCGCTGGCCACCTTCTGCCCGAGCTGGCGCGCCTGCTGGGCCAGCTGGCCGGGCGTGGAGACCGCCGCCGCCAGGCCGCCCGAGCGCACCAGCCCCTCGCTGGCGCCGAACACCGGCAGGCCCGCGCCGGCGCCCGCATGCAGCACCGAGAGCGTGGCAGCCTGGCTGTCGCCGATCAGGTCGGGCAGCACCATGAGGGCGTCGCTGCGCGGCACGAGGGCGCGCAGCGCGGCGGCCAGCGAGCGGGCGTCGGGCGCGATCTCGACCTGCAGGTCCCAGGGCGGGTTGGCGTTCTGCGCGGCGCGCTGCAGCTCGCGCACCAGCGGTTCGGATTCGGGCGTGGCGATGACGCCCAGGCGGCGCTTCTGCGGCAGCACGGCGTTCACCAGCGCGAGCTGGTCGGCCATGGCCGGGTCGCGCAGCAGCACACCCACGCGCCGGTCGCCGCGCCGCAGGGCGGCGGGGCTGGCGGCCTTCAGGGTCTCGTAGTCGAGCCGGCTCAGCATCGCGAGCACCAGCGGCTCTGTGCTGGGCCGCTCGAGGGCGGCGCGCGCGGCGGCAGTGCCGACCGCCACGGTGAGGCCCGCATCGCCGGCGGTGCGCAGGCTGCGCGTGCGCACGCCGGTGTTGGCCGCAGGCTCGGTGTCGGCGCTGGCCGGTTCAGTGGTCGTGGCGCCGGGCCCGATGCGCACGAGTTCGAACTTGCCGGCGGCCGACTGGTCGGTGCGCAGCTGCTGCACGAACTCCGCTGACGCGGCCTGGTCGTCGCCGACGAGCACCGTCAGCGTGGCCGCCGCTGCAACGCGTGGCGCGGCGGCGGCGAAGCACAGCACGAGGCCGCAGGCCAGCAGGGCGTGGACAGCGCAGTGCACTCTTCCGGAGAAAAGCGGAATGGGGAGGTTCTCGGCGGCGGACATGGACTGCTTTGTGCAGCGAGGGGCAATGGTCCAATGTAAGGACGCGCCCTGTTTCCCGCGATAAGGCGGAGGGCTTATGCCCGCGTGCGCGACGGCCTGCGCATGTGAGGAAGATCACACCGCAGCGGCTGCTTGGCCTATGTCCGACGCACTACCCGGCGCCTACAGGAAAGGTACCGTTGTCAGAGGCCCGCGGCCATCGACAGCGCGGCCGTGCGCTGCGCCTGGATCGCCTGGCGCAGCACGCGCGGCGACACCGGCTTGTAGAGCACGGCGATGCCGGCAGCGGCCACCTCGCGCAGGCGGTCGGGCTTGGTTTCACCGGTGACCAGCAGGCGCGCGGTGCCGGGGCCGATGCCGTTGGGGTGGCGCTCGAGCGCGGCGATCACGTCCAGGCCGTTGTCGCCGCCCTGCAGCAGCAGGTCGCTCACCACCACGTCGGGCGGCGTGTCCCAGCCATCGGCCAGCGCCAGCGCCTCGGCGCGCGTCTGCGCGGCCAGCACCGTGGCGCCCCAGTTGGACAGCACCACGCTCAGGCCTTCGAGGATCGTGCGCTCGTCGTCGATCACGAGGATGCGCAGGTCCGCGAGGCTGTCGCTGTTGTCGTCGACGGTGGTGGCGAGCGTGGGCGTCGGTGCCACCGGCGCCGGCAGCGCGGCGGGCGCGGCGCGCACCTGCACGCGCACGCAGGTGCCCTTGTGCAGGCGCGAGCTGAGTTCGACGCGCGTGTTCAGCAGCTCGGCCAGCCGCTGCACCGTGGCCAGCCCCAGGCCCATGCCGCGCGGACCGCCGGACGCGTTGCCGCGGCCGGCGGGCTCGACCTGGTAGAACTCCTCGAACACCCGCGCCTGGTGCTGTGCGGCAATGCCCACGCCGGTGTCGACCACGTCGATGCGCACGCCCTTGCCGCGTGCGCGCGCGCCGATCAGCACGCCGCCCTCGACCGTGTGGCGCAGCGAGTTCGACACCAGGTTGTTGAGGATGCGCGACAGCATCACGTAGTCGCAGCGCACCCACAGCTCGGTCTTGCGCACCACCAGCCGTAGGCCCTGCTGCTCGGCCACGGGGCGGAAGTTGCGGCTGATCTCGTCGAACAGGCTGTCGAGCGGAAAGTCGGCCCACTGCGGCTGCAGCACGCCGGCGTCGAGCTGCGACAGGTTGAGCAGTTCCGAGAACAACCGGTCGAGCGAATCCACGCACTCGCGGATGTGGCCGATGCGCTGCAGCTTCACCGGGTCGGTCTCGCCGTTGGCCAGCCCGTCGGAGAACAGCGTGAGCGCATGCAGCGGCTGGCGCAGGTCGTGGCTGGCGGCGGCCAGCAGCCGCGTCTTGGCCTGGCTGGCCACTTCGAGCAGCTGGTTCTTGCGCGCCAGTTCGGCCGTGGCTTCGTTGATGCGGCTTTGCAGCAGCCGGTGGCTTTCGGCGAGCGCGCGCGCCGCCTGGTTGAAGCCATGCTGCAGGTGGCGCACCTCCGAGGTGCCTTCGATGGCCACGCTCGCGTCTTCGCCCGCGCCGAGCCGGTCGACCGCCGCACCGAGCGCACGGATCGGCTCGCTGATGCGGCGCGCCGCCCACCAGCCCGCCAGCCCCACGCCCAGCAGGCTCACGGCCAGCACCAGCGCCACGTTGATCCACACCGAGCGCCGCGCGCTCTGCACCGCGTCCAGGCCGATCTCGACCATCACCTTGCCGTTGTGCCGGCCGTCGTCGCTGACGATCGGCACCACCACCTGCAGGCCCTCGCCGCGGCGGCGGTCGACGGTTTCGGAGTTGGCGACGATCTCGCCGTCCTCGGTCCAGATCTGCACCTGCTGCACGTGCGGCTGGTAGGTGCCCGTCTGCGCGGTGCGCGCCAGCGCGCGGCGGTCCATGCGCGCCAGCGGGGCCTGCGCCACCGTGGCCACCTGCAGCGCCACCGTCTGCGCGTTGGCGCGCATCAGCTCGGTGAGGTTGCCCAGGTGCTGGCGCGTGAGCACCGCGATGGCCACCAGCGTGGCCGCCGTCGCCGGCACCAGCGCCAGCAGGATCAGCTGCTGGGCGAAGGTGAGGCGGGCCAGCCCGCGCAGGAGGCGGAAGTTCCAGTTCATGAAGGCCTTGAGCACATGGGGGGCGAGCTTAGGGCCGCGGCCCCGAACAGGGAAGACCGGAAAAACATCACGGGAAAGACTCGCATTTGGGATGTAATGGCGTCCGCGTCGCCCCTGTCAGACCCCGCCGGCTCGCCGCGGGCCCCGTGTCATCCGCTCCTCCCATGCACGCCTTCTTGCGTCGTTTCGGCAATTTCCTCGACACCGGCCGCCGTGCGGCCCTGGCCCTGGCCGTGGGGCTGCCGCTGCTGGCTGCGGCGCAGGCGCCCCCCGCACCGGACGCGCCGGTGCGTTTCGGCATCCTGCCGCTCGGCGGCGCCTTCGAGTCGCGCAGCGACTGGGACCCGCTGCTGGCCGAACTCAGCCGCGCCATCCAGCGGCCGGTGAGCGTGCTCTCGGTCAATTCGTACGAAGCACTGGAGCACGCCATCCAGCGCGGCGAAGTCGACATGGCGTTCCTGTCGGGAAAGATGGCGCTCGATGCCGTGAGCCAGAAGCGCATGAAGGTCGTGGCCCAGGTCGTGCGGCACGACGGCCTGCCCGGCTACCGCGGCCTGCTGCTCGCGCGCAAGACGCCGCCGTTCAACACCTTGAAGGAATTGATCGACCAGCCCGAACGCTGGCGCATCGCGCGCGGCGAGCGGCAGTCGGTGTCGGGCTTCATCGTGCCGCAGCTGCAGTTCTTCCTGCCGAACCACATCGTCATGGAGACGCGCTTCCTCAGCGAAGTCGTCGGCACGCACCAGGCCAACGCGCTGGCCGTGGCCAACAACGAGGCCGATGTCGCCACCAACAACTCCGCCGACTTCGAGCGCTTCAAGGCCCGCTTTCCGGCCGAGGCGCAGCGGCTGCAGGTGCTGTGGGAGTCGGAGCTGATCCCGCACGCCCAGATCGTCGTACGCCGCGAATACCCACCCGAGCTGCGCCAGCGCGTGCAGGCCTTCCTGGTCGCCTACGGCCGCGGCAAGGGTCCGCGCGGTGACGCCGAGCGCGGGGTGCTCAAGTCGCTGCACGACCTCGCGGGCTTCGTCGCCGCCGACAACACCTCGCTGCTGCCTGCCGCCAAGCTGGCCTATCAGCTTGCCATGCAGAACGCGAAGACCGCGCAGTGGGTCAACGACGCGGCGCGCCAGGCGCGGCTGCAGCGGCTGGAGAACGGCTACGCCGAGCAGCTCGCCGTGCTGAAGGATGTGAGCCCTTGAACCGTCGCACGGTGCTCGCGCTGGCCGCGTCGTCGCTGATGGCGTCCTGCTGGGCAGGTGCGCAGCCCGCGCCCGCCGCCAAGGGCACATCGGCGATCAAGGAAGTGCGCTTCGGCGTGCTGCCGCTGGGCGGCACCGTCGAGTCGCGCGCCTTGTGGACGCCGCTCATGGCCGACATGAGCCGCGCGCTGGGCTTGCCTGTCAGCGCGTACTCGGTGCCATCGTACGAAGAGCTCGACCGCGCCATCGGCCGCGACGAGATCGACATGGCTTTTCTCTCGGCCAAGATGGCGCTCGATGCGGTGATGCAGCGGCGCATGAAGGTCGTCGCGCAGATCGCGCGGCGCGACGGCATGCCCGAGCACCGCGCCGTGCTGCTCGCGCGCAAAGTCGGGCCGCTCAACACGCTCGAAGGCCTGCTGGCCCAGCCCGAACGCTGGCGGCTCGCGCGCGGCGACAGCCGCTCGGTCACCGGCTTCATCGTGCCGCAGAGCCAGCTCTTCCTGCCGAAGAACATCGAGATGGAAACCCGCTTTCGCAGCGAGTTCGTCGGCACCCACCAGGCCACCGCACTGGCCGTGGCGAATGGCGACGCCGACGTCGCCACCAACAACACCACCGACTTCGAACGCTTTCGCGATCAGTTCCCGGTCGAGGCCGCGCGGCTGCAGGTGATCTGGGAGTCCGAGCCGCCGCCCGGCGCGCCGATGGTGGTGCGGCGTGACTACCCGCCCGAGTTTCAGGCCAAGCTGCAGGCCTTTCTGGTCGGGTATGGCAAAGGCAAAGGGATGCGTGCGGACGCCGAGCGTGAAGTGTTGAAGGATCTGCGCGCGGCGTATGGGTATGTCGCGGCGGACGACAGTGCGCTGTTGCCGGAAGCGAAGCTCGAGTACCAGCTGGGGCGCCAGCGCGCGCTGGCGGCCGCGTGGGTCAACGATGCGGCGCGGGAGCAGCGGTTGCAGCGCATCGAGAAGGCGTATGCGGCGCAGGTGGAGGCGCTGAAAGCGTCGAGCGGATCCCGCTGAGGCGCGGCCAGCGCACAGCGCAGGCCGTGCTCATGACAAATCGCTCGCTTCGCGCGGGTTTCTGAACACAGGTCGCGGCGGGCGACCATTGTTGTCAATGCAAACGCGTGGTGGCTTCCACACTGCGCGACCTCTTTCCGTGTGAAGGCTGCTGCTGTCGAAGGCGTTCTTGCGAACGGCTCTGTGCGTTGCTCGCTTCTCGCCGGAGAGAGGACGGGGCGAGAGCCCACATCCGACAACAACGATCCCTATCGGGAAGGCAGTTATGCAATGAAGACCTACAAGATATTCAAGGACCCCCTCGGCAGTGTGCAGGCCATCAAGGACGGATGGAGCTGGCCGGGTTTTTTCTTCGGGGCGTTCTGGGCCCTTTTCCATCGCATGTGGTGGGTGGGGCTGGGCCTTATGGGCGTGGCGACGCTCATCATCCTTGGAGAAGACACCATCGGAACGGGGGTCGCGGATGGGTTGCTCAACGTGCTCTCTGTCGTTGTGTCAGTGGGGTTCGGCATCGGCGGGAACGCCTTGCGCGTGGGGCAATACATTCGCAGGGGCTACGAGGAGATCGCGGTGGTGCAAGCCGCCAATGTGGAGATGGCGTTGATTCAGGGGCATGCGGCTGCTGTAACGAAACCCGGGATGCGCTGAGAAGCGTCGTGCGGCATGAAAAATCCCACGCATCGAAGGAGCGGTGCGTGGAGTTTGACCATTGTTATCAGTGTGATCGCGATGCGGCTCGCAAACTGCGCGACCTGTTTTCCTCCCAAGGAAGTCGTCGATGCCGCGCACGCTGTCTGTTTCTTCTGCTGCGATTCCTGTTGTTCTTGGTCGCCCCGTGCTGGAGCCTGTGCGGCTGTCGGGGCATGAGGGGCTCAATGGCCTGTTTGCCTACGAGCTCTTTCTCAAGACCCCGGATGTGCTGGCTCTGTCCGGCGTCTCTTCTGGCGCCGACTTTGATCTCGATGCGTTCATCGGCCGCGAGATCAGCTGCGAGATCGAACTCGATGGTTCTGTCCCTCGCCAGCTCAACGCCCTGATCACCGACGCGGCCCTTTGGGGCGAAGAAGGCCGCCACGTCCAGTACAAGCTCACCCTTCGCCCCTGGCTGCACCTGGCCACCCTGCGCACCGACTGCAGGATCTTCCAGAACCTCAGCGTCGTTCAGATCCTGGACGCACTGCTCGCCAGCTACGCCTTCCCCGTGGACAAGCGCCTGATCGAGCACTACCCGGCGCGCGACTACCAGACCCAGTTCAACGAGAGCGACTTCGCCTTCTTTGCCCGCCTGTGCCAGGAATGGGGCATCAGCTACCACTTCGAGCATTCGGACGGCAAGCACCGCTTGGTGCTCTCGGATGCCATGGGTGCGTATTCGGCTGGCGATGCGCTGTACGAACAAGTCGAGTACCACGCCCCGGGCTGGAAGATCGATGCCGAGTACATCCACAGCTTCGTGCCTGCCCATCAACTCACCAGTGGGAAGTACGCCACCCGGGACTACGACTACACCCGGCCCAGGGCTGACCTGGGTGTATCGAGAGCTGATCCTCGGCCCACCGGGCAGGCCGATGGGGAGGTCTACCAGTGGCATGCATCCGCAGCGGGGAGTAGCCACTACGCCCAGCCAAACGCAGGAGCGGGCAGCAACAGCCCTCAAGACGAGGGCCGCCTTCTGTCCCTGCTGCGCATGCAGGCCTTGCGCACCCACGGCGCCCGGGCCCAGGGCAGCGGCAACCTTCGCGGCATGGTGCCCGGGTGCACCTTCCAATTGAAGAAGCACCCGAGGGAATCGGCCAACGCCGAGTACCTGATCCTGGACACCCGCTTCCTCATCGAGGATGTGGCCGAAGACAGCCAGAATCGCGAGGCCATTCCTGACCGCAAGCAGCAGTGGCGCGTGCAGGTCGACTTCACGGCCCACCCCGTCACAGAACCCTTGCGTCCCGAGCCGACACAACCCAAGCCCGCCATGGTGGGCCCCCAGGTCGCGCTGGTGGTGGGCCCCGAGGGGCAGAACCTGTGGACCGACGAGCTGGGGCGCATCAAGGTGCAGTTCCCCTGGGACCGGCTGGGAGAGAAGAACCAGCACAGCAGCTGCTGGGTGCGGGTGAGTTCACCTTGGGCAGGCAACCAGCTCGGGGGCATCCAGATTCCGCGCATTGGTCAGGAGGTCATCGTCAGCTTCATTGCGGGAGACGCAGACCTGCCGATCTGCATGGGAAGAGTGCACAACCAGGTGAACCTGCCGCCGTGGCAACTCCCCGGCCAGAGTGCACTCAGCGGGTTCAGGAGCAGGGAGCTGACCGAGGGTGGGGGCAACAGTGCAGCGGGCCGATCGAATCACCTGATCCTGGATGACACGGCCGACAAAATCCAGGTGCAGCTCAAGAGTGATCACCAGAGCTCAAGCCTGAGCTTGGGGGCCATCACGCGCATCGAGGACAACGCGGGCAGAAAAGACCCCAGGGGCGAGGGGTTCGAGCTACGCACGGACGCCCATGGGGTACTCAGGGCGCAGGACGGGATGCTCATCACGACCGAGGCAAGGGGCAACGCGGCGAACCATGCCAAAGACATGGGGGAGACTACCCAGCGATTGAAGGCTGCTCAGGATCAGCACGAAGGTCTTGCGGAAGCTGCGGCGACAGCCAAAGCTCAAAGCGGCGGCGAAGACCAAGCTCTGGTAGTCCAGGCGCTCAAAGCGCAGAACGACGCTATCAAGGGCCGCGGTGGTGACAAGGCCCAAGGCCGATTCCCCGAACTCACTGAAGCCCAGTTGGTACTCGCCAGCGCCGCCGGCTTCGCTGCCACCACGCCCGGCAGCTTTCATCTGCAAGCCGGCGAACACATCGCGATCAGCAGCCAGGGCCATACCAGCATCAGTGCGGCGAAACGGCTTCTCGTCAGCGCCAAGAACGGCATCCGCTTGTTTGCACTCCGAGGCGGCATGAAGTGGATCGCCGGCAACGGCAAGTTCCAGATCGAAGCCCACAAGGATGCGATGAATCTGACCGCCAAGAAGGCCGTCCGCATCACAAGCACCACCAGCGAGATCCGCATCACCGCACCGATCAAAGTGGTGGTCAACGGTGGTGGAAGTTTCACCGAGTGGAGCAGCACAAGCATCTTGCACGGAACGCCGGGTGGATGGATCGAGCATGCGGCGAGCCATGTCAAGGTGGGGCCGGCGAAGTTGCCGCTGAGTCCGCAAACGTTCAAGGGCTGTGGCCCGGCGAACGGCGGTCCGGCAAACGGGGGCGCTGGAGTCATCTGACATGACGGGCATGACCACTCCCGCTCTTGAAACTCCCGCAGATTGGCCCTGGGATGCCATGCCTGACGATTTGCTCGATGCGTTGACGTCGTCGCTCGCGCGGCAGTTGGCCGCTGGCCCCGTGTACTTGCTGATCGATCCGATGTCCAGCGACGTTTCGCCGCCAATCGACACCCATCCACGCCATCCCGTGACCGGCGACGCTTTGCAATCGCCTGCGGAGCAGTTGCCTTACCTGGTCGAACTCCAGGATGCGAACGACCCCTTGCTCGCGCAGAGCATCGCCTGGGCCGCCGAAGAGCACTTGCGCGCCTGCGCGAACGGATGTGGCCCCTGCCGCATCGGCGGGTGGCTGCAGCCACACGCGCCGAATGACGGTGCCACGCTGGCTCGGCAGATCGGCGCGCTGCTTCAGGCGCGCAACGCGCCCGGCGGCGGTCACTATCTGCGCCTGGCCGATCGCCGCGTGCTGGCACTGCTGCACCGTCTTGAATCGCCGGCAATCGATTGGTCGCGGCAGTTGAAAGGCGTGGCGCACTGGATCTATCTCGATGCGAACTTCGCGCTCCAGATGTTGCACGGCCAGTCCGGCCCGGCCGTGAATCAACTGCTGCAATTGAACGCCGCACACTGGCAATGCGTGATCGAGGCTGAAGCCATCAACCGCAGCCTGATGGCATGGCAGGGCTTTCGTCACCCGCTGCCAGACGACGCCGTGGCGCAAGTGGTGGCACCGCTTGCTCGCGCACGCCGGCACGGCCTGCACGAGCCCCGGGATCTGGCCGCCTATGCGGCTGAAGCCTTGCGGTTTTCCGCCTTCGAGCAATACCCCGATCTGCCGGGTCGCATCGCGCGCTGCCTGCAAACGCAGCAGCCTCTGGCCGACAGGCTGCAAGCCCTGCGTGGGCATTGGACCGACAGCGACACCGCATCGCCGCGGCCGGGTCGCCAACCCTGATCGCGCCGCATCCACTGCTCCACCCTTTCCGAACACTCGCCGAACCCCATGACCTGCAAGATATGTGACAACAAGAGCGGCCAGTCGATCCTGTTGGTGCGGCCTACCGCTGTGGCCACGGACCCGGCAATCGCACCCCAGGGCATTGCCGCACTCGACGCGCATGCGGGCACCGTCAAGGCGTTCGGCCTACCGCCTCTGAAGGCGGAATCGAAATATGCCCTGCGCCTGCTGCGCCGCGAGGGGTACGTCTATGTATTCTTCCCTGGCGAGAAACCACTGGGCCAGATCAAGCCATGGCTGGCGTACCGTGTGTATAACCAGGGCGCCCTGATACCGGAGGGCTCGTTCGTCTTTGATCGCAGTGAATTCGCCTGCAGCACGAAGGGCACCCATCCACACGACGTGCGCACCCTCTGCATTGCTGAACCCAAGCGCATCGCCAAGGTATGGATCGGCTTCAGCATGAACTGGTGGAGTGACACGGTCAAAAGCAACGCAGCGAAAAACCCCAAAGCCGCCGGGATGGTCGAAGTGAACCTCGCGGGCGATCCGCCGACACACGGCTTCGCCGCCGATGCCGCATTTCTCAAACGACACGTGGCCGACTACGCGGTGCAGAGCCTGAAACACGGTGGCCTGGAAGAAGACGCCACGCCCTTCTACCCACCCGGCGACATTGCCGCGGCACAAGCTGCCCGCGCCCTGGTGGCTGTCATGCAACGGCAGAACGCAGGTCACGCAGGCAAGCCGATGGTGGTTGCCGTTCCTGACCCGGTCGGGTTGGCGGCGGACCTCAACGGCATTCGCATGGCGCGCGACAGGCGAGACAAGGAGGCGCTTCTGCTGCCCGAGGTCGCTTGGCCGCTGATGACCAACCAGTTGCTCTCCGGCCTCAAGGCGTCCATTGAGAGCGCGGCGATGGACGAGGCGCGCGCCACGCCGGACGGCCACGTATCGCAGAAACGCTGGAACGAACTGAAGGGCACCCCGTTTTACCGTGAGGGTGGCTATGAATGGTTTCCCACCCAAGGTACAGCCGCGGACGGCAGTCCCAACGGCAAGGCGATCAAGCCCCGCACCTCCGTGCACGAGCGGCGTATCGACGAACGGGGGAATGCCTACGGGTCAGCGCAATGGAAGCCTTTCGCCAGCCAGATCGATGCGGGCAAACACGAGAGATGGATGCAGGACTTCAAAACCCGGCGCGGTACCGAAGCGGATCGCCTGGCCCTGCATGAAAAAAACTGGCTTGCCGCGGCAAGCAGTTCCGCAACGCTCGGGTACTTCGCGACGCATTTCGACGAGGGCGACCCGAACAAACACACCGCGCCCACCAGCCCCGGCGCGATCTATGCGGGTGAAAGCCACCTGATTCACTACCCGCAGCCCTTGAGCACGGCCGAATGCTATGCGCAGTATCTCGAGCGGATGTTGGAACCGCCGATCACCGACCCGCACGCGGTGCCCTTGCGCGCGATGTTCGGAAACCAGAAGGACGTGATCTCCAGGGTGCACGCCATGCTGATCGGTGACGCCGACCGCGACAACGAAGACAACATGCGCGATAAGACGCTGGACATCTTCAAGGGGCTGGTTACCGCCGAATGGGGCCCGAAGTACAGCTGGATGAAGGCTGCTGTCATGGGCGTGAGCGGCGGGCACCTGGCCGCCATTGCCGCAGGCGCCTTGCAGTTCGGACTGAGCCTCAAATGGTCGGACGGTTTGACGATTCCGCAGAAGGCGCAGAAGTACTTGCAACGGCTGCCTGCGTTGGCTGCGGCCGAGCTGGCATTGCTGGACGCCATGCGCGCTGCCGCTGAAGGTGGCGCGTCCAGCCTTCATGTGGTCATGCGCTCCAACTGGCGAAAGGAAACAGTCCTGGCGACCATGGAGAGGAACCCGTTCGACTATTCCGAAGCCGACCGCCGAGCCATACGCAACAAGCCCGCAGGCAGCAGGATCGTCGTCCAACGGGTTGTCATGTTGGACGCCGGGTCCGCCAATATCGGCTTGATTCCGAACGAAACGGCACAACTGCCAGGGGCATCGCCGCGCAGCCGGCGCGGGCTGTCGATGGCGCAGTTCACTGAGCACGTGAAGGCTGCCGACTTGCAGTCCTTCGACAGCGCAACGGTCAAGAACGTCAAGGCGCACGTCGCGCAAGAGGCCGTCGACGCAAATGTGAAATCTCTCAGGACCGATCAATTTTTCGGTGGCGCCGTGATGGTCGTGCAAGGGTTGGGCCTGATCTGGTCGGTGCGCGATTTTTTCCAAGAGCTGGGCAAGGGAGACAACAGCAAGCTGTTCGACAAACTGCTCGGCGTGGCGGATGGTGTGGCGGGTTTTGTGGGCGGGGCGTTGGACCTCAGGGCTGCGAGCCTTCAGATTCAGATGGTGGAGGCGCAAGGGGCGGCGCGGGGTACTGCGATGAGCCAGGTCAGCCGTTCGCTGAGCAACTTGAAGGCAGGGGCGGCGATGACGGGTGTGGCGGGTGGTGTGCTGAATATGGTGATGTCGTTTCGCAAGATGCAAGAGGCGGATCAGAAGGGGGACGAGGCGTCATACCGCGGACACTTATACGCAGGAGTTGCGTTTGGGTTGAACAGCGTCGCAATGTCATTGATCGCAGCAGACTTCCTGACTCGCGGCGCAACCAACCGCGCCATCGGCGCGGCCTCGCAAAAAGTAGCGCAGACGCTGATCAAAAGAGGGCTGCAACGCGTCGTACTGACCGTCATCGCCAGCGCAAGTGCGGAAGCACTGGTGGCAGGAGTGGGGGTCTTCATCAGCGGTGCGGGCTGGGTGCTGTTGATCGCCGGTGTGGCCTCCACCATGTGGGCGGTCTTGTCCGAACGCTCCGAGCTGCAACGCTGGATCGCGCGGGGCTACTTCGGTCGTGACACTGAGGGGCGCTACGAGGACAAGGGCAGGGAGCTTCTGGAGTACCACATGATCACGGCGGAGATGGTCTACAAGCCCATGGCCGATGAGGAGAACCAACGCCTTTTCAAGAAGTATCCGGGGCCACCTGCTGCGCCAGCACCTCGACTACCACCGTTCGGAGGCGATGGCGTGGGCGGCTTTCGATGATTGGCGGCATCAACACCAGCGGGAGCAGCACCGACGAGGACCGCACCGATGGCAAGGTCATCGGGCTTGTGGAGCGCTATGCCAACAAAAGAAAAAGTGCCACCGGAGCAGCCGGACACGGGGGAAAGCTCACAGGCGTCTACCCAGATGCCATCGAGTTTCAGAGGGTCTACCTGACGGGGGGAGGGGGGTACTACCTGACGCATTGCTTCTTAACAGGTGTGCTTGGCACGTACTTATTCACTGCGTTTGTGCTAGAGAGCGCGATAAGAAACGAAGCGTACGGAGGTATGGCCTTCGCCTACATCGGCTCCTGGTCCTTCTTTGCATTCTTCGCCTACCTCGAACTCTTCGCCCCCGCCGACAGTCCTCTCTACTTCGACCGCAAGCATCGCAAGGTCTACAAGGTCACCCAGTCCGGTGTCCGTCGCTGGCGCTTCTTCGGTCATCGCAACTCCAGCCTTGTTGCTTACGACTGGGACCTGGTCGACGCCGAGCACCACGCCACGCTGCAAGCCAGTACAGCCACGGCCAGCCGCGTGCACCACCTTGTCTTCCTGGTGCGAAAGAGCAAGGACGACCCAACCATCGTCGACAGCTTCACCTTCGCCAGCGTCGACTTCGTGCCATCCCTGTGGGAGTACATCCGTCGCTACATGGAGCAAGGTGCTGCGCCGCTCGTGCAGGGTGAGTTCCCTCCGGTGTCGAACACTGGCGCGTATGTGCCCTGGAGTGACTTCGGTGCGGTCGTCCCCTTTCTTGACCAACCGGGGCGCCGTTGGAAAGAGCAGTCCTGGAAGACTTTGCTCAAGTACATCAGCATGCCTGTCACGGTGCCGCTGTATGTGCTGTGGTTGTTCTTCAACCGCCTGACTGTCTGGACCGCACAGAAGGTCGAGTGGCCGGAAGAGATCAAGCAAGCCATCGGTCGATTGATCAACGAACTTGACCTTCGCGCCGACCCTTACCGCAGGCTGCGCCCGGGCCCACCACCGGAGGTTTGATGCGGGCAGGACAGAACAACGTGAGCCGTCTTCAACGGGACTCGACTTCGACGCTGGTCTCCGGTGCGGGCTGGGTGCTGTTGATCGCCGGTGTGGCTTCCACCATGTGGGCAGTCTTGTCCGAACGCTCCGACCAGCAACGCTGGATCGCGCGGGGCTACTTCGGCCGTGACACTGAGGGGCGCTACGAGGACAAGGGCAGGGAGCTTCTGGAGTACCACATGATCACGGCGGAGATGGTCGACAAGCCCATGGCCGATGAGGAGAACCAACGCCCTCTCAAGAAGTATCCGGGGCCACCTGCTGCGCCAGCACCTCGACTACCGCCGTTCGGAGGCGATGGCGTGGGCGGCTTTCGATGATTGGCGGCATCAACACCAGCGGGCGCAGCACCGATGAGGATCGCGCCGATGGCAAGGTCATCGGGCTTGTGGAGCGCTATGCCAACAAAAGACAAAGTGCTGCCGGAGTAGCCGGACACGGGGGAAAGCTCACAGGCGTCTACCCAGATGCCATCGAGTTTCAGAGGGTCTACCTGACGGGCGGAGGGGGGGTTTATACGACGTATGGCTTCGTGTCTGGGGTGCTTGGCACGTACTTGTTCGCAACGTTCATGTTGGAGGGAATGATTAAGTACGAAGGCTACGGAGTTATCGCCTTCGCCTACATTGGCTCCTGGTCCTTCTTTGCATTCTTCGCCTACCTCGAACTCTTCGCCCCCGCCGACAGCCCCCTCTACTTCGACCGCAAGCATCGCAAGGTCTACAAAGTCACGCAGTCCGGTGCTCGCCGTTGGCGATTCTTCGGTCCTCGCAACTCCAGCCTTGTTGCTTACGACTGGGACCTGATCGACGCTGAACATCACACCACGCTGCAAGCCAGTACGGCCACGGCCAGCCGCGTGCATCACCTTGTCTTCCTGGTGCGCAAGAGCAAGGACGACCCAACCATCATCGACAGCTTCACCTTCGCCAGCGTCGACTTCGTGCCAGCCCTGTGGGAGTACATCCGCCGCTACATGGAGCAAGGCGCTGCGCCGCTGGTGAAGGGTGAGTTCCCTCCGGTGTCAAACACCGGCGCGTATGTGCCCTGGAGTGACTTCGGTGCGGTCGTCCCCTTTCTTGACCAACCGGGGCGGCGCTGGAAAGAACAACCGTGGAAGACCATGCTCAAGTACATCAGCATGCCTGTCACAGTGCCGCTGTACATGCTGTGGTTGTTCTTCAACCGCCTGACCGTCTGGACCGCACAGAAGGTCGAGTGGCCCGAAGAGATCAAGCAAGCCATTGGTCGATTGATCAACGAGCTGGACCTTCGCGCCGACACCTACCGCAGCCTGCGCCCCGGCCCGCCACCGGAGGTTTGATGCATCTGGTGTGGCTGCTCTTCAACTGCCTGGCGGTGTGGACAGCGCAGAAAGCCGAGCGGCCGGAAGAGATCGAGGGGCGCCATCGGGCGGCTGATCAACGAACTCGACCTGCGCACCAATACCTGCCGTAACTTGTGACCGGGTCCACCGCCCCAGTTCTGATCGATCTTGGGCGCCGGTGGCACTTTCCGGCCGCATCCTGCCAGAGCGTCAAGTCCACGACCGGCCCCGCATCTACTCCCTTCGCCGTACCCTCCCGCCCCACCTAGGCCATTAGCTAGGCCTTAAGGCGGATTTGCCTCCTGCCCCCCGCGCCGGAAACTTCGTGTTTCTTCTTACTTCCCGGCACCCTTGCCGTAGACGGAGTGCGGATGAGTTGGCGAACCAAAGTGGTCTGGAGCGAGGGGATGCTGTTGCAGCCTCAGCACCTGCAGCAAAGCGAGCGTCATGCCGATCATGCGCGGCATGTGCTGTTGCGCACCACCACGCCTTACGCCTGGGGATTCGCCGAGGTCGAAATCGACGCGGCGGCGCTCACGCTGGGCAAGCTGGCGCTGGTGCGGGCGGTGGGCATCTTCGGCGACGGCACGGTGTTCGACATGCCGGCGGTCGATCCGTTGCCCGAGCCCATCGACATTCCCGCGTCCATGCGCGACGAAGCCGTGGTGCTTGCACTGCCGCTGCGCCGCGCCGGGGCGCGCGAGGCCGACGCTGAAGAATACGAAGAGCTGGTGCGCCACCGCGTGCTGGAGTCGGACGTGCCCGACTCCAACACGGCCGGCGAGCGCACCGCGATGCTGCAACTCGGCCAGCTCCACACGCGCCTGATGCGCGCCAGCGAAGCGACCGACGCCTGGGCGACCTTGGGCGTGGCCCGCGTGGTCGAGCGCCGGGTCGACAACCAGGTGCAGCTCGATCGTACGATGCTGCCGCCGCTGCTCGACGTGGCCGGCCATGCGGTGATCCGCGCCTGGCTCGACGAGCTGCTGGGCCTGCTGCGCCAGCGCGGCGAGGCGCTGGCCGGGCGCATGACCCAAGGGGGCACGGGCGGCGTGGCCGAGATTGCCGACTTCATGCTGCTGCAAGCGGTGAACCGCAACGAGGCCATCTTTGCGCACCTGGCCAAGAGCGCGATGCTGCACCCGCAGCATTTCTTCGAGCACGCGCTCGGGCTGGCCGGTGACCTCGCGAGTTTTCGCGACACGCGCCGCGTGGCGCGCTTCGGGCCCTACATCCACGACGACCTCGCGCTGAGCTTCCGCCCGGTGATGGACGACCTGCGCCGCAGCCTGTCGATGGTGTTCGAGCAGTCGGCCATCCGCATCGACCTGCACGACCGCAAGCACGGCGTGCGCGTGGCGGTGGTGACCGATGTGGAGCTGCAGCGCAAGGCGACCTTCGTGCTCGCGGTGAACGCGAACATGCCGAGCGAGGCGTTGCGTGCGCGCTTCCCCACGCAGGTGAAGATCGGGCCGGTCGAGCGCATCCGCGACCTCGTGAACCTCGCGCTGCCGGGCGTCACGCTGACGCCGATGCCGGTGGCGCCGCGGCAGATTCCCTTCCACACGGGCGCCAACTACTTCGAACTCGAAACGCGCAACAGCGACCTGTGGCGCCAGCTCGAGCAATCGGGCGGCATCGCGATGCACATCGCTGGCGATTTCCCCGGCCTCGACCTCGCGTTCTGGGCCATTCGTTCCTAGCCGCCTGTGGCTGACGGAAACGGAACATCACCATGAGCACCCCTCCCGACCCCTTTGCCGCCTTCGAGTCCGAGCGCACGGTCATCAAGCCCAAGCCGCGCACGCCGGGCGGCGCACCGCCGGCTGCTGCGGCTCCCGCGCCGTTCTTCGGCGGTGCCGATCCGACGCCCGTGGCCGAAGTGGGCGAGATCGGCCTGCTCAATCCGCTGGTCTCGGCCGCGGGCAAGCTGCTGGTGCTGATCGGCAAGCTGCGCAACCTCGCGCAGCCGCCCAACGTGCCGGCGCTGCGCGCGTCCACCGCCGATGCGGTGAACCAGTTCGATGCCGCGGCGCGCCGTGCGGGCGTGGGCAACGAGTCGGTGCTGGCCGCACGCTACGTGCTGTGCACGGCGCTCGACGAGGCCGTCGCCAACACGCCCTGGGGCGTGCAGGCCGGATGGAACAAGCAGAGCTTGCTGGTGCAGTTCCACAACGAGACCTGGGGCGGCGAAAAGGTGTTCCAGCTGCTCGCCAAGCTCGCACAAGATGTGCCCACGCACCGCCAGCTGCTCGAGCTGATCTACAGCGTGCTCGCGCTCGGCTTCGAGGGCCGCTACCGCGTGGTCGACAACGGTCGCGCGCAGCTCGACTCGGTGCGCCAGCGCCTGGCCGACCTGATCGCCAAGGACCGTCCGGCTGTCGAGCCCGAGCTGTCGCCGCACTGGCGTGGGCAGGGCGCGGGCACGGTGCGGCTGCGCGAGTCGCTGCCGCTGTGGGTGTTCGCGGCCGGCTTTGCGCTGCTGCTGGCGCTCGCGTGGTTCGGCCTGCGGCTCACGCTCAACCACCGCTCCGACACCACCTACGCGGCGGTGTCGAGCCTGCGCGTGCCCAACATCCAGATCGCACCGCCCGCCGCACCGGCCAAGTCGCCGCGGCTCGCGCGCTTTCTCGAGCCCGAGATCAAACAGGGTCTGGTGACGGTGACCGACGAAGCCGACCGCAGCGTGGTGCGCCTGCGCGGCGACTCGTTCTTCGGTTCGGGCAGCGCCGAGCCGATGGCCGCGTCGCTGCCGGTGCTGCGCCGCATCGGCCAGGCGCTGGCCGAGGTGAAGGGCGAGGTGCTCATCACCGGCCACTCCGACAACCAGCCGATCCGCTCGCTGCGCTATCCGTCGAACTGGCACCTCTCGGCCGCGCGCGCCGATGCAGTGAAAGGTGCGCTCACGACGCTGGTCGAGCCCGCGCGCATGCGCTCCGACGGCAAGGCCGACGCCGAGCCCGTGGTGGCCAACGACACGCCGGCCAACCGCGCGCGCAACCGCCGCGTCGACATCGTGCTGCTGACCGAACCCGAGCGCGTGGCCGCTGCTGCTCCCGTTCCAGGAGCAACGAAATGATCAAGAAAATCTTCGGCTTCCTGTTCAGCCCGCTGCTGCTGACGCTGCTCGCGCTCATCGTCGTCGCGCTGCTGATCTGGTGGATCGGCCCGCTGGTGAAGATCGGCTCGCTCGCGCCGCTCGAAGGCGAGATGACGCGCGCCATCGTCATCGGCGTCATCGTGCTCATCGTGGTGCTGCGCGCGCTGTACCGTCGCTGGCGCGCACGCCGTGCCAGCCAGCACCTGACCGACGGCCTCATGAAGGCGCCGGCCGCCGCCAAGACCGGTGCACCGGTCGACGGCGAACAGAAGATCCTCGACACGCGCTTCAGCGAAGCCGTCGCCACGCTCAAGCAGATGCGCCTGCACGCCGCCGGCAAGAAGCCGGGCTGGCGCGACTGGCTGTCGATCTCGGGCGGCAGTTATCTGTACGACCTGCCGTGGTACGTCTTCATCGGCGCACCGGGCGCGGGCAAGACCACGGCGCTCGTCAACTCGGGCCTGAGCTTTCCACTGGCCGAGAAGTTCGGCCCCGGCGCCATCCGCGGCGTGGGCGGCACGCGCAACTGCGACTGGTGGTTCACCGACGAGGCCGTGCTCATCGACACGGCCGGGCGCTACACCACGCAGGACAGCCACCAGTCGGAAGACAAGAGTGCATGGGAAGGCTTCCTGGGCCTGCTGAAGAAGGCGCGTCCGCGTCGGCCGTTGAACGGCGTGTTCCTCACCGTGAGCGTGGGCGATCTGCTGAGCCAGGGCCCCGAGGCGCGCACGCAGCTCGCGGCGTCGATCCGCGCGCGGCTGCTCGAGCTCGACGGCAAGCTCACCACGCGACTGCCGGTGTACGTGCTCGTCACCAAGAGCGACCTGCTCTACGGCTTCACCGATTACTTCGACGACCTCGGCAAGGAGCAACGCGCGCAGGTCTTCGGCTTCACGCTGCCGGCGGACGAGAACGTGCAGCTTGAAGAGAAGGGTCTGTCGGCCGCGTTCCACCGCGAGTTCGGACTGCTGCACAACCGCATCAACGACGGCCTCATCGCGCGCATGCAGCGTGAGACCGACGGCACGCGCCGTGCGGCGATCTTCGGCTTTCCGGCGCAGTTCGGGTCGGTCGGCCCGCTGCTGTCCGACTTGCTCGAACAGGTGTTCACCGGCTCGCGCTTTGCGCAACCGCCATGGGTGCGCGGCGTGTACTTCACCAGCGGCACGCAAGAGGGCAGCCCGATCGACCGCGTGATGGGCAGCCTGGCGCGCAGCTTCGGCATCGAGCGCGCCATGCTCGCGCCGCAGAAGTCGAGCGGGCGCAGCTACTTCCTCACCGCGCTGCTGCGCGAGGTGGTGTTCCCCGAGCAGCGTCTCGCGGGCGCCGACGTGAAGCTGGAGCGCCGCCGCAACACCCTGCGCCTGGCGGGCGTGGCCGCGATGACGCTGGTCACGGTCGGTCTGCTCGCGGCCTGGGGCTACAGCACCTGGCAGAACCACAACTACCTGAAGTCGGTCGAGGCGCGCGTCGAGCCCGCGCAGAAGACGCTGGCGGCGCTGCCGACGCGCGTGCAGAACCTGGTCGAGGTCGCGCCCGTGCTGCAGGGCCTGCGCGACATCTGGAAGACGCCCGACAACCGCCTGGGCGACGAGCCGCTGTCGATGACGCTGGGCCTGTACCAGGGCGACAAGCTCGACGCCGCCGCCATGCTCACGCACCAGCGCGCGCTCAACGACGCCTTCCTGCCGCAGATCGCCAAGCGCATCGAAGACCAGCTGCGCACCGCGCAGAAGGACAACCTCGAGTTCACCTACGAGGCGCTCAAGAGCTATCTGATGCTCTACCAGCCCGAGCGATTCGACCCCGAGGCGCTGAAGGCCTGGATCACGCTCGACTGGGCGCGCAACCTCGACCGCGGCATTCCCGAAGACCAGCGCAAGGCACTCGAAGACCAGCTCGACGTGCTCATCGCCCAAGGCCCACCGCGCTCGCCGCTGAAGATGGACGAGAACCTGGTGCGCAGCGTGCGCGCTGTGCTCGCGAGCTACCCGCTGGAGCAGCGCGTGTTCAGCCGCTTGAAGCGCCAGCGCGCCACCAAGGACATCCCGGGCTTCAGCGTGGCGCAGGCCACCGGTCCGTCGGGCCCGCTGGTGTTCGAGCGCATCAGCGGCAAGCCGCTGAGCGAAGGCGTGCCGGGCATGTTCACCTACGACGGGTACCACAAGCGCTTCCAGAACGAGGTCGTGGTGCTCACCGGCCTGCTGGCCGCCGAGGACCCGTGGGTGCTCGGGCAGGACCGCAACGCCAGCGAGCGTTTGCGCGATGCCGCAGCGCTCGGCGCGCTCACCGACCGCGTGCGGCGTCTCTACCTCGAGGAGTACGTCAAGCAGTGGGAAGCACTCTTGGCCGATGTGCGGTTGATCCGCGTCAGCGGCCTGGAGAAGAACATCGAGACCGCCCGCATCCTGTCCGGTGTCGATTCACCGCTCGCGAACTTCTTGCGTGCGGTGGTCAAGCAGACCACGCTGATCCCCGCGGCCGATGCCAACAAGGACGTGGTCAGCAAGGCCTCCGAGACCGTGCGCAACACGCGCAAGGGTCTGGAAGATCTGTTCGGCAGCGACCCCGGCAAGCAGGTGGCGCCGGGCAAGCGCATCGAGAGCATCGTGGACGATCGCTTCGAATCGCTGCGCCGCCTCGTCACCGCGGGCGGCCCGAACCAGCCCGCGCCGATCGACGATGCGCTCAAGCTCTTCAACGAGGTCTACGTGTACCTCAACGCCGTCGACACGGCCGTGAAGGGCCGCACCTCACCGCCGCCCGGCGACGTGGCCGGCAAGCTCAAGTCGGACGCGGGCCGTCTGCCCGAGCCGGTGCGCAGCATGATCGAGAACCTGAGCCAGACCGGCGCCGCGCAGGCGCAGGTGGCCGAGCGCGGCAACCTGAGCCAGGACCTGCGCCCCGTGACCGAGTTCTGCAGCCGCGCCATCGCGGGCCGCTACCCGTTCGTGCAAAGCAGCAAGCGCGACGTGCTGCCCGAAGACTTCGGCCAGATGTTCGGCGCCGGCGGCCTGATGGACGACTTCTTCCAGAAGCGCCTGGCCGCGCTGGTCGACACCAGCACCCGGCCGTGGCGCTACAAGCCCGTGGCCGAGCGCGGCGCCATCACCACGCAGGCGCTGGCGCAGTTCGAGCGCGCGGCGCGCATCAAGGACATCTTCTTCCGCGGCGGTGGGCGCGGGCCGTCGATGCGGCTGGACTTCAAGCCGGTGGAGATGGACGCGGGCATCACGCAGTTCATCCTCGACGTGGACGGGCAGCTCGTGAAGTACGCGCACGGGCCGGTGGTGCCGATGGCGGTGCAGTGGCCGGGGCCGAAGGGGAGCAACCAGGTGCGCGTTCAGGTGAGTCCGCCGTCGACCACCGGGAGTTCGGGGTCGGCGATGGATGGGCCTTGGGCTTTGTTTCGCACGCTGGACGATGGGCAACTTGAAGCGGGTGACGCGCCGGAGAAGTTCTTCATCACCTTCCAGGTGGGGGCGCGGAAGACGCGGTTCGAGGTGACGACGAACAGCGTGCAGCATCCGATTCGGTTGAAGGAGTTGCGGGAGTTTTCTTGTCCGGAGGGGTTGTGAGCTTGGCCTCTTCTTCCTCTTCTCTCTTCGTTTCTGACGAACTTCCTGGCTGGTTCGGGAAGTTGCCGGGGATGGGGGACTTTGCGCATCGGCGGTTGCCGGAGGCGTTTCGCTCGGTGTGGGACCCGTGGTTGCAGCGCGGGTTGGCTCGCCTGAAGGATCGGCATGCGGATTGGACTGCTCACTACCTGGAAGCGCCGGTGTGGTGCTTTGCGCTGGGGCGCAGGTGGTGGGGAACGGGCGTGGATGGGGTGTTGATGCCTTCGGTGGATGGGGTGGGGCGGTACTTTCCGTTCACTCTTGCGGTTGAGTTGGATGAGGGCGTTGCTTCTGGTGTTTTGAGTGGGGAGGCGCTTGCTGCTGCGTTGCGGTGGTGGGCGTTGGGGACGCTGGCTGTGCTTGAAGGGCTTGAGAGTGATCTGGATGCGTTGCGGTTTGATGCGGCGCTGGGGCGGCTGTTTGTTGGTGCTGCTGATGAGCCTTCCGCTGATGACCGGTCGCTGGAGTTGCCACTGGCGGGGGCCTCGCTTTGGATGGAGACGCCAGGCTTGGAGGGTGGGGTTCGGATGTTGGCTACGGGGTTGCCTCGGGATGTGCAGTTCGATGCGCTGTTTCTGGGGAATGAGGGCGGTGCTTTCTTTTGCTTTCCGAGGCCGGGTCTCGCCCCGGCGGGCGACTTACTTTCTTTTGCTTCGCCAAAAGAAAGTAAGCAAAGAAAAGGCGACCCCACTGTCTGCGACCCTTCGCTTCGCTGCGGGCAACCTGCGGTGCTCGCGTTTCGCGGGGTCTCGCAGAACTCGCTTCGCTCAAACAGCTGCGAGCCCTGATCCGCGAAACGCTGCGCTCCTCGGCGCAGCCAGAGGGGTTTGGACACCGGACGGGCCGTCGCTTCGCTCGGCTTGGGATCGGGCCTTCGCTGCGCTCGGCGGGACTTGCTCCCTCTCTCCTTGGGGAGAGGGCGGGGGTGAGGGCATCGGCCTTTGTGCGGGCCAGGCGATGTTTCCGTGCCGTCGGCCCTCACCCCAACCCTCTCCCAGAGGGAGAGGGTGCCAGTCAAACGGCGAAGCGAAGCCCGGCGTGTCTTCAAGCCCAGAGGCGCCCATCCCCGCCGAGCGAAGCGAAGGCCCGTGGGCTGGCCGAGCGAAGCGAAGGCCTGCTGGACCCCAAAGCCCTTCTGTATGCGCCGAGGAGCGCAGCGTTTCGCGGATCAGGGCTCGCCCTTGTTTGAGCGAAGCGAGTTTGGGCGAGACCCCGCGAAACGTGAGCACCGCAGGTTGCCCGCAGCGAAGCGCAGGGACGCAGACAGCAGGGTCGCCTTTCTTTTGCCTACGTTTCTTTGGCGAAGCAAAGAAAAGTAGGTCGCCCGCCGGGGCGAGACCCGGCCTCGGAAAGCAAACCCAAAACGGCGTTCACCTAGCAGGAGCAGGTCAATGACCGACAACGCCCTTCCCCCGGAAGACGACCGCACCCGAGTCGTCTCCCGCCCCGTGCCCCTCACGGGCAACAGTGACAACGCAAGCACCGACACAGGCGCCACAGTCATCACTGCCGGCGGCTTCACCACAGCCTCAGGCACCCCAGTCACCAGCCCAGCAACCGCAACCCACGACGCAGGCCTCCTCCCCGTAGGCAGCCGCCTCGCCGAATTCGAAGTCACCCGAGTAGTCGGCCAAGGCGGCTTCGGCGTCGTCTACGAAGCCTGGGACCACACGCTAGAGCGCGTAGTAGCCATCAAGGAATACCTCCCAACCTCGCTATCCACAAGACAGCAAGACGGCACCGTAGTCCCCCTCTCAGAAAGACACAGAGAAACCTTCGACCTGGGCATGCGCAGCTTCATCAACGAAGCCCGCCTCCTCGCCCAGTTCGACCACCCGTCCCTCCTCAAGGTCTACCGCTTCTGGCAAGAAAAGGGCACCACCTACATGGTCATGCCCTTCTACAAGGGCGACACCTTGCGAGAGGCACTCGTAGCGATCCCGGCAGGCGTCGACGAAGCCTGGCTCACCCGCATCATGGACGGCGTCACGCAGGCCCTCGCCGTGATGCACAGCGCCAACTGCTACCACCGCGACATCGCCCCCGACAACATCATCCTGCTCGAAGGCTCCGGCCGCCCCGTGGTGCTCGATTTCGGCGCCGCGCGCCGCGTGATCACCGACAAGACGCAGGCGATCACCGTCATCCTCAAGCCCGGCTACGCCCCCATCGAGCAGTACGCCGAGATGCCCGACATGTCGCAAGGTGCGTGGACCGACGTCTACGCACTCGCCGCCGTGATGCACGTGGCCGTGTGCGGCCGTGCGCCGCCGCCGTCGGTGGCGCGGCTGCTGTCCGACAGCTACGTGCCGCTCGCGGGCAACGACATCCTGCGCCAGCGCTACAGCGACCGGCTGCTCGCAGCCATCGATGCGGGCCTGGGCGTGCGGCCCGAAGCGCGACCCCAGTCGATGGCCGAGTTGCGCGCGGCATTGGGCCTCGAGGTCGGTCACAGCATCGCGCCCACGCCGCGCACCTTGCCACCGTCGGGTGCACGAAGCAGTCAGTCGGGTGCCGATGCACCCACCGTGATCGGCACGGCCCACATGCCGAAGCCCATCGCCGCGAAGGCATCTGTCTCTACGAGCAAGAGCGGCGGCAGCAACAAAGCCGTCCTCGGCGCAGTCGCCGCCGCCGTGCTGGTCGTTGCAGCGGGCGGCGGTTGGTGGTTCCTCGGCCGCTCGGGCGGCGAAGGCGATGCGGGCAAGACGGCGCAAACCGCCACACCCGCACCACCGCCCGACACCTCCACCCAGGTCGCCGAGGCCCCACCACCGCCTCCACCTCCACCGCCCCGAAGCCACGCACCCCGTTGAATCGCTGCAATCCCTGGCGACCGGCGCCGCCCCGGGCTTCGAAGTCACGGCCACGCCGAAGAAGGCCGAGGTCGCCATCGGCAAGGACAAGCTGGCCTTCGAGGTGCGCAGCAAGCGCGACGGTTTCGTCTACGTGTTCCTGCTGTCCAGCGGCGGCGAGATGTTCCTGCTGTTCCCGAACCTGCTCGACAAGTACAACAAGATCACCGCCAACGCCGCGCTCGCGCTGCCGCGCGCCTCCTGGCCGATGGACGCCGGCGGGCCGGCCGGCACCAACCAGTTCGCGGTGCTCGTGAGCGAGCACGAGCGCGACTTCGGCGCCTCGGGCGTGCAGAACGAAGGCGTGTTCCCGCAGTTCCCGCTGCCGGTGCTCTCGGCACTCGAGGCCACACGCGGCACCGGGCCGTCGCCGTTGCTGGGCAAGCCGGTCTGCGCGCCGGGCGCCACGCCGTGCAACGACGTCTATGGCGTCGCGAATTTCAAAATCGTCGAGAAGTAATCGTCTGTAGAGCGTCGGCCGCTTTCGGCCCCATTCCACGACACGACCAGGAGACTCTCATGCACACGTCACCGTCGCCGCACTTTGCGCTCCCCCTCTGCCGCACGGCCGCCGTGGTCGCGCTGGCGCTGCTGGCCGCTTGCGCCAACACGCCGCCGCCCGCCGCGAGCAGCGCCGCTCCCACGACCACCGCGACCGACACGGCACCTGCCGCACCCCGTCCCACGGGCGGCAGCGTGGCCGGGCAGGCGCGGACCTTCTCGACCCAGCTCGCCACCTACACCTCGGTCGGCTTCGACGCCGTGCCGGGCTGGGCGCGCGACGACTTCTCGGAAAGCTGGCCGGCGTTTCTGGGCAGCTGCAGGGTGCTCAACGGCCGCGGCGCCGAGTGGAAGGACGTGTGCGACCGCGCGCTGAAGGTCGACGGCAAGAGCACGCAGGCGATCCGCGGCTTCTTCGAGCGCGAGTTCTCGGCCTACCAGATCCGCGACGACGACCGCAAGCCCGACGGCGTGGTCACCGGTTATTTCGAGCCCGAGATCGCGGGCAGCCGCACCTACGTTGCGCCGTTCATCTACCCGGTGTACGGCCAGCCCGAGGACATGCTGTTCGTCGATGCACGCAAGCTCCCGGCCGGCAGCGGCACGGTGGCCGCCAAGGTCGAGGGCCGCAACGTGATCGTGCAAAGCGGCCTCAGCACGCGCGACATGGGCGCGCCCGGCCTCTATGCGCTCGACCTCTCGGCCATCACCCGCGACACGCTCGACCGCAAGGTGCGCCTGCGCATCGACGGCAAGCGCCTGCTGCCGTACTACACGCGCGAAGAGATCGAGACCAAGGGCGCGCCCAACGCCAAGGTGCTGGCCTTCGTGAGCAGCGCCACGGCGCTGTACGAGATGCAGATCCAGGGCTCGGGCCGCATCAAGCTGCCCAGCGGCGAAGTCGTGCGCGTGGCGTACGCCGAGCAGAACGGCCAGCCCTTCCGCCCGACCATCGCGCAGGCCGCCAATGGCAAGCCGCGCAGCGCCGTGAAGGTGCGCGGCGATTCGCTCGAGCTGACGCTGGACGACGGCGACGACGAAGACACGGGCGCCGTCGACAGCAGCGTGATCCGCACGCGCGGCTTCACGCTGGCACGGCCCACGGCCAGCGGCGCGGTGGTGGTGCCGGGCCGTCGCACGGCGGGCGCGGTGGCCGGCTCCGGCATCAAGGACCCGAGCTACGTGTTCTTCAAGGAATCGACCTCGCCCGCGGGCGGTCCGGTGGGCGCCTTCGGCGTGCCGCTGTCGGCCGGTCGCTCGATCGCGGTCGATCCGCGCAGCACGCCGCTGGGCTACCCGGTGTTCGTGTCGACACGCACGCCTGGCAGCGGCGCGCCCATGCAGCGCCTGACCATCGCGCAGGACACCGGCGGCGCGATCCGCGGCGCGGTGCGGGCCGACTACTTCTTCGGCAACGGCCAGCAGGCTGCGACCAACGCGCGCCGCATGAAGGAGCGCGGGCAGCTGTGGATTCTTCTGCCGCGTGGCCTTGCCGTGGCGCAGGCGGCGGTGTCGGGTGCGATCCGCACGCGCGGCGGCCCGGTCGGCGCCAACCTGCCGCAGTGCCTGGTGCCGACCGAGGGCGTCTGCGTCGACGACTGACCTCACTTTTTTCGAACCCCTTGGCCCTTCATGCAGGAAACCCTTTCGTCCGCAGAGAGCTCTGAACTCGTCCGCCTCTGGCGGCGCCGGCAGACGCTGTCCTCGAACGACATGGGCACCATGTACCGCATCGTGGGCGATGCGCTCGTGGCCTGCAACCCGCCCGAGCTGCAGGTGCTGGGCGAGGGGCGGCAGGAGCTGGTGGCGCAGTTCATCTACGTGAAGGTGCTGCGGCTCGATGCCGACCCTGATGAATCGGAAGAGCGCGCCGGCCACAGCGCACCGTCGACCGCCTTCGCGCTGTGCGCGTACTTTCGCCGCTACCTCATCGACTGCACGCGCGCCAGCGCGTTCCGCCGCAAGGTCTCCATCGGCGACCAGATCACCGAGGCCCAGCTCGAAGACGAACTCGGCCCGGGCGAAGACCTCGACGGTTGCCTGGCCGAGCACGGCCTCAGCGCACAGGCCGTGCAGCTGGCGGCGCGCGCCTTCATTGCCGGGCTGCCCGAGCCCGAGCGCATCCTGCTGTGCGAGGGCTTCGGGCAGGAGGCCGAGGGCGGGCTGTCGGGCATCGCCTCGCGCCACGCCATTGCCTCGTACCACTACCGCGCCGGGCGGCTGGGCCTCGTGCACAAGCGTGAAGGGCTGGGCGCCGGCTATGCGCAGACCCGCATCGGCAGCTGGATCGGCCAGACCCTGGGCATCGCCATCGAGGCGGACAACATGGCGGCGATCCTGCAGGTTTTCAAAATCCTCGGGGCTGAAGCGTCTTATGTCTGAAGACATAGCCATTCAGGAACAGACGCCATGACCACCGACCTCTGGCCCCCGCTCAGCGTGATCCGCCATGCGTTCGAAACCGGCGCACCGCCGGGAGACGCGCCACCCGGCGTTGCCACCGTCGCGATGCCGCACAGCAGCAGCAGCGCAGGCGCGGGCACGCCCGTCGTGTCGGATCTGCTGCTCCCCTTGACCGAATTGGCCCGGCGCCGCGAGGCTGTCGCCCGGCGCGCCTTCACTGCGCGCTGGGCGCCGGGCCGCCTTGTGAGCGTGGTGCACGACGGGCGCCTGCTCGGCGTGCTGCTCGACCGCTGCATCCATGGCGACCTCTGGCAGGGCTGGATGGCCGCCGGCGAGCCCGACTGGGCTTCGGACTTCGACGTGTTGCTGGAGCCCGACGACGAGCCCTTCGAGCCGATGTTCGGCGTGGTCCAGGCGTGGAACGTGCTCACGCTCGAACCCAGCCCGCATCTGGCCGCGCGCGTGCTCGGCGAGGTGTCGGCCACGCGGCTCGCCGCGATCCGCGCGGTGCATGATGAATGGGCCGCGCACGCGGCGTCGGCCATTGCACCGGAGCCTGGGCGCATTGCGTTGCGTGCCGTGGGCGGTGCGTTCTCGGTGCTGTCGGGCACGCCGCTCGGGCCGCAAGACCCGCGTGTCGATTACCAGGCGCTGTACCGCGATGCGGGTTTGCAACTCGGTCGTGCGCCGGCGCAACCGCAGGAAGAAACGCCCGCCGCACCGTCGCCATCGCCCGCCCGGCCGTTGCCGCGGCCCGAAGACGGCTGGTGGGGAAGCATCCGACGTTGGTTCGGCGCCGAAGGCTGGGCGCGTCCGGCGTTTGCGGCGGTGGCGCTGTTCGCGGTGATCCAGAACGTGGGGCTCATCAGCGGGCGCGGTACGGCGGAAGACGACGAGGTGCGTTTTCGCTCGGTGCCTGTGGCGCCGGTTGCGGCGCAGGCGAATCTGGTCGTGCGCTGGAAAGACGGCGTGCGGATCGATGAAGCCGACCGCTTGTTGCGCACGATGTCGGCCGAGGTGGTCGGCGGGCCGGATGCGAACGGTGTCTGGCGGCTGCGCGTGGCCGATCCGGTGGGTGGGCTGTCGGTGCTCGCGTCGTCGCCCTTGGTCGCATCGGCTGGGCCGGCTTCGGAGCAGCGATGACACGCGCCGCGCGCCCCCCGTCTTTCTCCCTCCCCGCTGGGGAGGGCAGGGTGGGGCAAGCGGCGCATCCATCGCGCGCTCTGCCCGCCCCATCCCAGCCTTCCCCAACGGGGAAGGAGCGATGCGGGTGCATCCGCTGCCTTTCTCCCTCCCCTTCCGGGGAGGGCAGGGGTGGGGGCAAGCGGCGCATCCGTCGGGCGCTCTGCCTGCCCCCATCCCAGCCTTCCCCAGCGGGGAAGGGGCGATGCGGGTGCATCCCTCCCTCTGGGGAGGGCAGGGTGGGGCAAGCGGCGCATCCGTCGGGCGCTCTGCCTGCCCCCATCCCAGCCTTCCCCCAGCGGGGGAAGGAGCGATGCGGGTGCTCGGTTTGCAGGTGCTGTGGATGCTGGCGCTGCTCGTCTGCACCAGCACCGCCTTCGCCGCACAGCGCGCCCTGCTCGTCGGCGTCTCCGAACTCGTCAACCAGCCGCAAACCCTGTGGCTGCAGGCACCGCGCAACGACGTGATGCTCATGCGCGATGCCCTGCTGAAGCAGGGCTTCACCGCGCCCGACATCGCCGTGCTCGCCGACGGCGTGCCCGGCGCCGCGCTGCCCGAATCACAGGCCATCCACGAGGCGCTGGCGCGGCTGCTCGCCCGGTCGGCCAGCGGCGATTTCGTGCTGCTGTATTTCTCCGGCCACGGCACGCGCCTGCGCGACGTGGCCAAGCGCTACCAGGAGCCCGACGGCCTGTCCGAGAACTTCCTCGCGCGCGACGTGCGCGGCACGCTCGGCACCGATGCCGCACTCAGCGGCGACCTGCGCGATGTCGACTTCGACGCCTGGATCCAGGCCTTCCTCGCGAAGAACGTGTTTGTCGCCTCGGTGTTCGACACCTGCTCCGCCAACTCCATGACACGCGGCACCGGCGATGCGCCCGCGACCGCCGAAGGCCCGGCCGATGACGAGGTGCGATGGCGCGGCCTGCGCACGACGCAGCTCACGAGTGGTGCATCGACCGCACGGTCCCTGTCTCCGCCGGTAGTGAACGATGCCGTACCGCGCGCCCGCTACGTGGCGCTGTTCGCATCCGAAAGCCACCAGATCACGCCCGAGCTGCGCCTGCCGCGCAAGGCGCGCAGCGCCCGGCCGCAGGGCCTCTTGACCTGGGCCTTGGTCGAGTCGCTGGCGCGCAAGCCCGCCACCTGGCGCGACCTGTTCGACGGCGTGCTCGCGCTGTACCCGCCGGTCATCGACGAGCTCGCGCAGCGCTTTCCCACGCGCGAGCTGCCGTCGCCCGTGGCCGAGGGCAACCTCGATGCGCCGCTGTTTGCCAACAGCGGCGCGCCCGCGTCCACGCGGCCTGTGTGGAGCGCGCAGCGCAGCGGCGACAGCCTGGCCGTCAAGGCCGGCCTGCTCGACGGCCTGACAGCGCAACAGGAGGTGCGCGTGCTCGCGACGCTCGACGACGGCACCGTGCGCCGCGCACCGGCCGCCATCGCGCAGATCAAGCTCGGCGGCGCGTGGCTCGCCGTGCCCGCGGCGTTGAAAGACCTGCCGGGCAGCGCGTTCTGGAGCGTCACGCCGGTCACCGAACCGGCTGCGACGGCACTGCGCGTGCGCGCCGACAAGCCGTTGCCCGCCGGCCTGAGCCTCGACTACCCGGCCGCGATCCGCATGGCCGACGACCCCGCGAGCGCCGACGTGCGCTGGACCGACCTCGGCCCCGCGGGCCATCGCCTCGAAGCGCTCGCGCCCGTGTTCGGCACTGCCGCTTCGGCTGTCGTGGTGCCCGACGTGGCCGCGCTGCGCCGCCGCCTCCAGGCCCTGGCGCAGCTCAAGTGGCTGGCCCAGTTGCAGGCCCATGCGAAGGGCGGCCAGCTCGACGGTTTCGATGCGGCGCTCGAAGTCTGGAGCGCCGACCGGCAGCTGCGCAGCGTGCCGGTCGCCGAGGCCGCGAGCGTGCTGCCTGCATTGCCTGAACTGCGTACGGGCGAGCGTGTGCGCCTGAACGTGCGCAACACCAGCGGCCGTTCGCTCGACCTCGTCATCACCGGCATCGACGCGCGCGGCGCGCTGCAGGCGGTGTACCCCGACGGGGCCGGCGAAACCAACCGCTTCAAGCGCGGCACGCCCGAGCAGCCGGCGGTCAAGCGTTTCGATCTGCCCTGGCTCGACACGGCCGGCGAGGCGCGCCTGCTCGTCATGGCCGTGCCGGCCGCGCCCCACAGCGCGCCGCGCCTGTTCGGCGTGGCCACCGCGGCGCAGGCCGATGTGTCGGAAGTGCGCGTGCGCGGCGGCCAGCCACCGGCCGCCAGCGGCGAGCGCCAGGTGTTCGCGGCCTTGCTGCGCAGGAGCGGCAGCAGCAGCGTCGGCACGGCAGACGGTGGGGCGCGGCCATGAGGCGGGCGCGCGCGGTGCCGGTTCAGTTGTTTTCTTTGTCCGAATCCGGAGGTTGATATGGCATTTCTCGAAGACGGCTCCTGGAGCCCCGAAGACGCACGGCAGTTCTACGAACTGATCGGCACCGGCTCGGCCGAGACCGACCTGGTCATGATGATCGAGAGCAAGGGCTCGCCCGTCGAGGGCGAACTCGAACGCGTCTTCGACGACGGCAAGGCGCGCCTGAACATCGGCGGCTACTACTGGTCGGTGCAGGTGCCCGAGTCGTCCGCGCAGAACCAGGTCGTGCCCAACAACCTGGTCGTCGCGCGCCGCAGCGACGCGGCCACGGCCACGCTCGCCAGCCTGCTGCGCGCGCAGGAAAAAGACCTGAAGGTCGTCATCAGCGCCTACAAGGCCGGCGGCGACCCGCAATCGCCCGAGGCGCAGGCGACCTTCGAGATGTCGCTGGAAAACGCGCGCATCTGCCGGCTGGTGCTCAACTCCGGCGGCCACTGGGGCGTGCCCTCGGAGCTGGTCTCCATCAGCTATCGCACGGTGAAGATCAAGTCGGCCCCACAGAAGACCAGCGGTGTGCGCGGCGCGGTGCGCGAATGCCAGTTCACCCGTACATGAATCTGAACGCCTCCAGGAGCACTACGCCATGACGACGACCGCCGCAGACTTCCTCAAGGCCGCCGACCCGGCCGCCGCCCTCAAGGCCCTGAGCGACGACGTGCGCGCCAAGCCCTCCGACGCCAAGCACCGCGTCTTCATGGCGCAGTTGCTGTGCGTGCTCGGGCAGTGGGAGCGCGCGCTCAACCAGCTCACCGTCGCGGCCGAGCTCGACGCGCTTGCCGTTCCCATGAAGCAGGTCTACGGCGAGGCCGTGCGCTGCGAAGGCCTGCGCGCCGATGTGTTCGCCGGCACGCGCACGCCGATGATCTTCGGCCAGCCCGATGAATGGCTGGCACTGCTCATCGAATCGCTGCTGCGGCAAGGCCGCGGCGAGAGCGGGCTGGCCGAAGACCTGCGCCAGCGTGCCTTCGACGGCGCCCCCGCCATCGCCGGCACCATCGACGGCGTGCCCTTCGAATGGCTGGCCGACGCCGACATGCGCCTGGGCCCGGTGCTCGAGGCCTTCGTCAACGGCAAGTACTACTGGATTCCCTACGCGCGGCTTGCGCACATCAAGATCGAGCCGCCCGAAGACCTGCGCGACTGCGTCTGGATGCCCGCGCACCTGCAGTTCGAGAACGGCGGCGAAACGCTGGCGCTCATTCCCACGCGCTACGAAGGCACCGAGGCGCAGGAAGACGGCGAGCTGCGGCTGGCGCGCAAGACCGAGTGGCGCGAGCTGCGCCCCGAGGTCTGGGCCGGCTACGGCCAGCGTGTGCTCGGCAGCGATGCCGGCGAGTACGCGCTGATGGACGTGCGCGAAATCCTCTTCACGCCCGCCGCCGCCGACACGGCCGAGGGCGGCGAAGAAAGCAGCGGCAGTGCCTGAGCTCACCGCGCAGGAGCGGCTGCAGCCTTCGCTGCTCGACCGCCTCGTCGACCACGCGCCCGACGAAAAGCGTGAGGGCGACGACAAGCGCACGCTCACCAAGCAGGCGCTGCGCCAGGCCGTGCTGCGCGACCTCGGCTGGCTCTTCAATGCCACGGGGCACGGCCTTTCGATGGACGACAAGCAGCACCCGAATGCCGCGCGCTCCGTCATCAACTACGGATTGCCTATGCTGTCTGGCCAGTTCACCTCGTCGGTGCAGCGTGTCAGCATGGAACAGGCTTTGAAGAACGCAATCCTGCAGTTCGAGCCGCGCATTTTGTCCCGCACACTCGAAGTCGAACTCGTCATGGAAGGCCCGGCCCTGGAGTCCCACAACAGCATCGGCCTGCAGATCCGCGGCATGCTGTGGGCGCAGCCCGTGCCGCTCGAGTTCCTCATGCGAAGCCGCGTCGATCTGGAAGAGGGCCGCATAGAGATCGTGGACATGGCGCAAAACCCAAGGTAAGTCCACATGGACCCTCGGCTGCTGAGCCTGTACGAGCAGGAACTGCGCTACTTCCGCGAAAGCGCCGCCGAGTTCGCGCGCGCTTTTCCGAAGATCGCGCACCGCCTGGGCATCGAAGGCCAGGAAGTCGCCGACCCGTATGTGGAGCGGCTGATCGAGGCCACGGCCTTTCTCTCGGCGCGCGTGGGCCTGAAGCTCGACGCCGAATACCCGCGCTTCACGGGCCATCTGCTCGATATCGTCTACCCGCACTTCCTGGCGCCCACGCCGGCCATGACGGTGGTGTCGTTCGTGCCCGACCCGGAAGACGCCAACCTCGCGGCCGGCCCCACGCTGCCGCGCGGTGCCGGCCTGCGCGCGCGCCAGGCCGTGGGGCAGAACACGCACTGCGAGTTCCGCACCGCCGCCGCGTTGCGCATCTGGCCGATCGAGGTGCAGCGCGCCCAGTACTTCACCTATGCGCCCGACCTGCCGCTGAACACGCACCCGCAATCGCGCGCCATCCGCGGCGGCCTGCGCATCGCGTTGCGCGCCACGGCGGGTCTGGACTTCAGCCAGATCGCGCTCGACGACCTGGTGCTGCACTTCGGCGGCGCGGAAGACGTGGCCTGGCAGCTGCACGAATGCGCGCTGGGCCAGCCCATCGGCGTGTGGGTGCGACCGCTCACGGCCAGTGGTGCCTTGCAGGGCACCGCGCGCAGCCTGCCGGGCAGTGCCATTGGCGCGGTCGGCTTCGAGGACGACGAAGCCCTGCTGCCGGTCACGGCCACGGGCTTCTCGGGCTTCCGGCTGCTGCAGGAGTACTTCGCGTTTCCGCAGCGCTTCCAGTTCGTGCGCATCGGCGGGCTGCAGGCGCTGCTCGCGACGATGCCGGTGACCGACATCGAGATCGTGCTGCTGTTCTCGCGCGGCGATGCGGCGCTCGAGAAGCTGGTGAGCGCCGACAACGTGCAGCTGCACTGCGTGCCCGCCGTCAACCTCTTCACCAAGCGGCTCGACCGCGTGCCCGTGACCGAAGGCGTGAGCCAGTTCCACCTCGTGCCCGACCGCACGCGGCCGCAGGACTTCGAGGTGCACACCGTCACCGAAGTCATCGGCCATGGCGCGCCCGGTGCCGACGCCGCGGTGGCCGAGCAGCCGTTCCGGCCGTTCTACTCGGCCTTCCACGGCAGCCGCAACAGCCACCCGGCCTACTTCACGACCACGCGCGAGCCGCGCATGCTCTCGGTGCGCCAGCGCACCGAAGGCCACCGCAGCAGCCACATCGGCTCCGAGGTCTACATGCAGATCGTCGACCCGCAGCAGGCGCCGTATGCCGCCACGTTGCGTCAGCTCGCCGTGACCGCGCTGTGCACCAACCGCGACCTGCCGCTGTTGATGCCGCTGGGCCGCGAGAACGACTTCGACTGCGTCGATTCCTTTCCCGTGCAGCGCGTGCGCATGGTGCGCGGGCCGTCGCGGCCGGTGTCGCCGGTGGTGAGCCAGGGGCTGGGCTGGCGCGTGGTTGATCACCTGGCGCTCAACTACCTGTCGCTGTCCGACAGCACGCCGGAGCAGGGCGCCGCCGCGTTGCGCGAGACGCTCATGCTCTACGCCGTGCATGCCGACGAGATGCGCCAGGGCCAGGTGCGCGGGCTGCTGTCGGTGAAGAGCAAGTCCGTCGCGCGGCGCCTGCCGCTCGCGGGTCCGATCGCTTTCGGGCGTGGGCTCGAAGTGACGCTCGAGGTCGACAAGGACGCCTTCCACGGCCACAGCGCCTTCCTGTTCGGCGCCGTGCTCGCGCAGTTTCTGGCGCGCCATGTCGAGGTGAACCACTTCGTCGAGACCGTGCTGCGCGTCGCGGGCAAGGGCGAAGCCATGCGCTGGAGGCCGCTGTGCGGGACACGACAGATTCTGTGAGCACGCGGGTGGACAACGCGCTGCGCGGGTGGTCGGCGCAGCCGTGGGACTTCGATTACTTCGCGGTGATGCGGCGCCTCGAATCGGTTGCCAAGACCACGCCGCGTTGGGGCCGCGCCTTGCTGCCCAGCGCCGAGCCGGTGCGCGTGGGGCAGGAACCGTCGCTCTCGTTCGCGCCCGCCAGCTTCAGCCGCTTCGAGCCGGCCACCGCCTATTCGCCGCCGCGCCTGCGCCAGCACTTCTTCGGCTACATCGGCCCCAATGGCCCGCTGCCGGTGCACCTGAGCGACTTCATCCGCGAGCGCAGCCTGAACCACGGCGATCCGACCTGGCTGGCTTTTCTCGACACCTTCTCGCACCGCTTCTCGCTGCATTTCTACCGCGCGTGGGCGCAGTCGCGACCGGCCGTGGCACTCGACCGGCCGGGCGAAGACCGCTTTCGCCTGCAGGTCGGCGCGCTGATCGGCATCGGCACGCCGGGGCGCATCGACCGCGACGAGATCCATGACGACGCGCGCCTGCACTTTTCGGGCTGGCTCGCGCGCCGCGTGCACAACGCGGAAAGCGTGGAGTCGGTGCTGTGCAGTTATTTCGGCGTGCCGGTGAAGCTGGAGCGCTGGGTCGGCCACTGGATGCGCCTGCCGACGGACGACCTCACGCGGCTGGGGCAGGGCGAGAGCTCGCGCTCGATGGGCATGGGCGCGATGCTCGGCACGCGCGCGTGGGACCGCCAGCACCGCGTGCGCCTGCACCTGGGGCCGCTCACGGTCGCGCAGTACCGCATGTTCCTTCCCATCGGCGACGCGCAGCCCGTGCTGCAGCGCTGGATGCAGCAGCTGCTCGGCGACACCCTCGAATGGGACGCCGAGCTGGTGCTCGAGAAAGCACAGGTGCCGTCCACGCGCCTGGGCCAGGCCCGGGGCAACGCGCCGCGCCTGGGCTGGGTCTCGTGGCTCGGCGAACGCCCGCGCACGCGCGATGCGGCGGACGTGCGCATTGCCAGTCAGCCGTCGAGGGCGCGCCTGCCGCAGCCCGCCTCCTTTCAATAAACCCCTCTTCATTCGTTCAGAAGAGATACGGAGTCCTCCATGAGTGAAATCAGCCGCACCGCCCTCTTCGGCAAACTCAACTCGCTGGCCTACAAGGCCATCGAGGGTGCCACCGTCTTTTGCAAGATGCGGGGCAATCCGTACGTGGAGCTGGAGCACTGGTTCGCCCAGCTGCTGCAGGCACAAGACTCCGACCTGCACCGCGTGATCCAGCACTACGGGCTCGACGTGTCGGTGATCGCGAAAGACATGACCACCGCGCTCGACCGCCTGCCGCGCGGCGCCACCGCCATCAGCGATTTTTCGCCGCACATCGAGAACGCCATCGAGCGCGCGTGGACCTACGCGACGCTGCAGTTCGGTGAAGCGCAGGTGCGCACCGGCTACATCGTGGTTGCCATGCTGAAAACGCAGAGCCTGCGCAACCCGCTGTTCGGCTTGTCGAAGCAGTTCGAGAAGATCAAGGTCGAAGACCTGGCCGACAACTTCCCGAAGATTTGCGACGCCTCGCCCGAAGCGCAGATGCGCGCCCAGGACGGCACCGGCATGGGCAGCGGCACACCCGGCGAAGACTCGGGCGCCATGGCGCCGGCCGCCATGGGCAAGGGCGACGCCCTCAAGAAATTTGCTGTCGACCTCACGGAGAAAGCCAAGAAGGGAGAGATGGACCCGGTGACCGGGCGGGACGAGGAAATCCGCCAGATCGTCGACATCCTCATGCGCCGCCGCCAGAACAACCCGCTCCTGACCGGCGAGGCCGGCGTCGGCAAGACGGCGGTGGTGGAAGGCTTTGCGCAGCGCCTCGCGCGCGGCGACGTGCCGCCGCAACTGAAAGACGTGAAGCTGCTCACGCTCGACATCGGCCTCTTGCAAGCGGGCGCGAGCATGAAGGGCGAGTTCGAACAGCGCCTGCGCCAGGTGATCGACGAAGTGCAGAGTTCGCCGACGCCGATCATCCTGTTCATCGACGAGATCCACACGCTCGTGGGTGCGGGCGGCGCGGCCGGCACCGGCGATGCGGCCAACCTGCTCAAGCCCGCCCTGGCGCGCGGCAACCTGCGCACCATCGGCGCGACCACCTGGGCCGAGTACAAGAAGTACATCGAGAAAGACCCGGCACTCACGCGGCGCTTCCAGGTCGTGCAGGTGCCCGAGCCCGACGAAGTCAAGGCGATCCTGATGTTGCGCGGCGTGGCCAGCGTGCTCGAGAAGCACCACCGCGTGCAGCTGCTCGACGAGGCCATCGAGGCGGCCGTGAAGCTGTCGCACCGCTACATCCCCGCGCGCCAGCTGCCCGACAAGGCCGTGAGCCTGCTCGACACCGCCTGCGCGCGCGTGGCCGTGTCGCAGCACGCGACGCCGCCCGAAGTCGAAGACTGCATGCGCCGCATCGAAGGGCTCACGGTCGAGCAGGAGATCATCGGCCGCGAGGCCACCATCGGCATCGACGTGACCAAGCGCTCGGCGCAGGTCGAAGCCTTGCTCGTCGAATCGAAGCTGCAGCTCGAAGGGCTGAATGCGCGCTGGCAGGAAGAGAAAGGGCTGGTCGATCGGCTGCTCGAACTGCGCGCCAAGCTGCGGGCGGGGAACAAGCCGGTGGATGCGGCACCGGCCGATGGCGATGCGAACGCCGTCGTGTCCCCGGCGCCAGCGAGCGAAGACCGCGCGGCGCTGCTCGAAGAACTGCATGCGCTGCAGGCCAAGATCCATGCGGTGCAGGGCGAGTCCCCGCTGATCCTTCCGTCGGTCGATGAACAGGCCGTCGCCTCCGTCGTCGCCGACTGGACCGGCATTCCCGTCGGCCGCATGGTCAAGAACGAAGTCGAAGCAGTGCTCAAGCTCGCCGACACGCTGAACCAGCGCGTCATCGGCCAGAAGCACGGCCTGGAGATGATCGCGCGCCGCATACAGACCTCGCGTGCGCGGCTGGACAACCCGCAGAAACCCATCGGCGTCTTCATGCTCTGCGGCACCTCGGGCGTCGGCAAGACCGAGACCGCACTGGCGCTGGCCGAGGCGCTGTACGGCGGCGAGCAGAACATCATCACCATCAACATGAGCGAGTTCCAGGAGGCGCACACGGTCTCCACGCTCAAGGGCGCGCCGCCCGGCTACGTCGGTTATGGCGAGGGCGGCATCCTGACCGAGGCCGTGCGCCGCCGGCCGTACAGCGTGGTGCTGCTCGACGAGGTCGAGAAGGCCCACCCCGACGTGCACGAGATCTTCTTCCAGGTCTTCGACAAGGGCTGGATGGAAGACGGCGAGGGCCGCATGATCGATTTCAAGAACACGATCATCCTGCTCACGACCAACGCCGGCAGCGAGCTCGTGATGAGCATGTGCCGCGACCCCGAGCTGCTGCCCGATTCGAACGCGCTGGCCGATGCGCTCAAGGCGCCGCTCATGAAGGTGTTCCCGCCCGCGCTGCTGGGCCGCATCGTCACCATTCCTTATTACCCGCTGTCGCCCGACATGATGAAGAAGATCGTGCGGCTGCAGCTGGGTCGCATCAAGAAGCGCGTGGAAACCAACCACGGCGTGCCCTTCGAATACACCGAGGCGGTGATCGAGCAGGTGGTGGCGCGCTGCCAGGACCCGGAGTCGGGCGGGCGCGTGATCGACGCGATCCTCACCAACACCGTGCTGCCCACCATTTCGGTCGAGTACCTGCAACGCCTGGCCTCCGGCGGCGAGATCCGCCGCGTCGCGCTCGACGTGAAGGACGCCGACTTCACCTACGCGTTCGACTGACCCCCGCGCAGCGAGACGCCCCACTTCCGAGAGACCCAAGATGGCCGACCACGAGTTCCGCATCGAGAGCGATTCGCCCGCCAAGGACGACCTGATGTTCTGGCGCATCGTCGGGCACGAGGCGCTGGCGCGCCCCGCCGCCTACGAGCTCACCGTGCTGTCGAAGAACAAGGACCTCGCCGCCAAGGACATCCTGGGCCACGCCTTCGACGTCGTCATCGCGTTCCAGGACGCCGACGGCAGCGCGCACGAGCGGCATTGCCAAGGCCATGCCGTGCGCTTCGTGCGCGCGGGCCACATGGGGCGGCACTACGAGTACCGCATCACGCTGCGCTCGTGGTTCTGGCTGCTGACCAAGCGCGCCAACTCGCGCATCCACCAGGAAAAGAAGGTGCTCGAAGTGCTCGACGCGGTGTTCGAGGACAGCCCGATCAAGCGCTTCAAGAAGACCAAGGCCACCAACGTCATCGGCACGCACAACCCGCGCCGCTACTGCGTGCAGCACCAGGAGAGCGACTACCAGTTTTTGTCGCGCCTGCTGGAAGACGAGGGCATCTACTACTGGTTCGACGCGCACGACGCGCCCGGCACCATGCACCTGTCGGACGCCAGCGACATGGCGCACGACAAGCTGCCCGCCACCGACACGCTGCGCCACATGGCGGTCAATGCGGCCGAGCCGCGCTTCAACGAGATCTCGCGCTGGGTCAGCGCGCGGCAGTTCGACACCGGCAAGCATGCGTCGCGCGACAGCGACTTCAAGGCCATCAAGAAGAAGCTGGGCGCCGACATCGACAGTTCCGACGCGCACGAACTCGCGGAGTTCGAGATGTTCGAGTTTCCCGGCGGCTACTTCACCGGCGACGACGCCGAGACGCGCGCCAAGCTGCGCGGCGACGAGCTCAACGCGCGCCGCGACCGCCACTGGGCGCTCACGCCGTGGCCTGACGTCGCGGCCGGGCGCAGCTTCAAGTTCGAGGACGACCCCGACGGCACGCGCAATGGCGACTACGTGATCGCCGCCTGCACCTTCATCGCCAGCCACCGCGGCTACGAGGGCGTGAGCGCCAGCGCGGCGGCGCAGCCCGTGCAGCGCGCGCTGGCCGAGGTGCTGCGCGACGACGCCGTGAACGCCGACACCCTGCCGGTGCTGGAAGAGCTGATCGCCGCCACGCCCGCGCTGGCGGCCGCGCAGACCGGCAGCAGCCTGTTCCTGCTCACGGTTATGCCAGTCGACCGCCCGTTCCGTGCGCCGCGCCTCACGCCGCGCGTGACCATGCCCGGTCCGCAGACGGCCATCGTGGTCGGCCCCAAGGGAGACGAGCTGCACGTGGACGACCACGGCCGCGTGAAGGTGCACTTTCACTGGGACCGCTACGACGAGAGCAACGAGAAGTCGACGTGCTGGGTGCGCGTGTCGCAACCCTGGGGCGGCAAGGGCTGGGGCGGCTACTTCGCGCCGCGCATCGGCCAGGAGGTGATCGTCGACTTTCTCAACGGCGACCCCGACCGCCCGGTGATCGTGGGCCGCGTCTACAACGACGACCAGCCCATTCCGTACAAGTCGCCCACGCAGAGCGGCTTCAAGACCCGCTCCACGCCCGGCGGCGGTCCTGCGAACTACAACGAGATCATGTTCGAGGACAAGAAGGGCGAGGAGAACATCAACATCCACGCCGAGAAGAACATGAGCCGCAGCGTGGAGCTGGATGACTCCACCACGGTGGACCGCGACCAGACCATCACCGTCAAGCGCGACCAGACCAGCCTGGTGGACCGCGACCGCAAGAGCACCGTGACGCGCAACGACACCAACATGGTGGTGGTGGACCAGAAGAACACAGTCAAGGGCAAGCAGAACAACCAGGTGGTGGGCAACCGCGACACCTTCGTCGACAGCAACGACATGCTGAAGGTGACGGGCACCGGCACCCATGAGGTGATCGGCGCGCGCAGCGACATCTCGCGTGCGGGGGAAACCCGCAGCGTGACCGGCGACCAGACCGTCACCGTCAGCGGCAACCTGACCTACAAGGCCGCCAAGATGAGCTTCGAGGCCGGCCACATCGACTGGCTGGTGACCGGCGCGAGTTCCAAATACATCACGGTGCCCACCGGGCCGCTGCACCTGATGGCCAACAAGATCAAGCTCCTGAGCAACACCGGCATCGAGATGATGGCGGTGGGCAACATCGATGCGACCTCGTGCGGCTCCAACACGACGATCCTGGGGCCCAACACGAGCGGCTACATCGGCAGCAACAGCGAGGCCAACCTGGGCATGGCGCGCTCGACCTTCATGGGCATGAGCATCGACAACGCGCTGGCGCTCGCCGTCAACAATTTCGTGGGCGTGGCGATCGAGACCGCGCTGGGCGTGAAGTTGTCGTCGGGCGTCGCGCCGGAGATCCACGCCTATCCCATCGAGGTGAAGCAGGCGACCATGCACACGTTCACGCCCGGTGCCGGTGCGGGCGGTGCGGGCGGTGCCGCGGTCGCCGGCGCCTTGGGTTTTGTCGCGGGCCTGGCGAGCGCCAAGAAGGACATCGCCGCAACGCTCAAGCAGTACGAGGATGCGGCCCAGCAGCTCAGGGATGCCGCCGCCGAGGCCGACCTCGTGGGGCTCACGGGCCTTGGGGACCGGCTGAGGGCGCTGTCGCGCATCACCGAACGGCGGCGCATCGAAGGCATCATTGCCATGATCCCGGTGGTCGGAACCGTCCCCGTCATCCTGGCCGAGGGCATCATGACCGTGGCCGAGATCAAGACCGGCGCCGAACGGCGCGCGGAGGATACGTCCACGCTGGCCAACAACACGCCCGCGCCGCCGCCACCGCCACCGCCGCCGGAAGGCGAAGCCGCCACGCCGGAACCGGCGCAGGAGTGGTCACCCACGCCACCGCCGCCACCGCCACCGCCGCCGCCGCCGCCACCGCCGCCGCCGCCGCCGCCACCGCCGCCGCCGCCACCGCCACCGCCGCCGCCGCCACCGCCGCCACCGCCGCCGCCACCGCCACCGCCACCGCCGCCGCCGCCACCGCCGCCGCCGCCACCGCCGCCACCGCCGCCACCGCCGCCGCCACCGCCGCCGCCGCCGCCGCCGCCGCCATCCGATCCGATGGACGGCGGAGTGCCATAGAGAGAGAACGCCAGACGCGACCATGCAAGTCATCAAACCCCAGGCGCTCGGCCTGTCGACACGCCCCATCGAGTTCCGCAAGCGCTTCGGCCTGAGCGTCAGCGCCTGCCTGCACCTGCCCTTTGCACAGGGCGAGCGCGGCTCGCTGTGGGCCGAGCAGTCGATGTGGTCCTTCCTTGCGAAGGAGATGGCAACGCCCTTGATCGACGAGGGCGTGGCCAAGCTCACGCCGGAGTTCCTGGTGCACGGCAGGGCCTTCGCGCCGGACGACCGGCCCAACGCCTGCGCCGTGCGGGCCCGCTTCGGCACGCGCGAGAAAACCCTGCTGGTGTTCGGCGAGCGGCACTGGGACGGCGCGCGCGCCACCGCGCCGGTGCCCTTCGCGCAGATGCCCCTGGACTGGTCGAAGGCCTACGGCGGCCCGGACTTCGCACTCAACACCGCAGGGCGCGGCCGCCAGAAGACCGACGGCACGGCCTGGCTGCCCAACACCGAGTTGCCGCACGACCGCCTGCTGCGCCCCGACCAGGTCATTGCCCCGGCCGGCTTCGGCGCACTCGACGTGATGCATCCGCAGCGCGTGCAGTACCGCGGCACCTACGACGCCGGCTACCTGAAGCAGCACGCGCCGGGCTTCGCACCCGACACCGACTGGCGCTACTTCAACCTCGCGCCGGCCGACCAGTGGATGGATGCGGCGCTCGTGGGCGACGAGCCCTTCTCGTTCGAGAACATGCATCCGCACAAGCCGCTGGTCGAAGGCCGGCTGCCCGGGATGCGCGCGCGCGTCTTCGTCGGCTATCGCATGGACAACGCGGAGCCCAAGGTCCGCGAAGTGCCACTGCGCCTGACGACCGTGTGGTTCTTTCCGCACGCCGAGCGCTGCATCGCCATCTTCCAGGGCCTGGCCGAGGTCGGCACCGACGACGGCTCCGACGTGGTCAGCCTCATGGGTGCCGTCGAGCGCGTGGGCGAGCCCAAGGCCGATGCCCACTACCTGGACGCCGCGGCGAAGCGGGCCGATCCGGTGATGGGACCGGTCTACGCCATCGTCGACAGCGACCTGCTGCCCGAAGGCGTGAGCACCGCCGATCCTGACGTCGAGGCCGCGAAGGCCCCCTTCGCGAGCGAAGGCCTGCAAGGCGAGGCCCAGCGTCGCCGCGCGGAGGCGGACGTGGAGATCGCGCGCGAGAAGGCCATTGCCATGGGCCAGGACCCGGACGCGCTGGGCATCCGCATGCCGCCGCGCGAGAAGGTGCCCACCGGCGACGAACTGCCCGCGTACCTCCTTGCGCAGATGAAGGAGGCCGAGGCGCAGAAGTGGGCATCGATAGAAGACGCGGTGACCGCCATCGAGAAAGCGCTCGCGTTCGCCGAGGAGAAGAAGGTCGATATCGCCGCGCTGCAGCACCGCGGCCCGCCCACCTACGATCCCGACCAGCACCTGGCCCGGATGCAGGCGATGGTGGCCGGCACCACCCAGGCGCTGGACCTCCAGCCGATGTACCCCCAGCTGTGCCGCATCGAGGATGCCGAACGCGCGGGCTATCTCCAGTCCGCCCACATGCAGCCGCCGGCCTTCGCGATGCCGGCCGACGAGGCCGCCAGGCTGCGCAGCGAAGTCGCGCGCGCGAGTGCGGCGGGCGTCAGGTTCTTCGCGGGCATCGACTTCACCGGCGCGGACCTGTCGGGCCTGGACCTGCGGGAGATGAACTTCGAAGGCGCGTGGCTGGAGAGCGTGAACTTCGCGAACAGCAACCTCTCGGGCGCCAACCTCGCGGGCGCGGTGCTCGCGCATGCGAACCTGGAAGGCGTGATCGCCATCGGCGCGACGTTCGGCAAGGCCAACCTGGGCCGGGCCCTGCTCGCGCAAGGCGTCTTCGACGATGCGGACTTCTCCGAGGCAACGCTCATGCATTGCGACTTCGCCGGCACGCAGATGCGGCGCGCGAACTTCGCCCGGGCCAACCTGCTGGAGACGACCTGGGGCGATGCGGACTGGACCGGTGCGCTGCTGTCCGGCCAGCTGTTTCACAAGCTCGATCTGCGCGGCATGCGCTGGCCCGAGGCGGACCTGTCGGTCTGCAATTTCCTCGAGTCGAACCTTTCGGGCGTCGACATGCACGGCGCAAACCTGGCCGCGGCCACCTTCGTGACCTGCAGGCTCGATGGCGCCAGGCTCATGGGCGCGCAGTGCGTGGGCGCCGTGACCGTGAAGGGCACCAGCCTGGCCGGTGCGGACCTGGGCCAGGCCAACCTGCGCAACTTCAACTTCGGCGCCTGCGACCTGCGCGGCGCGAAGCTCGTGCGTGCGGTGCTCGATGGCGCCAACCTGTGCGAGGCGCAGATGGAAGGCGCGGACCTGCGGCTGGCCAGCGCCAAGGGCGCGCTGCTGCGCAAGGCCGGCTGCGCCAACGCGCTGCTGTCGGGCGTGGACTTCAGCGGTGCCGTGCTCCAGTCGGCCAACCTGCGCGGCGCCGATCTGCGCCGCAGCAACCTCTTTGGCGCCGACCTGAGCCGCGTGCGCCTGGACGGCTCGACCAGCTTCGACGGTGCGCTGCTCAAGCGCGCGCGCACCTGGCCGCGGCTGACGCCCGAAGAGCAGGTGGCGGCATGACGCCGAACCTGCTGGCCATTGCCGTGGGCGTCGGCGAGACGCTGCAAGGCCTCGACCTGCGCAAGGGCGCCTACGCGGGGCTGGCGCTGGGCGGCGGCGTGTTCTCCAACGTCAACTTCGCCGAGGCCGACTTTCGCGGCGCCGACCTGCGAGAGACCGTGTTCGACCAGTGCGACCTGCGCGGCGCCATCGCCTCGGGCGCGAACCTGCGCAAGGCCGTGTTCAACCGCTGCATCCTGGACCATGCGGACCTGCGCCAGTGCGACCTGCACGGCGCGGTCTTCACCGAATGCGAGATGTCGCATGCGCAGCTGGCCGAGGCCTCGTTGACGATGGCCACGGTGGCCCGCTGCCGGCTCGCCCATGCCGGGCTGCGCGGCGTGAAGCTCGACTCGGCCGTCATCACCCAGTCGGTGCTGCTGGACGTGTGCGCCGACGACACCAGCTGGCAGTACACGACGGTCAACGAATGCGACCTCTCGCACCTGAGCTGGGCCGGCGCGCGGATGCTGCGCAACGTGTTCTTCAAGACCTCGCTCAAGGGCATGTCGTTCGAGGGACTGGCGCTGGACGGCTGCCAGTTCTCGTCGGCCGACCTGAGCGGCGCCGACTTCAGCGGCATCGCGCTGCAGCAGTGCAACTTCCAGAGTGCGAAGCTGGACGGCGCAAGGTTCGCGCAGGCGGTTGCGCCGCTGGCGATCTTTTGCGAGGCTGCGGGCCAGGGCGTCGATTTCTCGGGCGCGCGGCTTCGGCAGGCACTGTTCACCGGCGCCGCGTTGCCGCAGGCCAACTTCGGAGGCTGCGACCTCTACCAGACGCACTTTGCGGGCGCAAAGCTGCAGGCCGCCAACTTCAGCGGCGCGGAACTCACGTATGCCGACTTCCGGCACGCGGACCTGGCCGCGGCCGACCTGCGCCGCGCCACCATGCTGCGCACCGTGCTGCACGGCGCGATCACCGAGAACGCGCAGATGAGCGACCGCGCGCGCGCCATCGAATCCGATCCGGACCTGCAGGCGTCCGAACGCTGGCAGCCGCTGGCTGCCTGAGCCCACCGCATGAATGAACGAATGAACAGAGCACAGGGGAATGCACGATGAACGCAACGCTGAAGAAACCCGCCGGTGCGCCGGCCCGCAAGCACCGCGCGGTCAAGCCCAGGGCCAAGGCCATTCCCGGCGAATGGTGCGTAGGCATCGTCGGCAGCGCCAGTAGCGCCAGTAGCGCCAGTAGCGCGGGTGGCGCCGGTGCGGGCGCGAAGCGCGCGCTCGTCGTCACCAGCGGCGACCTGCGCCTTCGTGCCACGCGCGCCGCCAGTTGCCTGCTCGAGCCGGCCGCCGGCGACAGCGTGGCGTGCCTGCGCATCGCACCCGACGAAGTCTGGGTCATGGCGGTGCTGCAGCGCGAGGAGGGCACGCCCAACATCGTGAGCTGCCCGGGCCAGATGCGCATTGCCGTGGAGGGCGGGGCGCTCGAACTGGCGGCCGCGCGCGTCGGCCTGCGCTCGGACGAGTTGGACATTGCCACGCACAAGACACGCGTGGCCACCGACACCGCGGACGTCGTCGGCCGTCAGCTCAGCGTGGTGGCCACCAGCTTCAAGCTGGTGGGATCGGTGTTGTCCTCGGTGATGGACCGCGTGCAGCATTTCAGCAAGCACTACCTGCGTACCACCGATGGCATCGACCGGGTGGCCGCCACGCACCTCGAGTGCGAAGCCAGGCAGCTGCTGCGCCTCGAAGGAGAGCACACGCTCGTGAACGGCCGCGAGCTCATCAAGGCGCGCGGCGCGCAGATCCATTTCGGTTGAAGAAAAAAGAAAGGCGCCGTCATGTTCGCCAACTGCCAGTTGATGGGCACCGACATGGGCTTTCCCGATGTCTGCATCACGCCCGCCGCGCCGTCGCCGATTCCGGTGCCGTACCCCAACATCGCGATGGGGCCGATGGCCATTCCCAACTGCCCGACGATCCTCGTGATGGGCGCGCCGGCGCACAACCTGGGCACCACCATCCCGATGACCAACGGCGACAACCCCGGCGTGCTGCTGGGCGTGGCCTCGGGCACCGTGATGGGGCCGAGCCGCCATCTCACGGGCGCCTTCACCGTGCTGTGGATGGGCATGCCGGCCACGCGGCTCACCAGCACCTCGCTGCAGAACAGCACCAACTGCCCCGGCGTGCGCACCGTGCCGAGCCAGCCGCTCGTGGTGCTGCTGGCGCCGTGAGGCCGCGACGGCGCGCATGCGGCATACCTCTTAAGGCGAGATTGCCAACCGGCCCCACGGAATGAATACTCCTTGCGAGATTGCACGGGCGCAGCCGCCATCGGGGGCCGATTCATGATTCATATCGCTGTCATCACCCGGCAAGGCATGCCGGCGGGACCGTCCATCGCCGCGGACTTCGGGCCCGGCGGGGGCACCATCGGCCGCGCCGACACCAACGCGCTCGTGCTCGACGACCCCGATCGCACCGTTTCGCGCGTGCATGCGCAGGTGCTGTGCCGAGAGGGCAAGTACTTCGTCATCGACCGCGGCAGCAACGCGATGCAATGCAACGGCGTGCCGCTGGGCGCGGGCAAGGAAGCGGCGCTGACCGACGGCGCACGCCTCGTCATCGGCAGCTTCGAGCTCTCGGTGCGCGTGACGGCGGCTGCGGCGCCATCGCCCGCGCCGGTCATTCCCAACACCGTGATGTCGGCACCGGCCGCCGCGCCTGCCAGCAGCAGCGACGATCCGTTCGCCGACCTGCTTGCGGGGCTGGGGTCACCGGCCGCGCCCGCTCCGGCGCCGGCTGCGGCACGTGCCGCCCCCGCACCCGCCGAGTCGCTGCTCTTCCCCGACCCCATGGCCGGCGGCTCGCGCAACGCGCAGGCCGACGCTGCCGACCCGTTCGCAAACCTGCTCGGTCCCACGCCGTCGGCCGCACCCTCTGCCGGGCTCGGTGCGCTCGACGACTTCTCGGACCTCGGCGCGCCGCCTGCGCACGGCAAGGCCGCGAGCATCGACGACCTCTTCGGCGGTGCGCCGGGCGCCGGCGGCATCGGCGGCGATCCGCTCGCGCTGTCGCCGCTGGCCGATCCGCTGCTGCAGCCCAACACCGCGTCGGACGCCGACCCGATGGCCGCGTTCCAACGCACCGCGCCCGCCACACCGGTGCCGCGCTCCGATCACCTGCCGATCGACCAGTTCGGCTTCGAGCCGCCGAAGGCCATCACGCCGCCGCCGCCCCCTGCGCCCGCGCCAGCGCCAGCGCCAGCGCCCGTGGCCTCGCTCGCGAAGTTCGACGACGTGACCGGGCAGCCGATCCGCATCAGCGGGCCCGAGAACGCCGGCCGCGTGGCCGAGCCGCCGCCGCCCCCGCCACCCCACCGCCCGTGTACGTCGCGCCGCCGGCAACACCCGCAGCCGCCCCGTCCCCGCGCACCGCCTCCGACGACGAACTGCTCGCCGCCTTCCTGCGCGGCCTGGCCAGCACGCACCAGCCGCCCGAGATGCTCACGCCGGGCCTCATGGAGCGCATCGGCGCGATGTTGCGCACGTCCACCGAAGGCACGCTGCAGCTGCTGCTCACGCGCCAGGAGTTCAAGCGCGAGGTGCGCGCCGAGGTCACGATGATCGCGTCGCAAGCCAACAACCCGCTCAAGTTCTCGCCCACGGTCGAGGTCGCGCTGGCGCACCTGCTGGGCCCCGGCGTGCGCGGCTTCATGCCGCCCGAGGCCGCGATGCGCGACGCCTTCGACGACCTGCGTGCGCACCAGTTCGGCGTGATGGTGGGCATGCGCGCGGCGCTGGCCCACGTCATCGGTCGCTTCGAGCCCGCCGAGCTCGAGAAGAAGATCAGCGCCAAGACCGCGCTCGACGCGCTCTTTGCCGCCAACCGCAAGGCCAAGCTCTGGGACCAGTTCGTGGCGCTGTACGGCGGCATCGCGAGCGAGGCCGAGGACGACTTCCACAGCCTCTTCGGCAAGGCCTTCCTCGCGGCCTACGAAGAGCAGATGGCGCGCCTCAAGTCCGACACCTGAAGACCCCCAGAAACCCCAGCACACGCGAGGCACCCCGCTTGGAAATCGAAATCGTCACGCTCTCCCGGCAGGGCGGCCGCACCTACAACGAGGACGTGCACGGCCACTGGCACGACGAGCGCTACGTCGCCTGCCTGGTGGCCGACGGCGCGGGCGGCCACGGCGGCGGCGACGTGGCGGCGGCCACGGTGCGCGCCAGCATGCTCGGCGGTTTCTCCGCCGCGCCCTCGCTGGACGAAGCCGCGCTGCGCGCGCTGGTCGAGCGCGCCAACCTCGACGTGGTGGCGCGCCAGGCCGAAGGCGGCAAGCTCGCCGGCATGCGCTCCACGGTGGTGTTCGCGGTGATCGACCTGGAGCGCGAAGCGCTGGCCTGGGTGCACAGCGGCGACAGCCGCGCCTACCTGTTCCGCGGCGGCGCCATCGTGGCGCGCACCACCGACCACAGCCTGGTGCAGCAGATGGTCGCGGGCGGCATGCTCGACGAAGAGGGCGCGCGCCTGCATCCGCAACGCAACATGCTGCTGTCGGCCTTGGGCTCGATCGAGGAGGCGCCCGACATCGCCGTGTCCGACCGCATGCGCCTCGTGCCCGGCGACGTGCTGCTGCTGTGCAGCGACGGCGTGTGGGAGCCGCTGGGCGACGAGTGCCTGGTCGACACGCTGCACGCCTCGCGCACGCCCAGCCAGTGGACCGAGCTGCTCGACGCGCAGATCAAGGCCAATGCCAAGCCGGGCCACGACAACTACACGGCGCTCACGCTGTGGGTGATCGAGGACGCGGACGACGACATGACGCGGCTGCTGCCCGAGAGCGTGGCGTCGACGGACCCTTGAGCCTGCGGGCTCCCGAGTGCGATCCCCCATGAAAAATGCCCGTCCACTGGACGGGCATCGGGAGGGGCGGGCTGTGCGACGCGGGCCAGGCGTTTCAGGCGCCGCCCGTGGCCGGTACCGTCACGGCAACGTAGGTGTACTTGTTGGCCGACTTCTTCACGCGCTTCAGGGCGCTGCGCAGCAGCGGCGGCATGTCGGTCCGGTTTGGCAGGTTGGTGTAGTAGTCGACGTTCTGCTCGGCGCAGGCGTTGGCGCATCCGTTGTTGAGCAGGTCGAGCGCGTAGCGCGACTTGGTCTGCGTCGTCACGGCGCCGGGCTTGCGGAACGGATCGAAGATGCCGTCCGGCACCAGGTGGCTGCCACGCGCAATCAGCTGTTCCTGGAAGTGCGTGATGTGCCGCTGCGTGATCGGCCCCTTGAGGCCGTCCACCTCGATCACGGCGGTCTCGCCCGGGGGCGGATCGTGGTCGTGGTTGAAGCCCAGCAGCTCGTAGTAGAAGATCTTCAGCAGCGCTTGCACCAGCATCACGTCTTCGCGTGTGTTGGCGCCGATCTGGCCGACAGACCAATCGATGTTGTAGGCAATGAGCGAGTTACCGGTCTTGCCGATGAAGGGGGTACTGAATGCCATGGCATTGCTCCGGTGAGGGCGTATGAGGACGGGCAGGGACCGGCCCCGGCACGGTGTCGCGCCGGGAGCGCACGGGGCTGACGAGTCCGTCGCCCGTCAGCGGGTTTCGGTGGTGGCCACGTTCCAGCCGAACTTCACTTCGCCGCCGCCGGCGCCCTTGTCGTCCTGGCCCTTGTAGGCGAACTCGATGTCCTTGAAGCTGCACGACACCTGCTCCTGCACATCACCACCTTGTGCGCCGCCGGGGCCCACGTTGGAGATGAAGACTTCCTTGAGCGTGACCTTCAGGTACTCCTGCTGGCCTTCGCCCGACTTGCGGCAGGTCATGACCAGGTCCTTGAAGTGCTTGCCGCTGACGCAGTTCTTGGCGAGCACCGGAGAGGCCTTGTCGTAGGTGTGCACGAAGTTGAACTCACCCGGCGTGGCCTTGCCCTTGCCCGAACCACCGCCCGAACCCGCGCCCGATGCATTGCTCACGTGCCACGACCACGACGAAATCTCGATCTCGTCCTTGTGGTCCTTGTGCGAAGACTCGCCCTTGACGCCGTCGAGCTTGATGTGAAAGTCAGATGACATGTTCCTACTCCTTGGAACCCGATTTGCATTCGGGCGGTTGATGATCGAAACGAAAAAAATGGCTGCCGGCGGGGAGAGAAAAGTTCCGATGCCCGGCAGCTACTCATAGAACGAAACGGAACCCGGAATTCAAGAAGAATCCGCAGATTTTTTTCAACCGGCGCCCTTGGCCGTCGGCAGCTTCGACACCAGCCGCAGCGAGACCGTGAGGCCTTCGAGCTGGTAGTGCGGGCGCAGGAAGAACTTGGACGTGTAGTAGCCCGGATTGCCTTCGACTTCTTCCACGATCACCTCGGCGGCGGCCAGCGGCTTCTGGGCCTTGGTGGTTTCCGACGAGTTGGCGGGGTCGCCGTCCACGTAATTCATGATCCACTTGTTGAGCCAGCGCTGCATGTCCTCGCGCTCCTTGAAGCTGCCGACCTTGTCGCGCACGATGCACTTCAGGTAGTGCGCAAAGCGGTTGCAGGCAAAGAGGTAGGGCAGGCGCGCCGCCAGGTTGGCGTTGGCCGTGGCGTCGGGGTCGTCGTACTCGGCCGGCTTGTTCAGCGACTGGGCGCCGATGAAGGCGGCGAAGTCGGAGTTCTTGCGGTGGATCATCGACAGCAGGCCGGCCTTCGACAGCTCGGCCTCGCGCCGGTCGCTGATGGCGATCTCGGTGGGGCACTTCTGGTCCACGCCGCCGTCGTCGCTGGGGAAGGTGTGCAGCGGCAGGTTTTCCACTGCGCCGCCCGACTCGATGCCGCGGATGCGCGACCCCCAACCGTACAGCTTGTACGAGCGGTTGATGTTGGTCGCCATCGCATAGGCGGCATTGGCCCAGGCGTACTTGCTGTGGTCGGCGCCGGCGGTGTCTTCCTCGAAGTCGAACTCTTCCACCGGGTTGGTGTTGGCGCCGTAGGGCGTGCGCGCCAGAAAGCGCGGCATGCACATGCCCAGGTACTTGGAGTCGTCCGACTCGCGCAGGCTGCGCCAGCCGGCGTACTCGGGCGTGGAGAAGATCTTGGTCAGGTCGCGCGGGTTGGCCAGCTCCTGCCACGACTCCATCTGCATGAGGTTGGGGCTGGCGCCGGTGATGAAGGGCGCGTGCGCCGAGGCGGCGATCTTGGCCATCTCGCCGAGCATCTCGACGTCGGGCGGGCTCTGGTCGAAGTGGTAGTCGCCCACCAGCGCGCCGAAGGGCTCGCCGCCGAACTGGCCGTACTCTTCCTCGTAGATCTTCTTGAACATCGGGCTCTGGTCCCAGGCCGCGCCTTTGAACTTCTTGAGGTTCTTGGCCAGCTCCTGCTTGGAGATGTCCATCACCCGGATCTTCAGGTTCTCGTCGGTCTCGGTGTTGTTCACCATGTAGTGCAGGCCGCGCCACGCACTCTCGAGCTTCTGGTAGTCGGGGTGGTGGATGATCTTGTTCACCTGGTCGGTGAGCTTGGCGTCGATCGCGGCGATCATGGCCTGGATCGACTTGGTCACGTCCTTGCCGATGACGGTGCTGTTGCTCAGCGCCTGCTGCGCGAGCGTGAGCACGGCCGCTTCGACGGCGCTCTTGGCTTCGTCGCTGCGTGGCTTGAATTCTTTTTGCAGCAGCGACGAAAAGTCGCTTCCCGCATACGCAACGTCTTTGAGTGCGCTCTGCTCGAGTGCGTCGGCCATGATGGTTTCTCCTCGTGTACCGGTGTGTGTCTGTCAGGGAATCTGAACGGGCTCAGGCGGCGGCTGTGCCGTCTTCGGGCTTCTTGCTGGCGGCCAGCGTCTGCAGCAGGGCCGGGTCTTCGAGCACCTTGGCCAGCAGGTCTTCGGCGCCGCCCTTGCCGTCCATGTAGGTCACGAGGTTCGACAGCTGCGTGCGCGCTTCGAGCAGCTTGTTGAGCGCGCCCACCTTGCGGGCCACGGCGGCGGGCGAGAAGTCGTCCATGCTGTCGAAGGTGAGCTCGACCTTGAGGTCGCCCTCGCCGGTGAGCGAGTTCTCCACCGCAAAGGCGGCGCGCGGCTTCATGGCCTTCATGCGGGCGTCGAAGTTGTCGACGTCGAACTCCAGGAACTTGCGGTCCACCACGGGCGCGAGCGGGTCGGCGGGCTTGCCCGACAGGTCGGCCAGCACGCCCATCACGAAGGGCAGCTGGATCTTTTTCTCGGCGCCGTAGAGCTCGACGTCGTATTCGATCTGGACCCGGGGCGCGCGGTTGCGTGCGATGAATTTCTGACTGCTCTTGGCCATGGCGATGCTCCTTGCGGGAATGAAGGGGAACGGGTGGAAACGGGGTCGGTCATTCGGACTGGCGTTTGCCCGTCACGGTCTCGATGGTGTCCATCGCGTTGGGCGCGAGGTTGGCCATGATGTCGAGGAAGCTCACGCCGATGAGCTTCTTGGCGCGTTCGATCAGCAGCGGCGCGGGGTTGCCGGGCTCGGCCTGTTCGAGGTAGCGGATGACGCGGTCGAGCATCTGCACCGCGTCCTGGCGGTTCTGGATCTCGCCGCGCGCTGCGGCCGGACGGGCCGCGTTGCCGGCGGGTGCGTCGCCGTCTGCGGTTGCGCCTTCATCGGCAGAGGCTTCCGGTGCGCCGGCTGCCGCCGTGCAGGCCTTGGCGACCGTGCGCGACACGGTGCGCAGCGTGCCGAGGTCTACTGCATCGGTGCGGCCGGTGCGCTCGCCCAGCAGCTTCTGCAGGCGGTCCAGCAGCGCGGGAAGGCCGATGGCGGCCTGCAGTTGCTCGGGGTTCGCCGCGTGCAGGGCCTCGAGCCCGCCATGCACCTGCGCCGGCGAATACGACGCCTCGCCGCCGACGGCGTTGAGCACGCCGTGCGCGATGGCGATGTCGCGCACGCGGATCGGGCCCACGCCGGGCGCGGTGCCCACGACTGCGTCGTACAGGTCGCGCGGCACCATGCTCTCGTCGCCCAGCGGCGCGAGCGCATTCAGGCGCATGGTGGGGTCGTTGTCGTCGTCCGCATCCAGCTTTGGATGTATGCCGTCCCAGAAGGTGTCGAGCAGCGAGGTGAGCAATTGCAGGCCGGTGGCGAAGCCGACCGTGCCTTGCAGGCGCGTGGCGCCGCGCAGCAGCAGCACGGCGGCGCGCACGTCCTTGCTGCGGCGCAGCTGCGCGTCGGCGCGCTCGGCCACGTCGCGCCAGTCGGGTTCGACGGCGGGGATCACGGTGTCGCCGAACTGCTGTTCGGCCTTGCCCTGCGCCGCAGCGGTGAGGGCCATGAAGTCCGCGTCGTACTCCAGGTCGTCCCCGCAAGGCGAGGCCTCGCCGATGGGCGTGAGCAGTGCGTCGACGAGTTGTGGAGTCAGCATGTTGCCTGTTCGAGTTCGCTGGTGATAATCAAAGATGCGTCAGGACCGGTCAATGCAACGAAGGGAATAGCATGCGCACGTTGGGTACACACCATTCGTCCTATGAGGGCCTTCTTGCTGCTGCATCGCGGCGCAGAATCGCAGCCCTTGGCCTTGCTGCAGCGGGTCTTTTGATGACCGGGTGCGCGAGCAAACCGGTGGTCACGCCGGTGTCGATCACGCTCACGGCCGCCGCCGATGCCAACCCCGATGCACGCGGCCGCGCCTCGCCGCTCACGGTGCGTGTCTATGCGCTCAAGACGCCGGGGCCCTTCGAAGGCGCCGACTTCTTCTCGCTGTTCGAGAAAGACCAGGCCACGCTCGGCGCCGAACTGGTGCAGCGCGAAGAGATGCTGCTGCGCCCCGGCGAGAGCAAGAAGCTCGACCTCACCCTGCCGGCCGATGCCAAGGCGATCGGCGTGATGGCTGCGTTTCGCGACCTCGACCGCGCGCGCTGGCGCGAGGTGCGCGCGGTCACGCCGGGCCAGGCGCAGGTGCTCAACGTGACCTTCGGCGCGCGGCAGATCCGCGTGGACGCGGCCAAGTAGCTTCAGCGGCTGCGCGCGCTGACAACGTTCAGCGCGCCACGGTGTCCAGCGAGATGAAATCGGCGATGAGCCGCTCGCTGTTCCTGCTGGCCGCCAGCGCCTCGCGCAGGCGCAGCAGGTAGGCCGAGGCCATCTCGTACGGCGGGCGATCGGAGGTTTCGCTGAACGGCATCGGCGCCGACAGCACGGTGATCAGCACGTTGCCGAAGGGCGGGCTCACGAGCCAGCTCGACGGAATGTCGCGGCCCAGCTCCAGCGACTCGCCCGCGCGCAACCGCGTCGGGGCCGCGCCGGTGTTCAGGTGCATCACGGAGCCGTCGGCGGTGTAGTAGTCGACCCAGATGTAGCTCTCGTGGCGCGGCGCCACCACCTGCACGCGCACCGGGTCGCCCTCGCGCAGCCGGCCGTCGATGGCCGACGGGGCGGTCACGCTCAGCCCGTGGTTCTTCTGGCGATTGCGCGCCTGCGAGGGCTTGAGGATGGCGAACACCTCGCAGTGCGGCCACACGCGCAGCCCGATGTTGAAGTGGGGCGCGCGCACGCCGGGAATGGCCGCCACGTCGTCCGCCACTTTCAGCAGGTCGTCGCGCTGCGAGACGAAGCCGGTCACGCGCGGCCGGCCGTCGGGATCGATCGACGCCTCGAGGTCGGCGCAGGCGTAGCTCGCGAGCTGCTGGTCGATGCGCTGCGTGAGCGCGGTGTCGGCCGCCGGCGGGCCGGCCTGCCAGAGCCACAGCAGGACGAGCGCGGGCACCAGCACGGCGAGCGCGATGCCGGTGCGCAGCAGCGTGCGGCCCGGCCGCCGCATGCCGGCCGGGCCGCGTGGGTCGCGTGGGTCGGGCACGCCGTGGGTCTGGGTCGCGATGCGGTCCTGCGCGAGGCTGCCGAGTTCGAGCGGCGGCGGTTGCAGCTGCCGGCCGTGCAGGTCCTTCAGCTTGCCGAGTTCGCCTTCGTCGCCCGACTCGAAGTAGTACTGGCCCTTGAAGCCGTGCGCCAGCGCGTGCCAGTAGACCTCGCGCACTTCGTGATCGTGGGCGCCGAGGGCCGCGAGGTGGTGGAAGAACTCGCTGTGCGCGTTGTTGGAGTTGAACAGCTGCACCTGCAGCGGCGCGGCGCCGTCCACCGCGTCGGGGTGGCGCGCGAGGATTTCGTCGAGCCACGCGACCATGGCGAAGGCGGCCGACTCGATCTGCGTGGCATTGGCGCCTCCGTCGTGAGCGTCGGCGCGCGCGATGTCGAGCAGGCGCAAGGCTTCGCGCTGGGCGTCGTCGTGGGGGAGGGTGGGGCGGCCGGCGGCGATCGATGCGTCCAGGCCGAGACCGAAGGCAATGAAGGGAGAGAAGCAGTCGAGCAGGCGGGCCATGAGGGATGCCCGCTTCTCAGGCGTGCATCGCGAAGCGTGCCTTGCACCGGCGTCTGCAGCGATCGCACATGCCCATGTCCCCGGTGGTTCGAGTGGACGTTCATTTTTTCAACGGGCCCGTGGGGCCGCCATACCGCTTGGGGTCTATGCCGTTGGTAGGGCGCGGCGGCCTTGTGGGGCGGGGCAATCGCCGTTATCTTCGCAGTCGCAGAAGAATCCAATGCACATTGACGTTGGGACACCGGGGTATGCCATGAAAATTCTGATCGCCGACGACCACCGGCTCGTCATCGAGGCGGTCAAAGCCAAGTTGTCGGAGCTGGGCGCGGGCATCGAGTTCGTCCTGGCGCTGAGCGTCGACGAACTGCTTGCCGGCGCCACCGACGATCTCGACCTGGCCCTGATCGACCTCAACATGCCCGGCGCGGACGGGCAGGCCCACATCGACGAGATCCGGCGACGACACCCGGCCGTGCCCGTGATCGTGCTGTCGGGCTACGAAGACCCGGCCATCATGCGCAGCGCGCTCGAACGCGGCGTGCTCGGCTTCATTCCCAAGGCCTACTCCCCCGAAGTCATGCTGTCGGCCGTGCGCCTGGTGCTGGCGGGCGGCGTGTATGTGCCGCCGATGATGCTCACGGCGCTGCCGCCGGGCATCGTGGCCGGCGTGTCGGCCTCGTCCGCCGCGGCGGGCGAGCCCTTTGCGCGCGGCGGTGGCGGCAATGGCGCCGGCGGCCAGACCCTCGAACACCTGCGCAACGTGCTCACCGAGCGGCAGGTCGAGGTGCTGCAGCTGCTGTCGCAAGGCAAGCCGAACAAGCTGATCGGGCGCAGCCTGGGCATCAGCGAAGGCACGGTGAAGATCCACCTTGCAGCGATCTTCCGTGCGCTGAACGTGCGCAACCGCACCGAGGCGGTGGTGGCGGCGCAGGCGCTGACGGAAGCGCAGCAGGCCTGAGGCCGCTCAGTCGGCGGCAGCCGACACCGGGCGGCGCATGAAGCCGCGCGAGGGCACGATCCATTCGACGAGGTGATCCGTCTGCACGGCGTTGCTTGCTGCGTCGTCCGTGAACAGCATGCGCTCCTCTGCCAGCAGGTAGTGCTGTGCGCCCAGCGCATGGAGCGTGGCGCCGCCCAGGTCCAGCGACTGCGGCGCAGCGTCAGCCGACAACTCCCATCGCACCGGCCCGGGCGCCGCCGCCCGCAGCGCGGCCTCGTGCGCCGCATCGCCGGGCACACGATTGATGAGTGCCCAGCCTTCGGTGCCGCCGACGAGAAAGCTGTTGAGGCCGCTGTCGTGCACGACGCGCACCACGCGCGCCGACAGCGGCGTGACGAGCCCTGCTTCGAGCGCATAGCGACCGCCGCCCTGGCCGTCGGGGTCGAGGTGACCGATCTCGTCGTAGGCAGGCTCTTCCATGTTTACCGGCCGGCGGCCCGCGGGGCCATCGGCCAGCCGCGGCATGGTCAGCGGAATGCGGCGCAGCGCGTGCGCATGCGCCATGAAGTCGCCGACGTTGGCGAAGGTGCCCAGGTGCTCGAGCACGCGCCGCGTCACGTTCATCAGCTTGAGGCCGCGCGCGGGGCTGACCGCATCGGCGGGCTTCAGCCACATATGTTCGACGGTCTCGCGGCCGTCGGGGCGCACGTCCTGGCCGGCGGGCATCGCCGCGGCGAAGAAGCGCGTGTCGAAGCGGCGCGGCATGCCGGGCGGGGTCAGCCAGTGGCTGAAGTACGCGACGCGATCGACGGCGAGGCACCAGCCGCGTTGCGCGCACAGCGCGAGCAGGGCGTCGGTGCTGCGCTCGGCGGCGGCGCGCATGGTGTCGAGTTCGCCGGAGGTGAGCGTGAGCAGCTCGACCGGCCGGCCCTGCGCATCGTTCGCCAGCAGCAGGCCGGCCTCTTCGAAGCATTCGCGGATGGCGGCGGCGTGGAAGTCGAGGCCGCCTTCGGGCAGGCCGAGGCGCGCGCTCGCGGCGGCGTCGTCCAGGCCGGCGCACAGCGGATGCAGCAGGCGGTCGTGCGCATCGACCATGCCGCCCGGAAAGACGCTGGCGCCGCTGTTCTGGTCGTTGGCTTTTTCGGCCCGCCGCAGCATCAGCACTTCGAGGCCGACGGGGCCGTCGCGCAACACGACCAGCGTGGCGGCGGTGCGGATGGGGCGAGGGGCGGAGGGCGGTGGCGTCGTGGGGGTCATGGGCGCCTATTTTGAAGGCTGCACCGCAGAAGGTTTCGGCGACGGAAACGTGGCGTGTCTTGATCGCATGGCCGCCGACGCCGAATTTGGCGCAAGACTTGATCGGCAGGTTCTCGAGACGAGACCCGCAAGCGTTTTGCTCCCACCTTCTTCTTTTGGAACTTCCATGAAACTCGCGACAGCCATGAAGCTCGTATCGGTCCCTGTTCTGACCCTCCTGGTCGCGGCCGGCGCCCACGCAGAGGCGTACGACGGCGTGCACAAGGCCTTCTCCAGCAAGACGCGCGATGAGGTGAATGCCGAAGCCGTGCGCACCGCCGCGGCGCCGGACCAGAACGTGGTTCGCGGTTCTCGCGGTCCCGAGACCATGGCGGTTTCGACGGAGCGTTCTCTCGTTGAAGCCGAAGCCATTCACTACAACTTGCGGCCCGACCAGAATGTCGGCTCCGGCTCCCGTGTGCACAGCAAAGTCATTTCGACGATGCCGCACCCGGCCGATCTGCGCGCCAAGGCAAATTGAGCAACGACTGCTTCACGCTCCGCGTGAGGTAAGAAAAAACGGCCGGCAGGAGCGCCAGAGTTGTCGGCGGCGCCATCCTCGGTGCCCCACTGACGGTGTGGGGCTTCGCCCGAGCAACCACCCGGGTTGCCGGGGCGTATTCAGCGTCTCACTGCGAGCGGATGGCCACCGCTTCGACGGGCCCGGCCTGCCAGCCGCCGCCCAGCGCCTTGAATGCACTGACCGCCGCGCGCGCCGACTCCGTTTGCGCCTGCACTCTCGCATCGGCCACGCGCAGCAGGCTTTCGTCGGCCTGCAACACTGCGATCAGGCTGACGACACCTCGCTGATACGCCGCGAACGAGGCCCCTCGCGCACGACCGAGCGATGCCTCGCCCTGTGCGAGCAAGGCGGCTTGTTCTTCACGCTTGACCAGGGCGGAGAACGCGTTCTCCACGTCTTCGGTCGCACGCAGCGCCGCGAGCCGGTAGGCCGCGAGCAGCTCCGCATCCTGCCCCTTGGCGAGTGCAATCTGCGCGTCGATGCGTCCGAAGTCGAACAGCCGCCAGCGCAGGCCGAGCAGGGCCGCAGCCTGGCTGGCGCCGCCGGTGAACAGATGGCCGCTGGCCACGGACGTGGCGCTGCCGATCGTTCCCCCCAGCGAGAGTTTCGGGTAGTACTCGGCCATGGCCACACCGATGCGTGCGTTCGATGCCGCAAGGCGCCGCTCGGCAGCGATCAGGTCGGGCCGCCGCCGCAGCAAATCGCCGGGTGATCCGGTGGCGCCGATGCGCGGTGCGACAGGAATGACACCCGCCGCCGCCAGTTCGGCGCGGTGCGCGCCCGGCGCCGCGCCCAGCATCACGTCGAGCGCGTTCATGGCCGCGGCCTCACCCGCCTCCAGCACGGGCACGGATGCACGGACCTGCGCCAGGGCACCTTCGGCTTGCCTCAGTTGGAGTTCGGCGGCCAGCCCCTTGCCGTAGAGGAGGTTGATCTTCGACAGCAGGTCCTGCTGCGTGGCGACTTGCCGCCGTGCCACGTCGAGGCGGGCCTGCAGACCGCGCAGCGTGATGTAGATGTCCGCGGTCTGCGCAGCAACGGCCAGGCGCGTGGCGGCCGCGCCGGCCTCCGATGCCTGGTAGTCGGCCAGGGCAGCCTCGCGTCCCCGGCGCAGGCCGCCGAAGAGGTCCAGCTCCCAGCTGGCGCCGAGGTTTGCTTCGTTGGCGTTGCCGTAGCGATCGAAACCTGGCTGCGAGTTCAGGACCTGGCCCAGCGGCGTCTCCACCGACTGGTAGGCCCGGGCGGCTTGTCCGTTGAGAGTGCCCGAAGGCAGCAGCGCCGCATTCGCCGCACCGAGCCCGGCGCGGGCCTGCGCCACGCGGGCGGATGCCTGCGCAAGGTCGAGATTCTGTGTCAGCGCGAGTTCGACATAGCGGGCCAGCTGTGCATCGCCGAAGCCGGTCCACCACGCCACCAGCTCGGCATTGGCGGTGGCGGTGGCGGATCGCTGGCCGAGGGCTGTCTCGCCGATGAATCGGTCCGGCAAGGTCGGGGCAGGTCGGACATAGTCAGGCCCGGCAGCGCAGCCTGCGAGGAGGCTGAGCAGCAGGGGCAGCGCAAGCGTACGTTGGGACATGGGTTGCTCCGGGACGGCGGACGGGAAAAGGTGTGTGACTATAATTCAATTCGGTCACTTGTTGTCGTTTGTTTGTCCCGGCGGTAAGCTCTGGTCATGAGCAATGCAACTTCTTCTCCGCCTGCCGCGCGGGGGCCGGCCGATCACGACGTGCGCGCGCAGATCGTCGTTGCGGCCACCGAGCACTTCAGCCAGTACGGGTACGAGAAGACCACGGTTTCCGACCTGGCCAAGGCCATCGGCTTCTCCAAGGCGTACATCTACAAGTTCTTCGAGTCCAAGCAGGCGATCGGCGAAATGATCTGCACGAACTGCCTGCGCGAGATCCAGGAGGGCATCCGCGCGGCGGTCGACGGGGTCGAAAGCCCGCCCGAGAAGCTGCGCCGCATGTTCAAGGCCATTGTGGATTCGGGCCTTCGGCTGTTTTTTCAGGACCGCAAGCTCTACGAGATCGCGATCTCGGCGGCCGCCGAGCGCTGGCCGTCGGCCATTGCCCATGAGGAGTGCATCCGGCAGATGCTCATCGAGCTGCTCAAGCAGGGCCGCGAGTCGGGCGACTTCGAGCGCAAGACGCCGATCGACGAGACGGCGGCGGCCATTTACCTGGTCATGCACCCCTACATCAACCCCGTGATCCTGCAGCTCAGCGCTCATTACACGGACCAGGCGCCGGCCCAGCTGTCGGGTCTGGTGCTGCGCAGTTTGTCGCCTTGAAAATCTAAATTGATTGTGACCATTGACTAAAATGGTCACTGTTATCAGAATCGAGGCCCTGATCGATTCGTCTATGGGCCCCTCATGCACTCGCGCCGCTTCCTCACATCCGCTCTCGTCTGCGCCTTGCCGCTCGCGCTGGTTGCCTGCGACGACAAGGCTCCGCCCGATCCGCGCACCCAGACACCGCTGGTGCGCGCCGCCACCGTCCAGGCGGCCGCGTCGGCATCGCGCTCGTTCACCGGCACCGTGGCCGCGCGGGTTCAAAGCGACCTGGGTTTTCGCGTCGCCGGAAAGGTGCTGGAGCGCTTCGTGGACGCGGGTCAGACGGTCAAGCGCGGGCAGTTGCTCATGCGCATCGACCCGGTCGACCTGAGGTTGGCGGCGCGTGCCCAGCAGGAGACTGTCAGCGCTGCGCGGGCGCGTGCGAAGCAGGCGAGCGACGAAGAAGCGCGCTACCGCGACCTGCGCGGCACCGGCGCCATTTCCGCCTCGGCGTACGACCAGGTCAAGGCGGCGGCGGATGCGGCCCAGGCCCAGCTCGGTGCGGCCGAAGCGCAGTCCGAGGTGGCGCGCAATTCCAATCGCTATTCGGAACTCACGGCCGATGCGGACGGCACGGTGCTCGAGACGCTGGCCGAGCCCGGCCAGGTCGTCAACGCCGGGCAGCCGGTGGTCCGCGTGGCGCAGGCCGGGCGCAGGGAGGCCGTGGTCCAGCTACCCGAAACGCTGCGCCCGGCCGTCGGGTCCGGCGGACAGGCCACGCTGTTCGGCAGGGAAGGTGTTGCGGTGGCCGTCAAGCTCAGGCAACTCTCCGATGCAGCCGACAAGCTCACGCGCACCTTCGAGGCGCGCTACGTGCTCGATGGCGAGCTCGCCAACGCGCCCCTGGGCGCCACGGTCACGGTTGACATCGCGGACGGCAAGTCCGCCAGGGCAGGGGGCGTCCAGGTGCCCATCGCAGCCCTGTTCGATACGGGCAAGGCGACGGGCGTCTGGGTCATCGGTGGCGATCCGTCGACGGTGCGCTGGCAGCCGGTGGTCGTCGAGCATCTGGACGACGACCGCGCCCGGATCACCGGCCCGCTCAAGCAGGGAGACCAGGTGGTCGCGCTCGGCGCGCACCTGCTGCGCGAAGGCGAGAAGGTGCGTGTCGCGACATCGGCCGCAACGCCAGCGGTGGGCGGAGCCCACCCATGAGCGAAGGCCGCTTCAACCTGTCGGCGCTGGCCGTCCGTGAGCGATCCATCACGTTGTTCCTGATCTGCCTGATCTCGCTGGCGGGGCTGGTCGCATTCTTAAAGCTGGGCCGCGCGGAAGATCCCGCCTTCACCGTCAAGGTGATGACCATCATCACGGCCTGGCCCGGCGCCACGGCGCAGGAGATGCAGGACCAGGTCGCCGAAAAGCTCGAGAAGCGCCTGCAGGAGCTGCGCTACTACGACCGCGCAGAGACCTACACGCGACCCGGCCTGGCATTCACGACCCTGACGCTGCTCGACAGCACGCCGCCGGCATTGGTGCAGGAACAGTTCTATCAGGCGCGCAAGAAGCTCGGCGATGAGACGGGCAGTCTGCCGGCTGGCGTGATCGGGCCGATGATCAACGACGAGTACGCGGACGTCACCTTCGCCCTGTTCGCGCTCAAGGCCAAGGGAGAACCGCAGCGCGTGCTGGTGCGCGACGCCGAGACGCTGCGCCAGCGACTGCTGCATGTGCCGGGCGTGAAGAAGGTCAACATCGCCGGAGAGCAGTCCGAGCGCATCTACGTCGAGTTCGCGCACGACCGGCTGGCCACCTTGGGCATCGGGCCGCAGGACGTGTTCGCCGCGCTCAACAGCCAGAACGCGTTGAGCCCGGCCGGGTCCGTGGAAACCAAGGGCCCGCAGGTCTTCATCCGGCTGGACGGCGCGTTCGACACGCTGCAGAAGATCCGCGACACGCCCGTGGTCGCGCAGGGCCGCACCTTGAAGCTGTCGGATGTGGCTACCATCAAGCGCGGCTACGAGGACCCGGCCACCTTCATGATCCGCAACGGTGGCGAGCCGGCACTGCTGATCGGCGTGGTCATGCGGGAGGGATGGAACGGGCTCGACCTGGGCAAGGCCCTGGACGTGGAAGCCCGTGCCATCAACGCCGAACTGCCCCTGGGCCTGAGCCTGACCAAGGTCACCGACCAGTCGGTGAACATTGCCGCTTCGGTCGACGAGTTCATGGTCAAGTTCTTCGCGGCCTTGCTGGTCGTCATGCTGGTGAGCTTCCTGAGCATGGGCTGGCGTGCGGGGCTCGTGGTGGCCGCCGCAGTGCCGCTGACGCTGGCCGTGGTCTTCGTGGTGATGGCCGCGACCGGCAAGAACTTCGACCGCATCACGCTCGGCTCATTGATCCTCGCGCTGGGCTTGCTGGTGGACGACGCCATCATCGCCATCGAGATGATGGTCGTGAAGATCGAGGAGGGCTACAGCCATGTGGCCGCGTCGGCCTACGCATGGAGCCACACCGCGGCGCCGATGCTCTCGGGCACGCTGGTCACCGCCGTCGGTTTCATGCCCAACGGCTTCGCGCCATCGACAGCGGGCGAGTACACCAGCAACATGTTCTGGATCGTCGGCATCGCGCTGATCGCATCCTGGGTGGTCGCCGTGGTGTTCACGCCTTACCTGGGCGTGAAGCTGCTGCCGAACTTCAAGAAGATCGAAGGTGGCCATGCCGCGATCTACGGCACGCCGCGCTACAACCGGCTGCGTCATGTGCTGGCGCGTGTCATCGCGCGCAAGTGGTGGGTGGCGGGCGCCGTCGTCGCACTCTTTGTGGTGTCGATCCTCGGTATGGGTGTGGTCAAGAAGCAGTTTTTCCCGATCTCCGACCGCCCTGAGGTCCTGGTCGAAGTGCAGATGCCCTACGGCACGTCGATCACGCAGACCAGCGACGCGACGGCCAAGGTCGAGGCCTGGCTCTCCACGCAGCCGGAGGCCCAGATCGTCACGGCCTACATCGGACAGGGCGCGCCCCGCTTCTACTTCGCGATGGGGCCTGAACTGCCCGATCCGTCGTTCGCCAAGATCGTGGTGCGCACGGCCAGCCAGGAGGAGCGTGAGGCCCTGAAGCACCGGTTGCGCCAGGCCATTGCCGATGGCCTTGCGTCCGGGGCGCGGGTGCGCGTGACCCAGCTCGTGTTCGGGCCGTACTCGCCGTTCCCCGTGGCCTACCGTGTCTCCGGGCCCGATGCGAACGAACTGCGAAGGATTGCGGCAGAGGTGCGGCAGGTGATGGACGCCAGCCCGATGATGCGCACCGTCAGCACCGACTGGGGCACCCGCACGCCCACGCTGCACTTCACCCTGAAACAGGACCGCCTGCAGGCCGTGGGGCTGAGCTCCAGCGCCGTGGCGCAGCAACTGCAATTTCTCCTGAGCGGCGTGCCTGTGACGACCGTGCGCGAGGACATCCGCACCGTGCAGGTGGTGGCCCGTTCGGCCGGCAGCACCCGGCTCGATCCCGCGAAGCTCGTGGACTTCACGCTCGCCGGTGCGGGCGGCCAGCGCATTCCGCTGTCGCAGGTCGGCGAGGTCGAAGTGCGCATGGAAGAACCGGTCATGCGGCGACGTGACCGCATGCCCACGATCACGGTGCAGGGCGACATCGCCGACGGGCTGCAGCCGCCCGACGTATCGACAGCGATCACTGCGCAATTGCAGCCCCTGATGCAGAAGCTGCCGGCTGGCTACCGCATCGTCCAGGCGGGCTCCATCGAGGAGTCGGAGAAGGCGACCGCGGCGATGCTGCCGTTGTTCCCCATCATGCTGGCGATCACGCTGCTCATCATCATCTTTCAGGTGCGCTCGATCTCCGCGATGGTCATGGTGTTCCTCACGAGTCCGCTCGGGCTGATCGGCGTGGTGCCGACCTTGCTGCTGTTCCAGCAGCCCTTCGGCATCAATGCGCTCGTGGGGCTTGTCGCGCTGTCGGGCATCCTGATGCGCAACACACTGATCCTGCTCGGTCAGATCCACCACAACCAGCAGGAGGGGCTCGATCCGTTCCATGCGGTTGTCGAGGCGACCGTGCAGCGCGCCCGGCCTGTGATCCTGACGGCGCTGGCGGCGATCCTCGCGTTCATTCCGCTGACGCATTCGGTGTTCTGGGGCGCATTGGCGTACACGCTGATCGGCGGCACCTTCGCGGGAACGATCCTGACGCTGGTGTTCCTGCCGGCGATGTACGCGATCTGGTTCCGGATCAAACCCGGCAATGCGACCCAGGCCGCGCACTGATGCGCTTCATCACCATTCATCAAGATCGAAGGAGCCAGTCATGTCGAGTTCATCAGTCGTTGTCGTGACGGGCGCGTCCTCCGGCATCGGACGCGCCGCCGCGGAAATTTTCGTGGCGCGAGGCTGCCGCGTGTTCGGCACCGTGCGCGACCTGCGCAAGGCACCTTCGCTGCCCGGTGTCGAATTCGTCGAGATGGACGTCCGGGACGAAGGCTCGGTTCAGCGGGGCATCGCATCCGTCATCGACCGTGCCACGCGCATCGACGTGCTGGTCAACAACGCGGGGATGATGATGATCGGTGCGGCCGAGGAAACCGCGACAGCGGAGGCCGCGGAATTGTTCGACACCAACGTCTTCGGCATGCTGCGCGTGACGCGCGCGGTGCTCGCCCACATGCGTGAGAAACGCCGTGGGCGCATCGTCAACGTGAGTTCCGTGCTCGGTGTGCTTCCGGCGCCGTACATGGGCCTGTATGCGGCCAGCAAGCATGCGGTGGAGGGGCTGTCGGAGTCGCTGGATCACGAAGTGCGCCAGTTCGGCATTCGCGCCACGCTGGTGCAGCCGGCCTTCACCCGGACCCACCTCGATGCCAATGCGCCCCGTGTCAAGGCGCGGATCGCGGGCTATGACCGCGAGCGCGACCTGGTGTCGCTTTCCGTGGCCGACAGCGTGAGCAGTGCGCCCGAGCCGCACGGCGTGGCGAGCACCATCGTCGAGGCGGCGCTCGGCCCCTGGCGCATGCGTTGCACGCCGCCGGGGGAGGCGTCGTTGCTGACGAAATTGCGCCGCTTCATGCCGGCAGGACCGGTGGATGCGAGCCTGAGAAAAAAGCTGGGACTCGCCTGAGCACCTGTCCGAGATGCTCGCACCAGCATCGCCCTGACCAACAAGAAGGAGAACATCGTGGACAGCCTGGATCTCCTGCGCACATTCAGCGAGGTCGCCACTTCGGGGAGCTTCTCCCGCACGGCCAAGCATCTTTCGCTGTCCAAGGGCACCGTCAGCAAATACATCGCGGCCCTCGAGAGCCGCTTCGGTGTCAGATTGCTGAACCGGACCAGCCATGCCGTCAGCCTGACCGACGCCGGCGCCTTGCTGCTCGAAAGAAGCAGGCCCATGCTCGAACTGGCCGACGTTACGCAAGCCGAGCTCCAGGATCGCGCGCGGATTCCCAGCGGGCGCGTGCGCATCTCGGCGCCTTACGGCATGGAGCTGACGGAACTGCCGGCACTGATCAACGCCTTTCTTGGCCACTATCCGGAGGTCAGCATCAGTCTCGTGCTCACGAACCGCATGGTCGATCTTGCGGAGGAGGGCATCGACATCGCGCTTCGCTTCGGCGTCTTGGCCAACAAGAACCTGATCGTTCGAAAACTGGTGTCGATGCAGCTCACTGTCTGCGCGGCGCCTGCCTACTGGCGCACGCATGGTGTGCCTGCCCATCCGGGCGAGCTTGCGCATCACATCGCGCTGTTCAGCAGCCATCTGAATCCGCTGCCCAAGTGGCGTTTCGAAGTCGACGGTCAGCCGCTCGAGGTCGCCGTCCGTGGACCGTTGGACGCGACGGAAGCCAGCCCGCTGATCCAGGCGGCCCTGCTTGGCGCAGGCGTCGTCTACCTGCCCTCGGTGATGCTCGAGCCCTACGTCGAGAGCGGGCGCCTGGTGCCCGTGCTGTCGCAGTTCGTTCGCAGCGACATGTGGCTGTCCGCCGTGTACCTGGAGCGCCGGCACAGTACGGCGGTGCACCGCGCACTGCTGGATTTTCTGGCAAGCCGGTTGAAGCCTTCAGGGTCGAAGATCAACATCGACTCGGCCGGAGGCGTCGCATCGAGATGAAAGATCGGCGCTCGTTGGTATCGACCGTTCCGAACTCTCCTGTGAACACGGCTTGCGACTTCGCCTCTTTTCCAGGATCTTTGAAATGTCTGGCGCTCTCTTTCTTCATGCCCGGTAAAGTACCAAGCAGTTTTTCGAACTCTATTTGCCTGCTTTGAACGCCATCAACTTCGACCACTCCCTCTTCGACGCTGCCATCGTCGACCTCGACGGCACCATGGTCGACACGCTCGGCGACTTTGCCGAGGCCCTGAACCGCATGCTGCGCGACCTCGACCTGCCGCCGGTGCAGCCCGCCGCCATCGAACGCATGGTGGGCAAGGGCTCGGAGCACCTGATCCTGTCGGCGCTGGCGCATGTGGGGGCGCCGGCCCCGGCGGCGCTTTTCGATCGCGCGTGGGAGCGCTACCAGCACCACTATCTGGAGATCAACGGCCGCCATTCGGCCGCGTACCCCGGTGTGGTCGAAGGCCTGAAGGCGCTGCGCGCGCGCGGGCTGCGGCTGGCCTGCCTCACGAACAAGCCGACGGCTTTCGCCAAGCCGCTGCTGGCCGCGAAGGGGCTCGACGGCTTCTTCGAGCAGGTGTTCGGCGGCGATGCCTTCGAGCGCAAGAAGCCCGATCCGCTGCCGCTGCTGAAGACCTGCGAAGCGCTGGGCACGGTGCCGTCGCGCACGCTGATGGTCGGCGACTCGAGCAACGACGCGCGTGCGGCACGCGCCGCCGGCTGCCCCGTCGTGCTCGTGACCTACGGCTACAACCACGGCGAGCCGGTGCGCGGCGTGGATGCGGACGGGTTCGTGGATTCGCTGGCCGAGTTCGCGGCGGCCTGAGGGCTGCCTCTTTACTGCTTTCCGAGCAGCGCGTCCTTCAGCTTCCAGTCGGCCGGGTTCGGGCCGAGCCAGATGCGCATCAGCGCATTGAAGAACGCCACCTCCTTCACCGGATCGGGCTGCGGCACGCCGCGCACCGTGATCAGCGTGCCCGTGCCGGGCAGCCAGTCGATGGTGAAGGTGTCGCCCGCCTTGAGCTGCTTCTGGTCCGCGAACATCTGGCCCATGCGCAGCAGGCCGGGGATCAGATTGACCATCTCGCTCTTGGGCGAGTTGTCTTCCACGCCCTTCACGAACAGCTTGCCGAGCTCGTTGGCGTCGATGTCGCGCAGCATCGTGATCGCCACGCGCTTGGGGCCCGGCACGGCCAGCGCCTCTTCGGGGGTCGAGGCCTTCTTGCCCAGGTACAGGCCGGCCGTGTAGACCTTGATGATGGTCTTGTAGCGGATGCCTGCGCCATTGAGCTGCAGCGGGGCGCCGCGCAAGTCCATCTGGTCTTCGAGCTTGATGCCGGCCACGTCGACCTGCGCCGCGAAGGCGCCACCGCAGAGCGCGGCGGAAAGAAAAACGAGCGCCGCGAGGCGGGAGAACACGGCCGGGAGCGGGAGGGCGAACAAGTGAGTCTCCTTGAATTTGCGAACGGTCGTGCGAATGTATCTTTTTGTTTTATCGCGCAGGGCCCGGGGGAACCCTGAAGCCAGCCGTTGCACAAGGCGCCGTTTTCGTGGGCTAAACTCGGCGCTCCATGTTCGTTCATCACATCATTCAAACAGGTGAAGGCAGCCGGGGAGCCTGGCCCTGGCGTCGCCATACATCGCTGACTGTTTGATTGCACGGCGCACGCCGTGCGCCCGCGGCGCCGGATCGATCCCCTCGACTCCGGGCCACCAGTGAATGACCTTGCCACCGACCGAAGGAGCGTCGGCCGGCAACTGGAGAACGATCCGTGATCACCGAACTTGAATTCAAGAGCCTCAGCGCCCAGGGCTACAACCGCATCCCGCTGATGGCCGAGGCCTTTGCCGACCTCGAAACCCCTCTTTCCCTTTACCTGAAACTCGCCCACTCGCAGGGCGGCGGCAAGCACAGCTTCCTGCTCGAATCGGTCGTCGGCGGCGAGCGCTTCGGGCGCTACAGCTTCATCGGATTGCCCGCGCGTACGCTGCTGCGTGCTTCGGGCTTCGGCGCAGAGGCCGTCACCGAAGTGGTGACCGACGGCCAGGTCGTCGAGACCGCCAAGGGCAATCCGCTGGACTTCGTGGCCGACTACCAGAAGCGATTCAAGGTTGCGCTGCGGCCCGGCCTGCCGCGCTTCTGTGGCGGCCTGGCCGGCTACTTCGGCTACGACACCGTGCGCCACATCGAGCGCAAGCTCGAAAAAAGCTGCCCGCCCGACACGCTGGGCTGCCCCGACATCCTGCTGCTGCAGTGCGAAGAACTCGCGGTCATCGACAACCTGTCGGGCAAGCTCTACCTCATCGTCTACGCCGACCCGAAGCAGCCCGAGGCCTATGCCGTGGGCAAGCGCCGCCTGCGCGAGCTGAAGGACAAGCTCAAGTACTCGGTGAGCGCGCCCGTCGTGAAGCCCACGCAGGCGCATCCGCCCGAGCGCAGCTTTGCCAAGGCCGACTACATCGCCGCTGTCGAGCGCGCGAAAGAGATGATCGCCGCCGGCGACTTCATGCAGGTGCAGGTGGGCCAGCGCATCAGCAAGCGCTACACCGAGTCGCCGCTGTCGCTGTACCGCGCGCTGCGTTCGCTGAACCCGTCGCCCTACATGTACTACTACAACCTGGGCGACTTTCACGTGGTGGGCGCCTCGCCCGAGATCCTGGTGCGCCAGGAGAACACCGGCGACGGCGAGCAGAAGATCACCATCCGCCCGCTGGCCGGCACGCGCCCGCGCGGTGCCTCGCTCGAGCTCGACAAGGCGGCCGAGGTGGAACTCATCAACGATCCGAAGGAACGCGCCGAGCACGTGATGCTGATCGACTTGGCGCGCAACGACATCGGCCGCATCGCCAAGACCGGCACCGTGAAGGTGACCGAGGCCTTCGCGGTGGAACGCTACAGCCACGTGATGCACATCGTGAGCAACGTCGAAGGCACGCTGAAGGACGGCATGACCGCCATCGACGTGCTCAAGGCCACGTTCCCCGCCGGCACGCTGACCGGCGCGCCGAAGGTGCATGCGATGGAACTGATCGACCAGCTCGAGCCCACCAAGCGCGGGCTCTACGGCGGCGCCTGCGGCTACATCAGCTATGCCGGCGATATGGACGTGGCGATCGCGATCCGCACCGGCATCGTGAAGGACCAGATGCTGCACGTGCAGGCCGCAGCCGGCGTCGTGGCCGACTCGGTGCCCGAGCTGGAGTGGAAAGAAACAGAAGCCAAGGCGCGCGCACTGTTGCGTGCCGCCGAACTGGTCGAGGAAGGCCTGGAATGAGCAACGCACCGGACATTCAGAACGATTTCTCGCACGAGATCATCGGCGCCGCCGTCGAGGTGCAGCGCGTGCTCGGAACGGGGCTCGATGAAGGGGCTTACGCCGCGGCGCTGGCCATCGAACTCGCCGAACGCGAGATCGGCTTCACGCGCGACGTGGTGCTGTCGGCCACCTACAAGGGCCGTTCGCTCGGCGAGGTGTACCGCGCAGGCTTCGTGATCGAGCAGTCGGTCATCGTCGAACTCAAGGCGGTCGATGTGCTGACCGATTTGCACCGTGCGCAGGTGCTGGCCGCATTGCGCCTGTCGGGCCTCAAGCTGGGCCTTCTCATCAACTTCAACGTGTTCCCTGTCGTGAAGGGCGTGCACCGGATTGTGAGCAAGCCATGAAACTGCTGATGATCGACAACTACGATTCGTTCACCTACAACATCGTCCAGTACTTCGGCGAGCTGGGCGCGGACGTGCAGGTGCATCGCAACGACGAGATCACCATTGAGCAGCTCGGCGAGCTGATCGCTTCGGGCGTGACGCGGCTGGTGGTATCACCCGGGCCGTGTTCGCCGGCCGAGGCGGGGGTGTCGGTGGCGGCCATCGAGGCCTTCGCGGGCAAGCTGCCCATCCTGGGCGTGTGCCTCGGTCACCAGGCCATCGGCGCGGCCTTCGGCGGCAAGATCGTGCGGGCGCAGCAGCTCATGCACGGCAAGACCAGCGAGATCACGACCACGCAAGAAGGCGTGTTCGCGGGGCTGCCCGAGAAGTTCATCGTCAACCGCTACCACTCGCTCTCGATCGAGCGCGAGAGCTGCCCGAAGGCGCTGGCTGTCACCGCCTGGACCGACGACGGCGAGATCATGGGCGTGCGGCACACCGGCTTCACGCACGACGTGCGCATCGAAGGTGTGCAGTTCCATCCCGAATCGATCCTCACCGAGCACGGCCACGCCATGCTCAAGAACTTCCTGGACTGATCCCCATGACCGACCGCTCTTCCCTTGTCGACCTGCGCAGCGACACCGTCACGCAGCCCACGCCCGCGATGCGCGAAGCCATGGCGGCCGCGCCGCTGGGCGACGACGTCTTCAGCGCCGACCCGAGCGTGAACGCGCTGCAGGAGAAGATCGCCGCGCTGCTGGGCTTCGAGGCGGCGCTCTTCGTGCCCACGGGCACGCAGAGCAACCTGTGCGCGATCCTGTCGCACTGCGGCCGTGGCGACGAGTACATCGTCGGCCAGCAGGCGCATGCCTATCGCTGGGAAGGCGGCGGCGCTGCGGTGTTCGGCAGCGTGCAGCCGCAGCCGCTGGACCATGCGCCCGACGGCACGCTGCCGCTCGCGCAGATCGAGGCGGCCATCAAGCCCGACGACGCCCACTTTGCGCGCACGAAGCTGCTGGCGCTGGAGAACACGCTGGGCGGCAAGCTGCTGCCGTTCGACTACGTGCAGGCCGCGACCGATCTGGCCAAGCGCAAGGGACTGCAGCGGCACCTCGATGGCGCGCGGCTCTTCAATGCGGCCACCGCGCAGGCGGCGCTGAACCAGCGAACCGATATCCGCGCCGAAGCCCGCCGCATCGCGCAGTGCTTCGACAGCGTGTCGGTGTGCTTCAGCAAGGGCCTGGGCGCACCGATCGGCTCGGCACTGGTCGGCTCGCGTGACTTCATCGCGCGCGCGCACCGCATCCGCAAGATGGCGGGCGGCGGCATGCGGCAGGCGGGGTTGCTGGCTGCAGCCGCGTCGCATGCGCTCGATCACCACATCGACCGCCTCGCCGACGACCATGCGCTGGCGCAACGGCTCGCACAGGGGCTCGAAGGCATTGAAGGCCTGACCGTCGAGGCGCCGCACACGAACATCGTGTTCGTCGATCTCACGGGCGCGGCGCAGGCGCGTTCTTCGGAGCTGCTCGCCAGCCTCAACCAGCAGGGCATCCTTGCGACCGGGCTGTATCGCCTGCGCTTCGTGACGCACCTGGATGTCGATGCCGCGGGCGTCGACCGCGCTGTCGCGGCGATCCGCGGCTTCTTCAAGGCCTGAGGCCTGGCTACACGCACACACCGAGGAGACTCTTCATGATCACCCCCCAGGAAGCGCTGCAGCGCACCATCGAACACCGCGAAGTCTTCCACGACGAGATGCTGCACATCGTGCGACTCATCATGAGCGGCGAGTGTTCGCCCGTGATGATGGCCGCGCTGATCACCGGCCTGCGCGTCAAGAAGGAAACCATCGGCGAGATCACCGCCGCGGCAGAGGTGATGCGCGAGGTGTCGACCAAGGTGCCCGTGGCCGACACCACGAACCTCGTGGACATCGTCGGCACCGGCGGCGACGGCTCGCACACCTTCAACATCTCGACCTGCTCGATGTTCGTGGCGGCCGCGGCCGGCGCCAAGGTCAGCAAGCACGGCGGGCGCAGCGTGTCGAGCAAGTCGGGCAGTGCCGACGTGCTGGAGTCGCTGGGCGTTAACATCAACCTCAAGCCCGAGCAGATCGCGCAGTGCATCGCGCAGGTCGGCATCGGCTTCATGTTTGCGCCGAACCACCATCCCGCGATGAAGAACGTCGCGCCGGTGCGCAAGGAACTCGGCATCAAGACGATCTTCAACATCCTCGGCCCGCTGACCAACCCGGCCGGCGCACCGAACATCCTGATGGGCGTGTTCCACCCCGACCTCGTGGGCATCCAGGTGCGCGCGCTGCAACGCCTCGGCGCAGAGCATGCGCTGGTGGTCTACGGCCGCGACGGCATGGACGAGATCTCGCTGGGCGCCGCCACCATGATCGGCGAGCTCAAGGACGGCGAAATCCGCGAGTACGAGTTGCACCCGGAAGACTTCGGCTTCCAGATGGCGAGCAACCGTTCGCTGCGCGTCGAGACGCCCGAGCAGTCGAAGACCATGCTGATCGGCGTGCTGGACAACCAGGCCGGCCCGGCGCTGGATATCGTGCTCCTCAATGCAGGCGCGGCGCTGTACGCAGCCAACGTGGTCGACTCGGTGCCGGCGGGCGTGGAGCGCTCGCGCCAGGCCATCGCGTCCGGTGCGGCGAAGGCCAAGCTCGCAGAGCTGGTCAAGGCCTCCACTTCCTTCTGAGAATCAGGCCGTCGTGCCATCGAAAGCAGAGCAAGCCATGTCAGACATTCTCGACAAGATCGTCGCCGTCAAACGCCAGGAAGTCGCCGCTGCGCTGAAGCGCGCCTCGCTCGAAGCCGTGCGCTTCGACGCCGAGAGCCGCGTGCTCACGCGCGACTTCGAAGCCGCCTTGCGCGCCAAGATCGCGGCCGGCCAGGCGGCGGTGATCGCCGAAGTCAAGAAGGCCAGCCCGAGCAAGGGCGTGCTGCGCGAAGACTTCATTCCGGCCGACATCGCGCAAAGCTATGCCGAGGGCGACGGCGTGGTCAGCGCGGCCTGCCTCTCAGTGCTGACCGACAAGCAGTTCTTCCAAGGCGGCGTCGACTACCTCAAGCAGGCGCGCGCCTCGTGCGACCTGCCCGTGCTGCGCAAGGACTTCATCATCGACGCCTACCAGGTGTACGAGTCGCGCGCGATGGGCGCCGACGCGATCCTGCTGATCGCCGCCTGCCTCGACGACGCGCAGATGAAGGACTACGAAGCCATCGCGCGTGGATTGGGCATGGCGGTGCTGGTCGAGGTGCACGACGCGGCCGAGTTGGAGCGCGCGCTGAAGCTCAAGACGGCGCTCATCGGCGTGAACAACCGCAACCTGCGCAACTTCGAGGTGTCGATCCAGGCGACGATCGATTTGTTGCCCAGGCTGCCGGCGGACCGTCTACCGGTGACCGAGTCGGGCATTGCCACGCGCGAGGACGTCGCCACGCTGCGCGCCGCGGGCGTCAACGCCTTCCTGGTCGGCGAAGCGTTCATGCGCGCCAAGGAACCCGGCGAGGCCCTCGCTGCGTTGTTCAAATGACCCGGCCGGATCAGCTGTCGAGCAGCGATCCTGCCGACTGGCCGGTGGCGACGGGCTGGCAGCCGCTGGTCGACGATTTCTTTGCGGGCGCAGTCGGCCAGAAGCTGCAGGGTTTTCTGCGCGAGCGGCTCGACGCCGGGGCGGTGATCTTTCCGCCGCAGCCGTTGCGGGCGCTGGAACTCACGCCGCCGGAAGACGTGCGGGTCGTGATCCTGGGCCAGGACCCGTACCACGGGCGAGGGCAGGCCGAAGGGCTGGCCTTCTCGGTAGCGTCGGGCGTGGCCCTGCCGCCGTCGCTGCGCAACATCTTCAAGGAACTCCAGCGCGACCTGGGCACGCCGCCGCCGGCATTTCCGAACCCGGGCGGCAGTCTCGTGAAGTGGGCGACGCACGGCGTGCTGCTGCTCAACACCTGTCTCACGGTTGAAGAAGCCCAGCCGGCCAGCCATGCAGGCCGCGGTTGGGAGGTGCTCACCGACGCCGTGATTCGCCACGTGGCGCAGGGCGAACGGCCTGTTGTTTTTATGCTATGGGGCTCGCACGCGCAAAGTAAGCGCGCGTTGATTGACGTAGAGCGCCATAAGGTACTGATGTCGAATCATCCCTCGCCGCTTTCTGCGCTCCGGCCGCCCGTCCCGTTCATCGGCTGCGGTCATTTTGGCCAAGCCCGTGCATGGCGCGAGGCGCAGCAGCCAGGAGGCTCCGAACTTCGCTCATAATCGGGGGCTACACACCTCGAGCAGGTTTCCAAGCTTCATCTTTTGCTGGGAATCCTGTGTAGTCACAAAATCGTGCTATATTTCGAGGTTCGCCGGAGAGGTGGCCGAGTGGTTAATGGCAGCAGACTGTAAATCTGCCCTCTTACGAGTACGCTGGTTCGAATCCAGCCCTCTCCACCAGCGATGAATTTGGTTTCTAAGAGCGATTGGATCTAGCGCTTTGGGTGCCTTGAAGTGCCCCCGATGCGGGAGTAGTTCAATGGTAGAACCCCAGCCTTCCAAGCTGATGACGCGGGTTCGATTCCCGTCTCCCGCTCCAGAGACCCGGTTCGGCGCCGGAAGCGATTTGGTTAGAACAAAAGCCCTTTTGGCTCAGTGGTAGAGCACTCCCTTGGTAAGGGAGAGGTCGCGGGTCCGATTCCCGCAAAGGGCACCAGTTTTCTGGGGTTGCAACGACAGGCTTGCGACCCATCTGCATGCGTTGAAATCGTTTTTTTCGGAGTCGAAAAATGGCAAAAGGTAAATTCACCCGCACCAAGCCGCACGTGAACGTGGGCACGATCGGTCACGTTGACCACGGCAAGACCACGCTGACGGCTGCGATCGCAACCGTTCTGTCGTCCAAGTTCGGCGGCGAAGCCAAGGCTTACGACCAGATCGACGCAGCGCCCGAAGAAAAGGCCCGCGGCATCACGATCAACACCGCGCACGTCGAGTACGAAACGGCCAACCGCCACTACGCACACGTCGACTGCCCCGGCCACGCCGACTACGTGAAGAACATGATCACGGGCGCCGCTCAGATGGACGGCGCCATCCTGGTGTGCTCGGCCGCTGACGGCCCGATGCCCCAGACCCGTGAACACATCCTGCTGGCTCGCCAGGTGGGCGTGGGCTACATCATCGTTTTCCTGAACAAGTGCGACATGGTCGACGACGCCGAGCTGCTCGAGCTGGTCGAAATGGAAGTGCGCGAGCTGCTCGACAAGTACGAGTTCCCTGGCGACGACACCCCCATCATCCACGGCTCGGCCAAGCTCGCCCTCGAAGGCGACAAGGGCAAGCTGGGCGAAGAAGCCATCCTGAAGCTGGCCGAAGCGCTGGACACGTACATCCCCACGCCTGAGCGCGCTGTGGACGGCACGTTCCTGATGCCCGTCGAAGACGTGTTCTCGATCTCGGGTCGCGGCACCGTGGTGACCGGCGCTGTCGAGCGCGGCGTGATCAAGGTCGGCGAAGAAATCGAAATCGTCGGCATCCGCCCGACCGTCAAGACCACCTGCACCGGCGTGGAAATGTTCCGCAAGCTGCTGGACCAAGGTCAGGCTGGCGACAACGTCGGCGTGCTGCTGCGCGGCACGAAGCGCGAAGAAGTCGAGCGCGGCCAAGTGCTGTGCAAGCCCGGCTCGATCAAGCCGCACGTGCATTTCACCGCCGAGGTGTATGTCCTGTCCAAGGACGAAGGCGGCCGTCACACGCCGTTCTTCAACAACTACCGTCCGCAGTTCTACTTCCGCACGACGGACGTGACCGGCGCGATCGAGCTGCCCGCGGACAAGGAAATGGTCATGCCCGGCGACAACGTCAGCATCACCGTCAAGCTGATCAACCCGATCGCGATGGAAGAAGGCCTGCGCTTCGCCATCCGTGAAGGCGGCCGTACCGTGGGTTCGGGCGTCGTGGCCAAGATCCTCGACATCTAAGCCAAGCGTAAAGAGTACCGGAGGGGTATAGCTCAATTGGCAGAGCGTCGGTCTCCAAAACCGAAGGTTGTAGGTTCGATTCCTACTGCCCCTGCCACCTAGGTGGCGCCCCGACAAGCCCATCGCGATCCGATGGGCTTCGGCGTCTCAAGGGATGCATTGAATTGAAGGCCGAAAGGCCACAGGAAACCAGCCGAACATGGCCACTTCTCAAATCGAAACCGTGAGCACGGGCGCCGACAAAGCCAAGCTGGCTGCGGCGGTGGTGCTGGCAGTGGGCGCCATCGTGGCGTTCTACCTGCTGTCGCGCCAAGGCTCGCTGGTGCAATGGGCTGCTCTGCTGGTCGGCTTGGCCGCGGCCGTGGGCGCCTTCGGCAGCTCCGAGAATGGCCGTCAGCTGTGGGCTTTCGGTCGTGACTCGTGGCGCGAGGTCAAGAAGGTTGTCTGGCCGACCCGCAAGGAATCGATGCAGATGACGGCCTATGTGTTCGCCTTCGTGGCGATCATGTCCGTCTTCCTCTGGCTCACCGACAAGACGCTCGAATGGGTGTTCTTTGACCTCATTCTGGGCTGGAGAAAATAATGACCGACGACGCAGTTGAAACCACGCCGAGCACGCCGGAAGAGGAGAAAAACCCCCTTCTGATGCCTGCTGCCAACCCTGATCTGCGTTGGTACGTGGTGCATGCCTATTCGGGCATGGAGAAGGCTGTCGAGCGCAACATCACCGAGCGCATCACCCGCGCCGGCATGCAAGACAAGTTCGGCCGCATCCTCGTTCCGACCGAAGAAGTGGTCGAGATCAAGAACGGCCAGAAGCGCACCACCGAGCGCCGTTTCTTCCCGGGCTACGTGCTGGTCGAAATGATCATGGACGACGAGAGCTGGCACCTGGTGAAGCACACCAACAAGGTGACGGGTTTCGTGGGCGGCGCCAAGAACCGTCCGGCCCCGATCTCGCAGAAGGAAGTCGAGGACATCGTCAACCAGATGCAGCAGGGCACCGAGAAGCCGCGCCACAAGGTCGAGTTCACGGTGGGTGAGTTCGTGCGCGTCAAGGAAGGCCCGTTCACCGACTTCAATGGCACGGTGGAAGACGTCAACTACGAGAAGAGCAAGGTCAGCGTGTCGGTCATGATTTTTGGCCGCGCCACCCCTGTGGAGCTCGAATTCGGTCAGGTCGAGAAGACCTGATCCCCTGGCCTGCCTTCGGGTGGGCCTGCCAGTTTCCGGCTGCGCGTTGTCCGACTCGGCGCGCGGCCTTGATCGAAGAGTCGTTTAACCCCGGGGAGCCGCGGCGAAAGCCCAGGCGATATCACCCGCAAGGAGCAAAGCATGGCGAAAAAAATCGTCGGCTTCATCAAGCTGCAAGTGCCAGCTGGTAAGGCCAACCCGTCACCACCCATCGGTCCCGCACTGGGCCAGCGTGGTTTGAACATCATGGAGTTCTGCAAGGCGTTCAACGCGCAAACCCAAGGCGTCGAGCCGGGTCTGCCGCTGCCGGTGGTCATCACCGCGTTCGCTGACAAGAGCTTCACCTTCATCATCAAGACGCCCCCGGCGATCACCTTGATCAAGAAGGCCATCAAGCTGGACAAGGGCTCGGCCCGTCCGCACACCGACAAGGTCGGCAAGATCACGCGCGCTCAGCTCGAAGAAATTGCCAAGGCCAAGATGAAGGACCTGACTGCCGCCGACCTCGACGCAGCAGTTCGCACCATCGCCGGCTCGGCCCGCTCGATGGGCGTGAATGTGGAGGGCGTGTAAATGTCCAAGATCACCAAGAAGCAAAAGTCGCTCGAAGGCAAGGTCGACAGCAACAAGCTGTACGCCTTGGCTGACGCCATCGTCATCGTCAAGGATGCCGCCACCGCCAAGTTCGACGAATCGATCGACGTGGCTGTGCAGCTCGGCATCGACGCGAAGAAGTCGGACCAAGTGGTTCGCGGCGCTGTCGTGCTGCCGAACGGCACCGGCAAGACCAAGCGCGTGGCTGTGTTCGCCCAAGGCGCCAAGGCTGAAGAAGCCAAGGCCGCCGGCGCCGACATCGTCGGCATGGACGACCTGGCTGCGATGGTCAAGGCTGGCGACATGCCTTTCGACGTCGTGATCGCTGCCCCTGACGCCATGCGCGTCGTCGGTACGCTCGGTCAGATCCTCGGCCCGCGTGGCCTGATGCCCAACCCCAAGGTTGGCACCGTGACGCCTGACGTCGCAACCGCTGTCAAGAACGCCAAGGCTGGCCAGGTCCAGTTCCGCGTCGACAAGGCCGGCATCATCCACGGCACGATCGGCCGTCGCTCGTTCGACAACGACAAGCTGCAAGGCAACCTCGCTGCGCTGATCGACGCTCTGGTCAAGGCCAAGCCCGCGACCAGCAAGGGTGTGTACCTGCGCAAGGTGGCTGTGTCGTCGACCATGGGTCTGGGTGTCCGCGTGGACACGCAAACCATCTCGGCGAGCTGAAGAGATTGGCCCGGCTCCGAAAGGAGCAGGGCGAATGTGGTGGGTCGCGGCAGCTTCGGTTGCCGCGAGCCATCCAAGACCGCTGGTGTGCAGGGCGCTGCACTTAATGGCCGGATCGATCCTTCCGGTATCCAGCGCAGATGGCGACCCCACTGCAAGGAATTTGATTTTGTTCCGAAACAGTTGGTCGCTGCATGAAGCGCGATCCGAGGCCCCGGCCGAAGGTCGCATTAAAAGGAGTAGACCTTGAGTCTGAATCGCAGTGAGAAAGAAGCGGTCATCAGTGATGTGACCAGCCTCGCCGCAAAAGCTCAAACGCTCGTGATGGCGGAATACCGTGGTATTTCGGTTGCCGACATGACCAAACTGCGTGCCGAAGCTCGCAGCAAGGGTGTGACCCTGAGTGTTCTGAAGAACACCCTGGCACGCCGTGCTGTGGCTGGTAGCGCATTTGAAGTCATTGGCGACCAGATGACCGGTCCGCTGATCTACGGCTTTTCCGAAGACGCAGTGGCCGCCGCCAAGGTGGTGGCCGACTTCGCGAAGACCAACGACAAGTTGGTGATTCGCGGTGGTGCGTTTGGCGGCAAGGCCCTGGACGTGAACGGCGTGAAGCAGCTCGCAAGCATCCCTTCGAAGGAAGTGCTGTTGGCGCAGTTGCTGGGCTTGATGCAATCCCCGATTTCCCGTACGGCACGCGTTCTCGCGGCGCTGGCCGCGAAGCGTGGCGAAGGCGAAGCAGCACCCGCAACCGATGCACCGGCGGAAGCCGAAGCGCAGCCCGCGTAAGCGGCCCGCGTTCGAAATATTCAACCCAATTGTTAGGAAACAAAAATGGCATTCGATAAAGACGCATTTCTGACCGCGCTTGACGGCATGACGGTCCTGGAACTCAACGACCTGGTGAAAGCCATCGAAGAGAAGTTTGGCGTGAGCGCTGCCGCCATGGCAGGCCCCGCAGCTGCCGGCCCTGCCGCTGCAGTCGCTGAAGAACAAACCGAATTCAACGTCATGCTGATGGATGCTGGCGCGAACAAGGTGTCGGCGATCAAGGCCGTGCGCGAAATCACCGGCCTGGGCCTCAAGGAAGCCAAGGACCTGGTGGAAGCCGCTCCCAAGGCTGTCAAGGAAGGCCTGTCGAAGGCTGACGCTGAAGCCGCCAAGAAGAAGCTGGAAGATGCCGGCGCCAAGGTGGAACTGAAGTAATTCAGACCCCCTAGAGGGCTGGAGGTGCCTGAAAAGGCCCTCCAGCCTTTGCCGCTTTCAGAGCGCACCCAAAAGGCGGCTTGGTTCCGGCTTTCCCGAAGACCGAAAGGTCGACGGAAAAGCAAAAGCCAAGACGATTTTTGAGTGTCTTCTGAACCCGACTGCAGAAGACCCCTTGGTTCGGGCGATGTGCAATGCATCGCCGTCCGCCAACGGCTGGTAGTGGCCAGCCGCCAAGCAGTGATGCCGTTCGTCCGGCATCGCTGACAAGTCGCTGAAGATCTCAAGCACCGGAGCTCTCATGGCCCAATCGTCCGCGTACAGTTACACCGAACGCAAGCGCATCCGAAAAAGTTTCGGTAACCGCGACAGCGTCGTCGAAATCCCTTACCTGCTGCAGATGCAGAAAGACGCGTACACCGCGTTCCTGCAAGCCGGCATCGCCCCCAAACAACGCACCGTCGAAGGCCTGCAGGCCGCATTCGACGCCGCCTTCCCGATCGTCTCGCACAACGGTTTCGTCGAGATGAAGTTCCTCGAGTACAACCTGGCGAAGCCGGCGTTCGATGTGCGTGAGTGCCAGACCCGTGGTCTGACCTTCGCCTCGGCCGTGCGCGCCAAGGTGCAGCTCATCATCTATGACCGCGAGTCGTCGACGTCGCAGTCGAAGGTGGTCAAGGAAGTGAAGGAACAAGAGGTCTACATGGGCGAAGTGCCGCTCATGACCGACAAGGGTTCGTTCATCATCAACGGCACCGAGCGCGTGATCGTCTCGCAGCTGCACCGTTCGCCCGGCGTGTTCTTCGAACACGACAAGGGCAAGACGCACAGCTCGGGCAAGCTGCTGTTCTCGGCCCGCGTGATTCCTTACCGCGGTTCGTGGCTCGACTTCGAATTCGACCCGAAGGACATGCTGTACTTCCGCGTGGACCGTCGCCGCAAGATGCCGGTCACGATCCTGCTGAAGGCCATCGGCCTGAACCCGGAATCGATCCTCGCGAACTTCTTCGTGAACGACAACTTCCGCCTGATGGACAGCGGCGCGCAGATGGAGTTCGTCTCCGAGCGCCTGCGCGGCGAAGTCGCGCGCTTCGACATCACCGACAAGTCGGGCAAGGTCGTGGTCGCCAAGGACAAGCGCGTCACCGCGCGCCACACGCGTGAGCTCGAGCAGGGCGGCACCACGCACATCAGCGTGCCGGAAGACTTCCTGATCGGCCGCGTGATCGCCCGCAACATCGTCGACGCCGACTCCGGTGAAATTCTGGCCAAGGCCAACGATGAACTGACCGAAGCACTGCTGAAGAAGCTGCGCACCTCGGGCGTGCAGGACATCCAGGTCATCTACACGAACGAACTGGACCAGGGCGCGTACATCTCGCAAACGCTGCGCATCGACGAAACCGTCGACGAGTTCGCCGCGCGCGTGGCCATCTACCGCATGATGCGCCCCGGCGAGCCGCCGACGGAAGACGCCGTGCAGGCCCTGTTCCAGCGCCTGTTCTACAACCCGGACACGTACGACCTGTCGCGCGTGGGCCGCATGAAGTTCAACGCCAAGGTCGGCCGCGACGAATCCACCGGCCCGATGGTGCTGACCAACGAAGACATCCTGGCCGTGGTCAAGATCCTCGTGGACCTGCGCAACGGAAACGGCGAAGTCGACGACATCGACCACCTGGGCAACCGCCGCGTGCGTTGCGTCGGCGAACTGGCCGAAAACCAGTACCGCACCGGCCTGGCACGTATCGAGAAGGCCGTGAAGGAACGTCTGGGTCAGGCCGAGCAAGAGCCACTGATGCCGCACGACCTGATCAACAGCAAGCCGATCTCGGCCGCGCTGAAGGAATTCTTCGGTGCGTCGCAGCTGTCGCAGTTCATGGACCAGACGAACCCGCTGTCCGAAATCACTCACAAGCGCCGCGTGTCGGCCCTTGGCCCGGGTGGTCTGACGCGCGAACGTGCAGGCTTCGAAGTGCGCGACGTGCACGTGACCCACTACGGCCGCGTGTGCCCGATCGAAACGCCTGAAGGCCCGAACATCGGTCTGATCAACTCGCTGGCTCTGTACGCCCGCCTGAACGAATACGGTTTCATCGAGACGCCGTACCGCCGCGTGGTCGACAGCAAGGTCACGATGGACATCGACTACCTCTCGGCCATCGAAGAAGGCAAGTACGTCATCGCCCAGGCCAACGCGGTCCTGGACAAGGACGGCAAGCTGACCGGCGATCTGGTCTCGGCGCGTGAAGCCGGCGAATCGATCCTGGTGGGTGCCGAGCGCATCCAGTACATGGACGTGTCGCCCGCGCAGATCGTGTCGGTGGCTGCCTCGCTCGTGCCGTTCCTGGAGCACGACGATGCGAACCGCGCGCTGATGGGCGCCAACATGCAGCGTCAGGCCGTGCCTGTGCTGCGTCCCGAAAAGCCGATGGTCGGTACCGGTATCGAGCGCGTTTCCGCGGTCGACTCGGGCACCGTGGTCACGGCCACCCGCGGCGGTATCGTCGACTACGTCGATGCGACCCGTGTCGTGGTGCGCGTGAACGACGCCGAAGCGGCTGCCGGTGAAGTCGGTGTGGACATCTACAACCTGATCAAGTATCAGCGTTCGAACCAGAACACCAACATCCACCAGCGTCCCATCGTCAAGCGCGGCGACAAGATCGCCAAGGGCGACGTGGTGGCCGACGGCGCATCGACCGACCTCGGCGAACTGGCCCTCGGCCAGAACATGCTGATCGCGTTCATGCCCTGGAACGGCTACAACTTCGAAGACTCGATCCTGATCTCCGAACGCGTCGTTGCCGAAGACCGCTACACCTCGATCCACATCGAGGAACTGGTGGTGATGGCTCGCGACACGAAGCTGGGCGCCGAAGAAATCACGCGCGACATCCCGAACCTGGCCGAGCAGCAGCTCAACCGCCTCGACGAATCCGGCATCATTTATGTCGGCGCCGAAGTGCAGCCGGGCGACACGCTGGTGGGCAAGGTCACGCCGAAGGGCGAGACCACGCTGACGCCTGAAGAGAAGCTGCTTCGCGCCATCTTCGGCGAGAAGGCTTCCGACGTGAAGGACACCTCGCTGCGTGTGGACCAGGGCTCGCAAGGCACCGTGATCGACGTGCAGGTGTTCACCCGCGAAGGCATCCAGCGCGACAAGCGCGCCCAGCAGATCATCGACGATGAGCTGAAGCGCTTCCGCCTCGACCTGAACGACCAGCTGCGCATCGTCGAAGCCGACGCGTTCGACCGTATCGAGAAGCTGCTGACCGGCAAGGTCGCCAACGGCGGCCCGAACAAGCTGGCCAAGGGCACCAAGCTCGACAAGGCCTACCTTTCGTCGGTCGAGAAGTTCCACTGGTTCGACATCCGCCCGGCGGAAGACGAAGTGGCTTCGCAGCTCGAGTCGATCAAGAACTCGCTCGAGCAGACGCGCCACAGCTTCGACCTCGCGTTCGAAGAAAAGCGCAAGAAGCTCACGCAGGGCGACGAGCTGCCCGCGGGCGTGCTCAAGATGGTCAAGGTCTACCTGGCCGTCAAGCGCCGCCTGCAACCCGGCGACAAGATGGCCGGCCGCCACGGCAACAAGGGTGTGGTGTCCAAGATCGTTCCGGTCGAAGACATGCCCCACATGGCCGACGGCACGCCGTGCGACATCTGCCTGAACCCGCTGGGCGTGCCTTCGCGGATGAACGTGGGCCAGGTGCTTGAAGTGCACTTGGGCTGGGCCGGCAAGGGCATCGGCCAGCGCATCGGTGACATGCTGCAGCAAGAGGCCAAGGTGGCCGAGCTGCGCAAGTTCCTGGAGCAGCTGTACAACGGCTCGGGCCGCAAGGAAGAGCTCGGCCAGCTGAGCGACACCGAGCTGCTCGATATGGCGGCCAACCTGCAAAGCGGCGCGACCTTCGCGACGCCGGTGTTCGACGGCGCCTCGGAAGAAGAAATCCGCGGCATGCTGAAGCTCGCCTACCCGGACGACATCGCCAAGCTCAAGGGCCTGACGGATACGCGCACGCAGGCGTACCTGTACGACGGCCGCACCGGCGACCAGTTCGAGCGTCCCGTCACCGTCGGCTACATGCACTTCTTGAAGCTGCACCACCTGGTGGACGACAAGATGCACGCGCGTTCGACCGGCCCGTACTCGCTCGTCACGCAGCAACCGCTGGGCGGCAAGGCGCAGTTCGGCGGCCAGCGTTTCGGTGAAATGGAAGTGTGGGCGCTGGAAGCTTACGGCGCCGCCTACGTCCTGCAGGAAATGCTGACCGTGAAGTCCGACGACGTGCAAGGCCGTACCAAGGTGTACGAAAGCATCGTCAAGGGCGAGCACTCGATCGAAGCCGGCATGCCGGAATCGTTCAACGTGCTGGTCAAGGAAATTCGTTCGCTGGGTCTCGACATCGAGCTCGAGCGTTCCTAAGTTGAAAAGGGAAAGAGTCTTATGAAATCGCTACTCGACCTGTTCAAGCAATTCACGCCCGATGAGCATTTCGATGCCATCAAGATCGGCATGGCTTCGCCCGAGAAGATCCGTTCGTGGTCTTTCGGCGAGGTGAAGAAGCCTGAGACGATCAACTACCGCACGTTCAAGCCCGAGCGCGACGGTCTGTTCTGCGCCAAGATCTTCGGCCCCATCAAGGACTACGAGTGCCTGTGCGGCAAGTACAAGCGCCTGAAGCACCGCGGCGTGATCTGCGAGAAGTGCGGCGTTGAAGTCACGCAGACCAAGGTGCGTCGCGAGCGCATGGGTCACATCGACCTGGCCGCGCCCTGCGCCCACATCTGGTTCCTGAAGTCGCTGCCGTCGCGTCTGGGCCTCGTGCTCGACATGACGCTGCGCGACATCGAACGCGTGCTGTACTTCGAAGCGTACGTGATCACCGACCCCGGCATGACCCCGCTGAAGAAGTTCGGCATCATGTCCGAGGACGACTACGACGCCAAGCGCAAGGAATACGGTGACGAGTTCATCGCCAAGATGGGCGCCGAAGGCATCAAGGACCTGCTCGAAGGCATCGAACTCGACAGCGAGATCGAACGCCTGCGCGGCGACCTGACCGGCTCCGAAGTCAAGGTCAAGAAGAACTCCAAGCGCCTGAAGGTGCTTGAGGCCTTCCGCAAGTCGGGCATCAAGCCCAACTGGATGGTGCTCGAAGTGCTGCCCGTGCTGCCGCCGGACCTGCGTCCGCTGGTGCCGCTGGACGGCGGCCGCTTTGCGACCTCCGACCTGAACGACCTGTACCGCCGCGTCATCAACCGCAACTCGCGTCTGCGCCGCCTGCTGGAGCTGAAGGCTCCGGAAATCATTGCTCGCAATGAAAAGCGGATGCTGCAAGAGGCGGTCGACTCGCTGCTGGACAACGGCCGTCGCGGCAAGGCCATGACGGGCGCCAACAAGCGCGCACTGAAGTCGCTGGCCGACATGATCAAGGGCAAGAGCGGTCGTTTCCGCCAGAACTTGCTGGGCAAGCGCGTGGACTACTCGGGCCGTTCGGTCATCGTGGTGGGCCCGACGCTCAAGCTGCACCAGTGCGGCCTGCCCAAGCTGATGGCGCTCGAACTGTTCAAGCCCTTCATCTTCTCGCGCCTCGAAGCCATGGGCATCGCGACGACGATCAAGGCTGCCAAGAAGGAAGTCGAATCGGGCACGCCGGTGGTCTGGGACATCCTGGAAGAAGTGATCAAGGAACACCCGGTCATGCTGAACCGTGCGCCTACGCTGCACCGTTTGGGCATCCAGGCGTTCGAGCCGATCCTGATCGAAGGCAAGGCCATCCAGCTGCACCCGCTCGTTTGCGCGGCCTTCAACGCCGACTTCGACGGCGACCAGATGGCCGTTCACGTGCCGCTGTCGGTGGAAGCACAGATGGAAGCCCGCACGCTGATGCTGGCCTCCAACAACGTGCTGTTCCCGGCGTCGGGCGAACCGTCGATCGTTCCTTCGCAGGACGTGGTGCTGGGTCTGTACTACACGACCCGCGACCGCATCAACGGCAAGGGCGAGGGCCTGATCTTCTCCGACATCGGTGAAGTGCAGCGCGCGCTGGACGCCAACGAAGTCGAACTCACCGCCAAGGTGGCAGTGCGTATCACGGAGTACACCAAGGACAAGGACACCGGCGTCTTCACGCCGTCGACCTCGCTCGTGGACACCACCGTGGGCCGTGCCCTGCTGTCCGAGATCCTGCCGAAGGGCCTGCCGTTCTCGAACATCAACAAGGCGCTGAAGAAGAAGGAAATCTCCAAGCTCATCAACGTCTCGTTCCGCAAGTGCGGCCTGAAAGAGACCGTCGTGTTCGCCGACAAGCTGCTGCAAAACGGCTTCCGTCTGGCGACCAAGGCCGGCATCTCGATCGCGATCGACGACATGCTGGTGCCCGCTGAAAAGCACGGCATCATCGAGCGCTCGGCCAAGGAAGTGAAGGAGATCGAACAGCAGTACGTCTCCGGTCTCGTGACCTCCGGCGAGCGCTACAACAAGGTGGTGGACATCTGGGGCAAGGCCGGCGACGAAGTGTCGAAGGTCATGATGGCCAAGCTGTCCAAGCAGCGCGTCATCGACCGCCACGGCAAGGAAGTCGAGCAGGAGTCGTTCAACTCCATCTACATGATGGCCGACTCCGGCGCCCGCGGTTCCGCAGCGCAGATTCGCCAGGTGGCCGGTATGCGGGGCCTGATGGCCAAGCCGGACGGCTCGATCATCGAGACGCCCATTACCGCGAACTTCCGCGAAGGCCTGAACGTGCTGGAGTACTTCATCTCCACCCACGGTGCCCGTAAGGGTCTGGCCGACACGGCGCTGAAGACGGCGAACTCGGGTTACCTGACCCGTCGTCTGGTCGACGTGACGCAAGACCTGGTCGTGACCGAGCAGGACTGCGGCACGCACGGCGGCTACCTGATGCGCGCCATCGTCGAAGGCGGTGAAGTGATCGAGTCGCTGCGCGACCGAATCCTCGGCCGCTCGGCTGCGGACGACGTGCTGCACCCGGAAAACCGTTCGGTGCTGCTGAAGGCCGGCGAGATGTTCGACGAAGACAACATCGAAGCACTGGAAGCCCAGGGCGTCGACGAAGTCAAGGTCCGCACCGCGCTGACCTGCGAAACGCGTTTCGGCATCTGCGCGACCTGCTACGGCCGCGACCTGGGCCGCGGCGGCCTGATCAACATCGGCGAAGCCGTCGGTGTGATCGCTGCCCAGTCCATCGGTGAGCCCGGCACGCAGCTGACGATGCGTACCTTCCACATCGGCGGTGCCGCGTCGCGCGCTGCCATCGCTTCGAGCGTGGAAGCCAAGTCGAACGGCTCGATCGGCTTCAACGCCACGATGCGCTACGTGACCAACAGCAAGAGCGAGCTGGTCGTGATTTCGCGTTCGGGCGAGATCGTCATCCATGACGAGCACGGCCGTGAGCGCGAGCGTCACAAGGTGCCGTACGGCGCGATCCTGGCCGTCAAGGCCGACCAGCAGATCAAGGCCGGCCACGTGCTCGCCAACTGGGACCCGCTGACCCGCCCGATCATTACCGAGTTCGCCGGCAAGGCGCAGTTCGAGAACGTCGAGGAAGGCCTGACGGTCGCCAAGCAGGTGGACGAAGTGACCGGTCTGTCGACACTGGTCGTGATCGACCCGAAGCGCCGCGGCGCTGCCAAGGTCGTGCGTCCGCAGGTCAAGCTGATCGACGCCCAAGGCCTCGAGGTGAAGATCCCCGGCACCGACCACTCGGTGACGATCGGCTTCCCGATCGGCTCGCTGGTGCAGATCCGCGACGGCCAGGACGTGGGCCCCGGCGAAGTGCTGGCACGCATCCCGGTCGAAGGTCAGAAGACCCGAGACATCACCGGCGGTCTGCCGCGCGTGGCCGAGCTGTTCGAAGCCCGTTCGCCGAAGGACAAGGGCATGCTGGCCGAAATGACCGGTACCGTGTCGTTCGGCAAGGAAACGAAGGGCAAGATTCGCCTGCAGATCACCGATCCCGAAGGCGGCGTCTACGAAGACCTCGTGCCGAAGGAAAAGAACATCCTGGTGCACGAAGGCCAAGTGGTGAACAAGGGCGAAAGCGTGGTCGACGGCCCGGCGGACCCGCAGGACATCCTGCGCCTGCTGGGTTCGGAAGAACTCGCGCGCTACATCGTGGACGAAGTGCAGGACGTGTACCGTTTGCAGGGTGTGAAGATCAACGACAAGCACATCGAGGTGATCGTTCGCCAGATGCTGCGTCGCGTCGTGGTCGACAACATCGGCGACACGAGCTACATCTCCGGCGAACAGGTCGAACGCAGCGAAATGCTCAACACCAACGACGCCCTGCGCGCCGACGGCAAGATCCCCGCGACGTTCACCAACCTGCTGCTGGGTATCACGAAGGCGTCGCTGTCGACCGACTCGTTCATCTCGGCGGCTTCGTTCCAGGAAACGACGCGCGTGCTGACCGAAGCCGCGATCATGGGCAAGCGCGACGAGCTGCGCGGTCTGAAGGAAAACGTCATCGTCGGTCGCCTGATTCCCGCAGGCACCGGCATGGCGTACCACCAGGCCCGCAAGGTCAAGGACGCCATGGACGAGGCCGAGCGCCGCGCCATCGCCGAGTCGGAAGCCGCCGATCTGGCCGGCTCCAGCGACAGCGATGCGACGACCAGCACGGTGGACGCCAACGAAGGCGCCGCGACCGAGTAATTGGTTAGCATCACCGGCATGACCGGTAGCCCACGCCCCCCGACCGAACCGGTCGGGGGGCGTTTTTCTTTGTGTTTCCTGGGTTTTGACCGATGACCAAGAGGTTCTGTTTCCGATGAGCGTCCTGCCCGATTCGCTGGCCGGCTGGCTCGTTGTCGCGCTGCTGCTGTTCTGGTTCGTGGGTGCGTACAACCGGCTCGTGCGTTTGCGCGCTGCCGTGCTCCAGGCCTATGCCGTGCTCGACGTGGCACTGCGCAAGCAGCTCGATTTCGTCCAGGCCAGCATCACCGCCGCACCGCGGCCCGAGACGCCGCCCGAAGGCGCGCCCACCGTGGCGCCATTGCAGGCGGCCACCACGCAGCTCGCGACCCTGCTCGGCGCGACGCGCGTGCGCCCGCTCGACCCGGGCAGCATGGCGGCGCTGGCCACCGCGCTGCAGGTGCTCATTGCCGCGTGGCGGCGCCAGTACCCGGGCGCGGTCACCGTGTTCGACGCGGACGGCACGCTGTCGCGGCCGGCGCCGCTGATGCCTGGCATGAGGGGCGCGTCCGATCCGGCCGCGCCCATCGCCTGGCCCGAGCCGTCGGCGGCAGCGGAAATTGCGCGGGGCCAGTTCAACCAGGCCGTGGCGCAGTACAACGCAGGCATTGCCCAGTTCCCGGCGCTGCTGGTGGCCTGGATCGTGCGACTGCGGCCCGCGGCCCCGCTGCTTTGACCTGACCCGATCCGACGACAGGCGGGTAACGCCTTCGTTTCCATTTCCACCGCGCGGCGTGCTGTCTTTCTCGCCCGTTACCATCGGCTCCAACTTGTCAGCAGATCTTTCCTCCGACCCCTCTTCGGGCAGCGCCTCCTCGGCGCCGCAACAACCGCCGCTCTGGCGCCAACTGCAACTGACCGCAGGGGCGCTGGCGTCGATTCGCGCCGGCACCTCGGGCACCGTCGCGTTCGAGGCCGTCGAGCCCGCGCTGCGCCCCGGCGTGCAGGCCCTGGGCTTCCAGGTGCTGCGCTGGCTCGGTCGCGCCGAGGCGCTGCGCCGCCACCTGGCCAAGCGCACGCCGCCGCCGTTGCCCGACGCCTTGCTGTGCACCGCGCTCGCGCTGGCCTGGCACAGCGACCACGCGCCCTACGAGCCCTTCACGCTGGTCGACCAGGCTGTTGAGGCTGCCAAGCGCAACCCGGCGACGCGGGCGCAGGCCAGCTTCATCAACGCCTGCCTGCGCCGCTTCCTGCGCGAGCGCGACGAACTCGTGGCGGCCACCGACAGCGAACCGGTCGCGCAGTGGAACCACCCGCGCTGGTGGATCGAACGCTTGAAGCGCGACCATCCGCGCGACTGGCAGCGTGTGCTGTCGGCAGACAACGCCCAGGCGCCGATGACCCTGCGCGTCAACGCGCTGCAATCGACGCCGGCGGCCTACCTGCTGGAACTCGAGGCTGTGGGCCTCGGCGCCACGCGCGTCGGCGCCGATGGCTTGCAGCTCACGCGGGCCCGCCCGGTGCAGCAATTGCCCGGTTTCGCCGACGGCGCCTGCTCCGTACAGGACGCCGCCGCGCAACTCGCCGCGCCCTTGCTGCTCGACGGCCTGCTGCCGGCCACGCCCGGCGCCGCGCCGCTGCGTGTGCTGGATGCCTGCGCCGCCCCCGGTGGCAAGACCGCGCATCTGATTGAACGGGCCGGCACCCACGCCATCGAAGTGACGGCGCTGGAGGTCGATGGCGTGCGCAGCCGCCGCATCGACGAGACGCTCACCCGCCTCGGCCTGAAGGCCAAGGTCGTGGTGGCCGATGCCGGCCGCCCCGCCGACTGGTGGGACGGCGTGCTGTTCGACGCCATCCTGCTGGACGCGCCGTGCACCGCCTCGGGCATCGTGCGGCGCCATCCCGACGTGCGCTGGCTGCGCCGCGAGAGCGACACCGCCCAGTTGGCGACCCAGCAGGCGACGCTGCTGGCCGCGCTCTGGCCGCTGGTGCGGCCCGGCGGCCGGCTGCTTTACTGCACCTGTTCCGTGTTCCGCGAAGAAGGCTCGCAACAAATTGATGCGTTTCTTGTACGCAACACCGACGCCCGATTGCTGCCGTCCCCGGGACACTTGCTGCCTCAAAGTGGGGCGAATGCCCGTGGCGTCCCGGACAATCCTTCTGGTGACCACGACGGCTTCTTCTACGCCCTGCTTGAAAAACCCGCGCCGCACTGACGGCCGCCGGTCGATCCTGTGGGCCGGCTTGCTGCTGGTCTGGGCCCTGTGGATGGCCCTGTTCCCCGCCGTCGCCACCGCCCAGGCCCGGGCCGCCGGCGGCGCCACCATCACCCAGATGCGCCTGGAACAGGCCGACGACGGCGTGTACCTCAGCGCGGCCGTGCAGTTCGAGCTGCCCACGCTGGTGGAAGACGTGCTCGACAAGGGCATCGCCATCTACTTCGTGGCCGAGGCCGAGGTCTTCCAGGAGCGCTGGTACTGGACCGACCGCAAGGTCGCCCAGGTGGCGCGCCACATGCGGCTGGCTTACCAGCCCCTCACGCGCCGCTGGCGGCTCAACGTGTCGCCGGTGCCGATCACCGGCGCCGCCGGCTTCGGCATCTCGCTGAACCAGAACTTCGACAGCCTCGGCGACGCGCTCGAGGCCATCAAGCGCATCGGCCGGTTGCGCCTGGGCGACGCCGCCGAGATCGGCGACGAGCCGCTGCACCAGGTCACCTTCCGCTTCCGGCTCGACACTTCGCAGCTGCCGCGCCCCTTCCAGATCGGCATGGTCGGGCAGGCCGAATGGAACATCGCGGCCGAGCGCACCGCCCGGCTGCCGCTGGAGAAACAGCGGTGAGCAGCAAGCCGCGCAGCGGCGCCGCGGCCACGCCGGCCGCCCGCCGCTCGCGCGCGCTGCGCTGGGCGGTGGGCGTCGGCGCCGCGATGGTCACGGCCATCGGCCTGGTGCTGATGTTCCTGCTCGCGCAGGCCACCAACAACCGCGCGCTGTACGAGCGCTACTACGTGCGCCTGTTCGGCATCAACGTGGTGGTGGCCGTGCTGCTGGTGCTGGTGATCGGCTGGGTCGCGTTTCGCCTCCTGCGCCGGCTGCGGCAGGGCAAGTTCGGCAGCCGGCTGCTGATCAAGCTCGCCGCCATCTTCGCGCTCGTGGGCGTGGTGCCTGGGGCGCTGGTCTACGTGGTGTCTTACCAGTTCGTCGCGCGCTCGATCGAGAGCTGGTTCGACGTCAAGGTCGAGGGCGCGCTCGATGCCGGCCTGAACCTGGGCCGCGCCACGCTCGATTCGCTCTCCGACGACCTCGCCGCGAAAACCCGCACCGCCAGCGCCCAGCTGGCGCAGGTGCCCGATGCGAGCGCGGGGCTGCTCCTGGAGCGCATCCGGGACCAGCTCGAAGCCAGCGACGTGATCCTCTGGACCGGCTCGGGCCAGCTGGTGGCCAGCGCCGGCGCGTCGCGTTTCCAACTGAACCCCGAGCGGCCGACCGTGCAGCAGTTTCGCCAGGTGCGCCCCGACCGCGCTGTCGCGCACATCGAGGGCCTGGAAGAAACCGCGCTGCCCAGCGCCACGCCGCCGACCGCCAGCGTGCGCGCGCTCGCCATGGTGCAGCGGCCGGGTTTCGATTTCGATACGGCACCACGTTACCTGCAGGTCACGCGGCCGTTGCCGCCCGCCGTGGTCGCCAATGCATTGGCCGTGCAGGAGGCCAACCGCGAATACCAGGAGCGCGCGCTCGCGCGCGAGGGGCTGCGCCGCATGTACATCGGCACGCTCACGCTGAGCCTGTTCCTCGCCGTGTTCGGCGCGGTGCTGCTGGCCGTGCTCTTCGGCAACCAGCTGGCGCGCCCGCTGCTCGTGCTGGCCGACGGCGTGCGCCAGGTGGCCGCCGGCGACCTGCGGCCCACCGCCGTGCTGCAGGGCAAGGACGAGTTGGGCGGCCTCACGCGTTCGTTCGCCGTCATGACCCAGCAGCTGGCCGATGCGCGCGGTGCGGTCGAAAAAACCATGGACCAGCTCGACGCCGCCCGCGGCAACCTGCAGACCATCCTCGACAACCTGACCTCGGGCGTGATCGTCCTCGACGCCAAGGGCACCGTGCTGTCCACCAACCCGGGCGCCACCCGCGTGCTGCGCGCGCCGCTTGCCGCCTACGAAGGCAAGGCGCTGGTCGATGTGCCGGGGCTGGCCGACTTCGGTGCCAAGGTGCAGCAGCAGTTCGACGAGTTCCTGGTCGAGCGCATGCAGCACGGGCTCGATCACTGGCAGCACGCCTTCGAGCTGCACGCCACCGGCAACGACCTGCCGCAGCAGGACGACGCCATCAACATCGTCGCGCGCGGCGCCGAACTGCCGGGCGAGGCGCGGCTGCTGGTGTTCGACGACATCTCCGAAATCGTCTCGGCCCAGCGTGCGCAGGCCTGGGGCGAGGTGGCGCGCCGCCTGGCGCACGAAATCAAGAACCCGCTCACGCCGATCCAGCTGTCGGCCGAGCGGCTCGAGATGAAGCTCTCGGGCAAGGTGGCGCCGCCCGAGCAGGCCATTCTGGTGAAGTCGGTCAAGACCATCGTCGACCAGGTCGATGCGATGAAGCGGCTGGTGAACGAGTTCCGCGACTACGCGCGACTGCCTGCGGCTGACCTCAAGCCGGTGGATCTCAATGCGCTGCTGGCCGACGTGCTGCAGCTGTACCACACCGAGAACCTGCCCATCACGCTGCGATCGGAGCTCGACGAGCGCTGCCCGCCCGTGCGCGGCGACGAACAGCAGATCCGACAGGTCGTGCACAACCTGCTGCAGAACGCACAGGACGCCGCCGAGGCCGCCGCCAGCGGCACGGGCCGGGTGGGCGAGGTCGTCATCCGCACCCGGCTGGGCGATTCGGGCCAGCGCGTGCGTCTCACGGTGCAGGACAGCGGGCCCGGCTTTGCCGAAAATATTCTCAAGCGCGCCTTCGAGCCCTACGTCACGACGAAAACAAAAGGTACCGGTTTGGGCCTGGCTGTCGTCAAGAAGATCGCCGACGAACACGGCGCGCGCATCGAGCTTTCCAACCGTGTCGTGGACGGGGCTGTGGCAGGGGCGCAAGTCTCGCTATCATTCGCGCTGGCAGGCGAACCGCGGGCAGCGGTCGCTCACACCGAAGATTCGAAATCTTCGTCCGCCTGAGTACCGGCGAATCCAGCCCCCGTGGGCTGGATCGGGAGCGGATCAATACACACCAGCGCATACAACAAGCAGCACTCATGGCAAACATTCTCGTGGTCGATGACGAGCTGGGCATCAGGGACCTGCTCTTCGAAATTCTCAATGACGAAGGCCACAACGTGGAGCTCGCGGAAAACGCCGCCGAAGCCCGCGCGGCCCGACAACGCGCCCGGCCCGATCTTGTTCTGCTCGACATCTGGATGCCGGACACCGACGGCGTCACGCTGCTCAAGGAGTGGTCCACCGCGGGTCTGCTGAGCATGCCCGTGATCATGATGAGCGGGCACGCCACCATCGACACCGCGGTCGATGCCACGCGCATCGGCGCTTTCGCGTTCCTCGAAAAACCCATCACGCTGCAGAAGCTGCTCAAGGCGGTGGAGCAGGGGCTGGCGCGCGAGAACGCCCGCCGCACCGCCGCCGGCGTGGTGCCGCCGCCCACGGGCGCCCACCAGGCCGCCGCCATCACGACCACGGGCGACAGCCTGTTGATGGCGTCGCTCGCGGCCGTGCCGGTGCCCGACGCAGGCCCCCAGTCGACCCAGAGCTTCGACCTCGACCGCCCGCTGCGCGATGCGCGCGACGGTTTCGAGAAGGCCTACTTCGAATTCCACCTCGCGATGGAGAACGGCTCGATGACCCGCGTGGCCGAGAAAACCGGCCTCGAGCGCACCCATCTTTATAGAAAACTCAAACAACTTGGTGTGGATCTTTCCCGAGGCCGCAGAAGCGCTGTATAATTTAAGGCTGCACACAATGGCCCGGTAGCTCAGTTGGTAGAGCAGCGGATTGAAAATCCGCGTGTCGGTGGTTCGATTCCGCCCCAGGCCACCAAATTTTCCTTTTAGGATCAAGTAGATAGCCCAATCTTGCTAGGTTGGGCTTTTTGCTTTCTGGTGTCGTGTAGGCACCATGTAGGCAAGTAGGATCATCGCAAATCAATGCTTTTCCACAAGGTGTTGAATTCCGCTGATCTCTGACCCTAGGGGTGCGGATAAAAACTTGGACTGGTTTTATGCCGCAAGTCCAAGGCTCACCCGGTATTCGATAGGGCTGAGAGAGCCAAGAGAGATCTTGATCCGCTTCTCGTTGTACCAGCGGATGTCTGAGTCGACCGCCTCGATGAATTGCTCGATGGTGGCGTTCTTCCAGTCTCGAGGATGGAACAGCTCGTTCTTCAGCCGACCGAAGAAGCCTTCGCAAGCTTCGTTATCAGGTGAGCATGCGAGACATCGAGCGGGTGTTTCGGCGTCAACACGCTGCGCATGGCGGTCTATCCGGCCTTCGGCCTGCGGGGTGCTGTCGCGGCTGGTGGTCGAGCGCCGCGACAACGAAGCCCGGCCGCAGATTTCGCTGCAGGTGCTCAGCTCGCGGGAGGTGCACGAGGCCGTACTGGGACGGCAGGTCGACTTCGGGCTAATGGGCGACGAGATGCCGACGACAGTCCTGGAGCATTCCGAGTTCGCGCGCTTCCCAGGTGTGGTGGTGATGCATGCGAGGCACCGGCTGACCAAGGCCCAAGGCGAGGACCATCCAACCGCATCAGCTCGCGGAAGAGCCATTCCTAGCGCTCAACCCCGAGGACGCGTCTCGGCGGCGCCTGGAGCGGGCATTGGCGGAGTGCAACGTCGGGTTGAGTGTGCTGGTCGAGACGCCCTACGCGGCGAGCGTGTGAGAAATGGCCCTGAGCGGAATGGGCATCGGCGTCGTCAATCCGGTCACCGCCATGGAATACGCTCAACGCGGCCTGACCATCCGTCCGCTGTCCCTGGATGTCTCCTTCGCGGGTGTGTTGGTGCTTCTCCCTGGGCAGCCCCTGTCCGGTCTCGCCCTGCGCGTGCTCCAGCTCATGCGCATCCAGTTGGCCGAAGACCAGAAGGCCCTCGCCAATCTCCTCAAACCCCGCGCCAAAGACTGACCGTCGCGCCTCAATCACGCTTCGAGCGCGTTCCACATCGCCGGGGCTTTTGCGCCTCGGCGGCCAGAACACTGTAGGCACTGGCCACGCTCGCGCTGATTGGTGCTTCCGCTGGTGCGCACGCCTCGATGGCGCACAACAGATGCTCCGCGACCGCCCACTTGCGAAATCGGATGGCCTCCTGGTAGACGTCCAGCAAATGCTGCTCAAACAGTTCGGACTTCATAGGAACTCCTTCGCACGGAGTGACGCCACTCGATCCAACGCGCCTCTAGGAGGGCGACTTTGCGTCGGCGTGTGGCCCGTGGGTGTCGCTTTTTGCTCCCCTCAAGCGCAAGGCATTGGTGATGACCGACGCCGAGCTCAGGCTCATCGCCAGCGCCGCGATCATCGGCGACAGCAGCCAGCCCGTGAACGGGAACAACACGCCCGCGGCCAGTGGCACGCCGAGAGCGTTGTAGAGAAAGGCGAAGCCGAGGTTCTGCTTCATGTTGGCGATGGTCTGCTCGGAGATCACGCGCGCCTGCGCAATGCCGCGCAGGTCGCCCTTGACCAGCGTCACCTGGGCGCTGTTCATCGCGACATCGGTGCCGGTGCCCATCGCCACCCCGACGTCGGCCTTGGCGAGCGCGGGCGCATCGTTGATGCCGTCCCCCGCCATGGCGACGATCCGGCCTTCACGCTGCAGCTTGTCCACCAGCGCGAGCTTGTCGGCGGGCTTCACTTCGCCATGCACCTCGTCGATGCCCAGCTTCGCTGCGACGGCCCGGGCCGTGGTCAGCCCGTCTCCGGTCGCCATGATGACCCGCAGGCCCGAGGCCTTGAGCGCGGCCAGCGCCTCGATCGTGGTGGCCTTGATTGGGTCCGAGACCGCAAGCAAGCCGGCAGGCTGGCCGTCCACAGCCAGGAACATGACACTCGCGCCCTCGGCCCGCATGGCCTCGGCCTGCGGCTTGAGGTCGTCGACCCGCACGCGCAGCTGGTCCATGAGCGCCGTGTTGCCGAGCGCCAGCTTCCTGCTGCCCACGCCGCCGCTCACGCCGATGCCGCTGCTGGATTCGAAACCGTCGGGCGTGTCCAGCGCCAGGTTGCGCTCGCGCGCCGCCCGCACGATGGCGTCGGCCAGCGGGTGTTCGCTGCCCTGGTCCAGGCTGGCTGCGAGTCGCAGCACCTCGTCGGCGGTGAAGCCCGGCGCAGGCACCGCGCGCTCGAACTGCGGCCGGCCTTCCGTCAGGGTGCCGGTCTTGTCGACGATGAGCGCATCGACCTTGCGGAAGTTCTCGATCGCCGCGGCATCGCGGAACAGCACGCCCTGCGTGGCCGCCTTGCCCGTGGCCACCATGATCGACATCGGCGTGGCGAGGCCGAGTGCACAGGGGCAGGCAATGATGAGCACCGCCACGGCATTGATCAGGCCGTAGACCCAACTGGGCTGCGGCCCGAAGAATCCCCAGGCGAAGAAGGTCAGCACCGCGATGCCGATGACGGTCATGACGAAGTAGCCGGCAACGTGATCGGCCATTCGTTGCATCGGCGCCCTGGAGCGTTGCGCCAGCGCGACCATCTGCACGATGCTCGCGAGCACGGTCTGCGAGCCGACTTTCTCGGACTGCATCACAAGTGCGCCGTTGGTGTTCAGCGTTGCGCCGATAAGCTTGTCGCCAATCCGCTTGGTCACGGGCAATGGCTCCCCAGTCAGCATGGATTCGTCGACGGCGCTGTTGCCTTCGATCACCACACCGTCCACGGGCACCTTCTCTCCGGGGCGCACGCGCAGCTTGTCGCCCACATGCACGTGGCCAATCGGTATGTCTTCCTCGGCACCGTCAGGGTCGATGCGGCGCGCTGTCTTGGGGGCAAGGCCCAGCAGCGACTTGATGGCTGCGGAGGTCTGCGACCGCGCCTTGAGTTCGAGGATCTGACCCAACAAGGTCAAAGAAATGATCACCGCGGCCGCTTCGAAGTAGACCGACACGCGCCCCATCGACACGAACGACGCGGGAAACACGTCGGGCGCCACCGTGGCCACGACGCTATAGACAAAGGCCGCGGCCGTGCCCAGGCCGATCAAGGTCCACATGTTCGGACTGCGGTTTGCCACAGACTGCGCCGCGCGCACGAAGAACGGCCACCCGGCCCACAGGACGATCGGCATGGTGAGCACAAGTTCGATCCAGCTCTGCGTGTCCATCTCGAACCACTGCAGGCGGTGGCCGGCCATGGCGAGCACTGTGACGATGACGGTGAGGGGCAAGGTCCAGACGAAGCGTCGCTTGAAGTCTTTCAGCTCGAGGTCTTCGCCCTCGTCGAGGGTCGGCATCTCGGGCTCCAGCGTCATGCCGCACTTGGGGCAGTTGCCCGGGTGATCTTGCCGGATCTCCGGGTGCATGGGACAGGTGTAGATCGTGCCTGGAGGACCGGGTTGAGCCGGCTGCGCGGGCGCAAGCACGAGCGGGGCCGTCTGCTGCGTGCCGCGTTTCGCGTATTTGGCCGGGTTGGCCTCGAATTTGGCTTTGCACCCCGCACTACAGAAATAGACCGGCCCGCCTTCGTGCTGCAGGACGTGCGCGGACCGCGTGGTCACCGCCATGCCACAAACGGGATCCTTCAAAATCGCATCGGTCTTCTGCGAAGGCTCTCCAGAGGCGGGCGGGTGCGCCCCGTGATGTCCCAGATGGTGTTCATGCTGGTTGGAAGGCGTGGGGTTCATTCAAGTTCTCCAACGAAAAATTGGCTGAATGCACCTTACATGGCGGTGCATTCAGTCCACACAGGCCAGCTCGATACACATCAGCCGATGAAGGCCGCTGTCCCGTGCCGGCGAATCACTTCGGCGGGTAGCCGGCTTCCGTCAGGGCGGCAGTCACAGACTCACGGTCCTCAGCGCTGTCGACGCGCAACGTTTTGGCCGGCAGATCGACTTCGATCTTCGCCGTGGCGTCCAGGTTCTTCACGGCCTGAGCGATCCGGCTCGCGCAGCTGCCACAGGACATCGATTGGATGACGAACTCTTGCATGAGAGGCTCCTTGGTTGAAAGGTGATTCCAGTATCAGGCTTGACATCGTGTGAAGGTCAAGCGACCGGCGCCAGTCCGTCAGTGGTGTGGTTCTGCGCATTCCGACTCTTCACCTCCAGAACCATCATCAGGCCGCCGCCCCCGTCCTGTTCGAGGTCGTTGTTGGTCGTCTGGCGCGGGATGTGGCAGTGGACCAGCCATCTACCAGGCCGCAAGGCTTTCCAGATCACGTCGTAAGCGCTGACCGGGTCCGACATTGACGGTGCGGTCATCTGCCCCGCCGGCGGCGCTTGGTTTTCCTCGAGCCACTCGGTCGAGCCGAACCTGGGCGTCTGTCGCCAGTGGAATTTTCCTTTCGATGTTTTCGGAGTTGCCACACGAGAACGGCCACGAAGATGATCACACCAACGAGCCAGGCGATGAACATCGTGCCGACAACATTGGTTGAAACCCATCGCCCCGTCACGTACATACCTAGCTCCTAAGGCGAGAGCAGCTCTGGAGGCATGGCGTCGTTCAATGCAGCCCCGCGATGTAGTCGGAAACGGCCCTGATTTCGCGATCGTTGAGTTTGGCTGCAACGCCGCTCATGGGCACGCTGTTGAGTCGTACCCCATCGCGAAACGCGGTCAGCTGAGCGGCGATGTACTCGGCGTTCTGTCCGCCCAGACGCGGGTACTGGATCGGGATGCCGGCGCCGTTGGGGCTGTGACAGCCTGCGCAGGCCAGGACACTTCGCTCCCCAATGCCGCCGCGATAGATCTTCTCGCCCAGCGCCACCAGATCCCTGTCCTTCGCAAACCCCGGCTTGATGGACTTGGAACCCAGGAACCAGGCGACGTCGCGCATTTCCTTCTCGGACAGCATTGCCGCCATGCCGCTCATGACCGGGCTCTTGCGTTTCCCGGACTTGAATTCCTGAAGCTGCTTGACCAGGTACTCGGGATGCTGCTGAGCCAGCTTGGGATTGGCGGGGATGGCCGAGTTGCCATCCGCGCTGTGGCACGCGGCGCATGACTTGCCATTGAAGACGACTTCGCCATTCGCAATGTCGGGTTTCGACGAAGGGGCCAAGACCCTTTCGATCGGCGCTGGCACGGCAGGATCGGCGGCGAATGAAAAACCTGAAGCAAGTCCACCGACGGTGAGGAGAAGAAAGGAAGCGAAAGAGTTCATAAGGTGCCGAGGTTTGTGGTGGGCCGGCTGCAAGGATGGCCGCAGATCGTGGGAAGGCCGCGTCAGCCGCGCAGCGCTCGTGCATGCGACAGCACGCGAACGGGTGTGTCGCACCTGTCGACGTTGGTCCACACGACGTCGCCCAGCGCGACAGATGTCGCAGGATCCAGCATCTCGATGTGCGCATGTCGCCGCCCCGTGGAACGATCGACCAGGATGGCGAAGCGTCGTACTGCAAGTTCGTCGGCGCTGGCGGTCTTCCTGCAATCCGTGCGCCCGCCTCGTTGAATCTCTTTTGCGCGGCCGATTTCGACAATTTCCCCGGTGCGCCAGCCGTCCTGGAAATCGCGAGACTGCCGGTAGAAATCGGCGCACCCCGTCAGACCGGCGAAGAGCGCCATACCGAGGATTCCGCCCGCAGCGGAATATGCCCTCGCGGTGATGCGAGGCTTCTTCTCCATTGCCACTGCGAACAACGTACGCGCAGCCCGCAAGGACTGGCGAGCACGCGTGGACGCTTTGGCTTGCATTGCTCAACTGGCGAAGTAAAGGCCACTGAACGTCGGAATGCTGCGCTCGGGAAATCCCGGCAGATACAACGAACGCTCAGGAACCTGCCACTGGTCGCGCAAGGTATACCCCAGCGCCTCGATTTCCTTGATGAAGCGTTCGCGGTTGTAGACGTGCATGGGCGCAAAGCAGCCGGCACCGATGTTCTGTGCCGTGACGTAGTCCTCGCCGTCGTAGAGCGGGAGCTTGTTCAGCAAGACGTGCCGTGGCCGCGTGTCGCACCGTTGAAGCAGATCACCGGGACGCGAATTCTCGACATAGTGCAGGGCGCCGGCAGACAGCCAGATATCGTTGCCGGGCAGCGCCTGCGAAAGATCCTCGGCGAAGCTCAGTCCAGTGGCGTTGGCCCCGCTGGCGATATCTCGCCCCAGGGCCGCGATCGCAGGCACTTCAACGACGCGCCAGGAAAGGCCCTGGGGCATCTCGAAATAGCGGCGATAGGCATAGAAGTGAACCCCCACCGAGCCACCGATGTCGAGCAGCTTGGTGGCACCATCTCTGAACGCACGTTCGAGCCACCACATCACGGGGTAGTCGTAGGCAAACACCTTCTTCGTGCGGACATTCACGTACTCTTGCGCCAAGGCCGCGTGGTCGAATTCCGGACTGTCAGGCAGCCAATCCCGGGCTTCGGAAAAGCTTTTGAACAGTCCGAAGTAACTACCGAATCCGGCCTCGGAAAAGAACTGCTGGCGCCGCCAGCGCCGCAACGCTGGCCGGGTAACCGGTCCCTCCAGGATCTGCCGAACGACTTGCGAAGCACTCGAGTAAGCCATTCCTTCCTCCATCCTTTCGATAGTCGCCGCCCATTGATTCTTTACGCGCTCAGCGGGCCGATTCGATCTTCGTGACGACGATCTTGCCGTCGATCTTTTCCGCCTGGAAACGGACCTTGGCGCCGGTCTCGACCTTGTCGAGCATGACGTCGTCCTTGACGCCGAACACCATCGTCATGCCCGGCATGTCGAGGTTCTTGAGCGGGCCGTGCTTGATCGTGAGCTTCTTGTTGTCCTTGTCCACCTTGCGGATCTCGCCTTCGCTGAGGTCCGACGCTGCGGCCGCATCCGAGCCGCCGGCCGCAGGTGCCTTCTCGGACATGCCCGGCATGTCGGACATGGATTTGGAAGATTGCGCGCCGGCGGCGCCAGCGAACGAGAGTGCGGCAACGAATGCCAAGAGTGCGATACGGGTGTTGGTCATGAGGATCTCCTGAGATATGAATGAATTTGGAGTCCCGCCGCATTCCGATGGAAGCCGGCGGCGGGAGCGCCTCGCTTACTTTCCGGTCTTGGTCACGTTCACGGCGCCCTTCATGCCGGCGTCGTAGTGGCCCGGCTGCAGGCACGCGAAGTCGACCTTGCCGGCCTTGGTGAATTGCCAGACGATCTCGCCGCTCTTGCCTGCGGCCAGCGTCACCATGTTCGGATCGGAGTGCTCCATCTCCGGGTTCTTCTTCATGACTTCGTAGTGCTCCTTGAGCTCCTTCTCCGTCCCGATCACGAGCTCGTGCTTGAGCTGGCCGGAGTTCTTGACGACGAAGCGCACGGTCTCGCCCTGTTTGACGCTGATGTCGGCCGGCGTGAAGCGCATGCTATCGGTCATGTCGACGTTGATCGTGCGGGTGGCCTTGGTGGCCACGCCGGGCTTGCCGATCGCCTCGTTGGCATCGTGGCCGTGGCCGCCTGCGTGGGTGCCGGATGCCGAAGCGCCGGCGGCGGCCAGGGCCACAAGTGCTGCGACAGCTGTGTTGCGGAAGTTGTGTTTCATGGGTTTTCCTTTGAGAGTTGGAGTTTGGAACGGAGGGGGAGAACTAGTGGTTCGAATGGCCGCCGCCGGGCTTTCGAATCTGGACTTCGATGTTCTTGGCGGGCATGTTCTGAGCGGGCATCGCTGCGGCGCCGGCGCCGCGTTGGCGCGAGGTCTCGGGCGGCGGTCCATCCAGCTCGTAGGCAACGGTGCCCTTCGGATGCTTGAACCAACCCGGGTTCGAGTAGTCGCCCGCCTTCTGGTTTTTGCGCACCTTGACCATGCTGAACATGCCGCCCATCTCGACCGAGCCGAACGGGCCTTCGCCGGTCATCATTCGCGCGGTGTTATCGGGAATCGGCATTTCCATCTCGGCCATGTCGGCCATGCCGCGCTCGCCCATGACCATGTAGTCGGGCACCAGGCTTGTGATCTGCTTGGCCACGTCCTTGTGGTCCAGGCCGATCATGGTCGGCACGTCGTGGCCCATGGCGTTCATCGTGTGATGGCTCTTGTGGCAGTGGAAGGCCCAGTCTCCTTCCTCGTCGGCCAGGAACTCGATCTGGCGCATCTGTCCGACCGCCACGTCGGCCGTCACCTCGTACTGCCGCGAAGACTTGGGCGTCGGACCGCCATCGGTGCCCGTGACGAGGAACTCGTGCCCGTGCAGGTGCATCGGGTGATTGGTCATCGTCAGGTTTCCGATGCGAATGCGTACCTTGTCGTTGAGCCGGACATTGAGCGAATCGATACCCGGAAAGATCCGGCTGTTCCAGGACCACAGGTTGAAGTCCAGCATCGTCATGATCTTGGGCGTGGCGCTGCCGGGCTCCACGTCGTAGGCATTGAGCAGGAACACGAAGTCGCGGTCGACCTTCTCGATCAACGGATGCTCGGCCTTGGGGTGCGTCACCCAAAAGCCCATCATGCCCATGGCCATCTGCGTCATTTCGTCCGCATGCGGGTGGTACATGAAGGTGCCGGGGCGGCGCGCTACGAACTCGTAGACGAAGGTCTTGCCTGGGCGGATCGGTGGCTGGTTCAGTCCGGCGACGCCGTCCATGCCGTTGGGCAGGCGCTGGCCGTGCCAGTGCACGCTGGTGTGCTCGGGCAGCTTGTTGGTCACGAAGATGCGCACGCGGTCGCCTTCGACCACCTCGATGGTCGGGCCGGGCGACTGGCCGTTGTAGCCCCACAGGTTGGCCTTGAAGCCAGGCGCCATTTCGCGCACCACGGGTTCGGCCACCAAGTGGAATTCCTTGACGCCGTTGTTCATGCGCCAGGGCAAGGTCCAGCCGTTGAGCGTGACCACGGGGTTGTAGGGGCGTCCGCTCGAGGGCATCAAGGGCGGCATGGTGTTGGGCGTGGTCTGGAGCACGGGCTCAGGCAGCGCGGCCATGGCCACCTTGCTCACGCTGGCCGCGGCGATGGCGCCCGTGATGGCACCCGCACCGCTCAAGAAATTGCGTCTGTTTGTCATGTCGTTCAAATCGGTTGGAGAACTCAGAGGGCGGGCTCAGTGCGCCGCACCAGCGGAGGCGCCTTCGCCGCCCGAGCTGGCCATCGAGGCCCCTGCGGACGTGGGCTTGCCCATCACCGAAGCCGCCAGCGCGGCATCAGCCAGCCAGAACTGCTGCTGGGCATTGATCGCGTTGGTCACGCTGGCGATCTGGTCACGCGCCTCGGCCAACAGTTCGAAAACGCCGATCAACATCCCGTTGTAGCGAAGCACGTTCTCATCGGCCATGGCCTGGCGCAGCGGCACGATCTCGTCGCGGTAGTGCCGTGCGATGTCGTAGGCAGTGCGGTAGGCCGAGTAGCCCTCTCGCAGCTGAGAGGAAGCGCCACGCACGGTGGCGTCGTAGCGGTTGGCCGCGGCCAACGACTGCGCGTTCAACATGTCGCGCTGCGCTGACCCCCAGTCGAACAGCGGCAGGCGGATATCGAGCTCGAAGCCCCGGCGGGTGCTCTTGGTGTTCTCCGCGTTGTCGAACACCGTGTCGCGCCGACCGCCCACCTCGACGTCGATGAAGGTCGACAGCAAGTTGATACCTTGCGATTTGCCCGCCACGTCCAACTGGGCACGTGCCAGTTGGACATCCAGGCGTTGCTCAGTAGCGGTCGCTGCGACCTCCTTCGCTTCGCGAGGAGTCTTGGGCAGGTCAGGCAGGCGTTCGGGCAACGCCAGTCTGGTGGCCTGGTCATCGTTCAACCCCAGGACACGAACCAACTCTTCGCGTGCAGCGGTGGTGGCGTGCTGTGCCGAGGCGAGCTGGGTCGTCGCATCAGCGTAGAAAACCTGCTGGCGTGCACGCTGCAACTTGGAGAAATTCCCAATGAGCTGCATCCGGCGCGCAAGTTCGGCACTGGCCTGGGCCGACCTGTTGACCTGCTCGGCATACTTCAGCGTCTGTTGCGCCGCGACTGCACGCACCCAGGCCTGCTTGACCTGCGTGACCTGGTCGACCACGGCACCGGTCAGTTGGACTTTGGCCTGGGCGGCCTGGCTTCTGGAGATCGACAAACGCTGCGGCAACAGAATCAGATCCACCAGTCCGAAGGACAGCAGGCGCTCAAGCTCGAGTTCGCTGTTCAGGCGCGTGCGCGCGAACGAGAGGATCGGATTGGGTAACCGGCTGCTCTGGTTAGTCGCGGCAATGTCGCCCCAACTCTGAGCGATTAACGCTTGGACGGAAGGACTGTTGGCCAGCGCAAGCTGCACCGCATCACTCTGCGACAGCGGTTTGGCGAGCAGTTCCTGCGACAGTGCGGCGCGGCGGTCACGCTGCTCCTGAGTTCGGCTGAGTTCGAGCTTCCCACCGGTGAACTGCTGGGCATTGGTATTTGTGTCACTCAGGGCGTCGTCGATACTGACTGACGCGCACCCGGCGAGGACAGCCGTCGCGACGGCAATGGCTGTCAAACGAAGGGCGCGCTTCATGGCTTCTCCTTCTTTGCAGGCATGGGCATCGAATGGCCTGGCTGCGCGGCGGGCGCAGCGGCGGCGCCCTTGGGCGATTCGGCCTCGGCCGCACTGGAGCCTGATGTCTCCTTGGCGTAGGCCTGCCAGCCACCGCGGCGATAGACCGTCTCGTTGGCTTCTTTCCAGGGGATGGGCTTTTCGTCGGCAAAGGGCTGATAGCCCTCGAGCGCGGACCTGTAGGTCAGGACGGTGGGCGCCGCAGCCTCAGCGGATTTCACGGGCGCGGGTTGAGCCACCGCGACAGCGGCACTCAGGGTCGCCAACGCGGCAAACGCAGCCGAAGCGGGAAAAGCTGCCAGCCAATGGGCCGGCGATGAATGGAACATGGAGTCCTCGCAAGTTCATGAACGGAGTGCGTCAGAGCTGCCCGAAAAGGCATGACGCAGGCGATGCATGAGCGTTCGCGGCGGCCCGTGACGAGTCACAGGCGCACGAACGCGTTAAGCGCGAGGAGGTTTGTCGAGAACGCGCGGCGCGAGCGTGGCCACCGTGATGGCTGGCTCCGCCAAGTCGGCTTTGGGAAGGTCGTGGAAAACGGCCAAGTCCATCGTGCTGGTCAGCGCTGTGGCATGGCACGCGCCGCAGGTACCGCACTTGTGCATCGCATCGGGCCCGGCACTCGCTACCTTGGCGGTGTTGTCCTTTGCGGGAGGCTTGGCAGCCTGTGCCGCCTTGTGCTCATGATCGCCGTGCCCATCCGCATGCGGGTGCTGAGCGTGGTCGTGTGCGCTGGGCTGTGCGAGCGACACTTCGCCCGCCTCACCGGCGTGACCCGGTCCGCAAAAGACCATGGCTGCCGCCGCGTACCCCTGGAAGGGCACGGCAAACATCATGATCCAAAGGACGAACAGGCGAACCCGGTGCATGCGGCGAATTCTAAGTCGAGCAGTGTGTCAGGAGACCTGTATAGACATCCAGATTTGTGCGCGACTCTCAGGGCTGCGCTTGTGCGCGAGCCTTGCTCGCATCACCTTTGGGCGCCGGCAGGGGCGCACCGAGCCGTGCTGCGGCATCCCAGTTGGGTTGCCTCTGCGCGGCTTCCAGTTCGGCCACCACTTCGGCGCGCGACTTGGCGGCTCCGACCTTCGGCGTGCTCATCGATCCCCAGCGCAGCATGCTGGCCCCGGCAGGGGTTTTCTGCGCGTCCGCGAGTTCAGCTGATACATGGGCCTGGGATTTAGCCTGTCCCGCTTCACCTGGGTGATAGACCACGCCGGCTTCGTTCGGCGCAAAGTGAGACGGCCCTTCCGCGTAAGCTGCAAACGGCGCAACGAATGCAGCGCCTGCACCCACGGCAAGTGCGAGCGAGAGGATTTGACGGTTCTTCATGATAGGTCTCCTTCAACGAAATGTTCGACTTCGCGAGCTGCACTGGACGCGTCGGCATCGACCACCGAGCCGGCGATGCCAGTCAACTGTCTGGCATGCAATGACTCTAGGAAGCCAGTCCGCCAATCACCCGCCACGTGGATTACAAAGAAGTAATCCACGCCCGCGACCCACCGCCGTAGCATTTGGCAATGCGCATACTGGTCATCGAAGACGAACACAAATTGGGCGACTACCTCGTCAAGGGCCTCACCGAGAGCGGCTTCGTGGTAGACCTCGCGCGCTCCGGCCTTGAGGGGCGCAGCCTCGCCTTGGATGGCGACTACGATCTGCTGGTGCTGGATGTGATGCTGCCGGGAATCGACGGATTCGCCGTGCTGGAGGCCGTGCGCAAGATCAAGTCCGTGCCGGTGCTGATGCTCACGGCCCGCGACGAAGTCGCCGATCGCGTGCGTGGACTTCAAAGCGGTGCGGACGACTATCTTGCCAAGCCCTTTGCGTTTTCCGAACTGCTTGCCCGCATCCAGGCGCTGTTGCGCCGCGGCAAGCTGCACGAGGTGTCCAACTATGCGCTGAAGGACTTGCACCTGGATGTGGTCGCACGCAGGGCCTCCCGCAATGGGCAGCGGCTTGATCTCACCGCCAAGGAGTTCGCACTGTTGACCTTGCTCATGCGCCGTCGGGGCAACGTGCTGTCACGCACCCAGTTGGCCGAGCAGGTGTGGGACATCAATTTCGACAGCGACACCAACATCGTGGAAGTCGCCATCCGGCGGCTGCGCAGCAAGATCGACGATCCTTTCGAAGAGAAGCTGCTGCACACGGTGCGCGGCATGGGGTACGTGCTGGAGAGTCGGCAAGGCGGCATGTCGTGAGCCCCGCCAAGACCGTTGTGAAAGGGCCGGGCACGGCCGCCGACGTTACGGCAGTCTCCCCAGAGGGACGTGCGCAGCCCGTCACCGCGCATGCGCAGGACACAGGGTCCATCCAGGCCGCGCTGTCGCGTTGGTTTGCAGCGCAGGCCCTGATCGGTCTCAGTTTGGTGTGTGTGGCGATCTATGCCGTCACCGCGTGGAGCTTCCAGGTCAAGCAGGCCAGCGAATTCGAGCGCCAGTCCGAGCTCATCAAGCACCTGATCCAGGAGTCGCGCGATGACCCGGGGCGCGACGGACTGCGCCACAAGCTCGATGACTTCTTCTCGACCCACGCGGAGATCAGTCTCGTGTTGCGCCGCGGCAACGAGATCATCTATTCGTCCACGCCGGCTCGGGCTTCGGGACGTTGGCTGTGGATGCCCACGCAGGAGCAGCCGATGCCGTCGGGAGACGCCGCGATGCATCTGCAGCTCGGCATCGATGTCCAGGAGGATGCCAAGCTCCTGGCCCGCCTGGCCTGGACGCTCGTGGGCGCGGTCGTCCTTGGCTCAGTGGTCATCTCACTGACCGGTGCGTTGCTGGTGCATCGGGGGATGCAACCGCTGCAGAAGCTCGTTCGGCAGACTGCCGCGACCGGTCCAGAGTATCCGGGGCGGCGCATCGATCCCGCCCCCTATGCCTCAGAGATCACGCCGTGGGTGGCTCAATTCAATGCGGTGCTCGATCGCGCCGAACAGGCCTACCACCAACTGGAGTCTTTCAACGCGGATGTAGCGCACGAACTGCGCACGCCGCTGGCCAACCTGATCGGAATGGTCGAAGTCGAGTTGGCTCGACCGCGATCAATCGAGGAACTGCGAGACGCGTTGTTGTCGGCGCTGGAAGAGGCGAGACGCGTCTCGGCGATCGTGATCGACATGCTCTTCCTGTCGAAGGCGGACCGCGGTACGGCGGCGCGCCGATCCGCGCCGGTCAGTCTGGTCGACCAAGTGCGAACGGTGCTGGATTTTCACGAGGCCACGTTGGAAGATGCAGGATTGAAGGTGCATGTGAGCGGCGATGCGCACATCGGCATCGATGCCGGGCTGGTGCGCCGCGCCCTGTCGAACCTGCTGAGTAATGCGAGCCGCTATGCGACGCCCGGCTCCATGATCGCGGTAGTGATCGACACCCAGCCCGACGGCGTCTGGGTCAAGGTTGCCAACCGCGGCGAGCCGGTCCCGGACGACGTCCTTCCCAATCTGTTCAAACGGTTCTTCCGGGCAGAGCGGTCTCGCACCGACTCGTCCGAACACCATGGGCTGGGCTTGGCGATCGTGGCCGCCATCGCACGAATGCATGGCGGCCAAACCCGCGCTACCTCGCGCTCGGGTGTCACTGAGATCAGCTTTTCGATAGCGCCGGAAACTTGATAGGCGTTGCTCGGCATGCCGCGCACTTCGCGTAGGGACAAGGGGCCGGCCATGCCCCATGCGACCCCATTGCTGGATTCGGCTGCGAGTCGGCTCGCCAGGGATTCTTGCGCGAAACGCTGACTTGACCAGATCGACTCGTGCTTCAATCGACGGTGTCGCGCCTTGCGCATTTCAATCCTCTGCGCCCATGTCCATTGGTCTTGAAGTTCTCATTGGTCACTGGAAGACCGATTCATTGAGCACCTACAACTCCTGGTTTCTATGGGACGAGCGGCTAAAGAATTTCCGCTCCATCCGCCGGGGCCTGGCCCAGGTGGTCAAGGACATCGATGCAGGGACATTCGGCAGCGCGTTTCGCGGCTCCTCGCTCGAAACCGTCGTCGGCTCGGTGGCGGAGCAACGCCAGATCTTCAAGGGCGCCGACCACGCGTTTCTCTGGAAGCCGAAGCTGCGCATTCCCGACATCTACGAGAACGATGCCAATCAGCGTGCCTTTGCCCGACTGCTGCATGCCTGCGACTGCTGCGACAACGCCGAGGAGGTGGTCGAGGCCATCCGCCGCATTGACGCGCATCGGATCAAGGGCCTTGGGCCGGCTGTGGCGAACCTGCTGTACTTCGTTCATCCCACGATCGTGATGCCTTTCAACACGGCGATCGTGAAAGGCTACAACGCCGTCACGGGCAGCAACGTCAAGCTTGGCAAGTGGGACCACTACCTTTCCATGCGCGAGGGCTGCCTTCGGCTGAACGCGCAGCACCGCCGGCTGCTGTCCAACGACATGGGCGCACTGGCCGGATTGCTCTTCGACATCGGCTCGGGCCGGTACGCGCCGCCGCCGCGCAGCGATGATGTCGCGGCCATTCAGGGCTGGGAGGCCGACCTCGAGAAGGTTCGCGAAGATTCAGCGGCCGCTCACAAGCGTTGGGCCGCAGATCGAGAGAGCGAGGCGACCCACACGCAAATTCAAGGATGGCTGCGCGATCTGGGCAAGTCGCTCGGCTTCGGCGTCTGGATCGCTTCGAACGACCAGGGACGCGGCTATGCGGGGGGTCGGCTCGGCGACGGTTGCTTGACGCAATTGCCCGCGGGCGCCCAGCCCGGCCTGGACTCGGTGCGGTTGATCGACGTCATCTGGGCGGAGTCCGACGGCTCGAAGATCGCCGCGGCTTTCGAGGTGGAGCATTCGACCTCCATCTACTCAGGCATCGTGCGGATGCTAGACCTCGCGCTGGGCACCGAACTGGGCAAGGGCGTCTCGATGTTTCTCGTGGCACCTGATGCACGCCGCGAGGATGTCCGGCTGCAGCTGCGCCGCCCGGCATTCTCGCGCGTCGCCGAACTCGGCATCCGTTATCTGCCCTACAGCGAGCTTGGAGCGCACCGCGAAGCGATTGGACGGTTCGGTTCGGGCTTGAAGCCGCTGAGCGAGATCTCTCATTCGCTGTGACCCAAACCCATGGTGACGAGGAGAGCCGCGCGCCGCTTCGCCAAGAGCGCGGCCCGCTGCGCAAGTCCAACGATCATCAATGCGCCATGGCCCGACATGCAGCAGCGCAATCCTTGCAGGCCTTGGCGCACGCCTTGCAGTGAGCCATCTGGTGCTTCTCGCACTCTGCACCGCATGCGTCGCAGATGTCCGCGCACAGTGCGCATATGGCCTTGGCATGTTCACTGCCGCGGGCCATTGCGGCCGCAGCAAACTGGCAGGCAGCGGCGCAATCGATGTCAAGGGCGATGCACCTTGCCATCATCTTGACGTTGTCTTCTTTCAGGCACGCGGACGCGCAATGATTGCAGGCAGTGGCGCAGCCGTTGCAGGCTTCGATGCATGCGGTATAGCTCTCATGTGACATTGTCGACTCCTTTGAAGTGAATGCCGGTGACCCGGCGACAAATGGGCTGCCGTGGCTCGACAGCCCTGAACCATCTGCTGCCGCCCCCCTCCAGGACCTTGGTCGTTGCGAAGCCCGACAGCATGGATTTCATGGTGGTTACTTCGGGGTGCCGCCTTGACCGGGATCGCGGTGCGGACGCGCCTCCCGAGCGGCGGCTCTTCCCTGGCCCGTGGCCTCGGGCCGCGTCGTCTTCTTCACGCCCGAGCCTTCGCCCTCGGCGGTGCTGCCATCCTTGATCGGTTTGGTTCCCGTCGGCTTCGCGCTCTTCTTGGCTTCGGCTGCGATCTGCGGCTTCGTGTTCGTCTGCGGGACGGCCTCGGACGTGTGGTTTTGCGCAATGGCAGTGCCCGAGAACAGAACGGCAGCGCTGAATCCGATGAGCGTGCTCTTGAGAGTGAAGGTTTTGCGTTGAGGGATCGTGTTCTGGTTCGTCATGAAAAGCTCCTTGGGTCGTTGCCGGCGTTCCGGCGAAAAGGACATTTGTCCCGTCAGGCCCCCTGTGGGGACAGCTGTCGCACCCACTGTAGGAAGCGGCTTTGGCGAAAGCCGGACGCGGGCATTACAGTTGCGTAATCCAATCTCCCGCGCGATTGCCAGATGAGCTGTTCGAACTCTGTCGGCGAGAGCCTTCGCAACCGCCATCAGCGCGGCGCGCCTGCACCTACAGGACCCAGCGATCCCAGCTGCCATAGTGTTCCTTGCTGCGTCGTCCCCGCGGGAGGCTGAGCGCGACCACCGCAACTCCGAAAGCGACGCTTCCTGCGGAGGCGGCAACCGACGCTCCGTCCAAGACCCATGGCGCGGCAACGAGCCAAAGACCCAGCGCAACATTGATGAAGCGCAGCAGCCGACCTACCTCCGCCATGGCCGAGATCGCCACCGTGATGATGAGCGCGCCAACCAGGTGATCGCTGTTGGCCATGGGCGGCTCGGAACCGAACATCAAACGCGTGAACATCAATCCTGCGCCGAGCAGCGCACAGGCGGCGAGTGTCCAAGGCACTTGCACGCCGCGCAGGGCAGATGCGACTGTCTTGATCAGCGGCGCGTCGAAATCGGGCTGTCGATCCTGCTTGCTCCCGGGAGAGGGGCCACCCATGAAAAATATGCGCCGGAACGGGTCGCCGCGGCGATGGCCTTGGACGAGAAACTGTCCCATCGCAACGAGTTCGTCGAGGGTATAGGGGATCATGATGACCATCGCGAGCGCCGCGACCAGGCATAAGGCGCACCAGGTGCCGAGCATGATCGGCTGGATGATGATGAAGTAGATGCTGACCACCCCCAGCGGGACCACCACCACACCGAACGCCGCGACCATCCACGGCATCGTTCGCCAGCGCTGCCGCCCGCCCATGACGCCCATCAGGACTTCCAGCAGATAGCTCACTGCGCCGAGCCCGCCATCAGCAATCGGCCACGCCTTGGACACGTCGGACGTGATGATCGCTTCGGTTCCGTTGCGCCCTGCCGTGCCTGAGAAAAAAGGGTCCCAGACGCCAGCGATGTGGCCGAGCTGGTAGGCGGTGAGCTGGCGTGCAATGACGAAGCCGATGAATGCCAGCGCCACGATCGGCAGGCGTTGCAGATAAGTCGATGGCGAATAGGACCAGCCTGCCGGCATGTCGGACTGGTCCATCATCGACTCCATGCTCATCCCCGGCATCATGGGAACGAGAATGGCGAAGCTGATCACGAGCACCCCGACCAAGGTGTCGTTGTTGTAGATCGCGGCGCTCGGCGACCAAAACACAAGCGGCGCGAACAGCAGCCAGACGCCGACGGCCGCATTGGCCCACTGCGCCCACGAAAATTTTTGCGACAGAGACATCGCGCCGAACAGGATGATCAGTGCGCCGCAGACGACATCGCTCCATCCGAGCCAAGCCATGCGCTGCGCCGGATCGGCCAGGCCGCGCTCGGCGGTCACTTGCCAGATCATGTGGCCGAAGGCTTGAGCATCAAAAGCGTCGAACGCGAACGCACTGCTTATGAGCCATCCGCCAAGCAGCATGTTGAAGAAATGGACCCACAGCATGTCAAAGTGCATGCGTCGCATCTGCTGTTGATGTTCCCGCATGCTGTCATGGTGGGTTTCGGTCTTTGCGTCGCCCTGGCCGAGAACGGCAGGTGCGCGGTCTGCGACCACGGACGCATTCAGCTTGTTGCTGTGATACCAGGCAGGCGGATCGGACTTCAAGGCCTCGACAATCTTCGGCAGCACATCCATCACCGCATGTCGAGGCCGCCAGCCGAGCAGCTTCCTCGCGCGAGAAATGTCGACCTCGTAATGGTCGCCCGCGATCTCGACCATCCAGGACCGGATGAACGGATCCTCGCCCAGGACCTTGTCCTCAAGCTCGACGCCCATGCGCGCGATTCCCTCGGGAACTTCCTTTGTAGCCCATGCTTCGCCGTGCACCAGGCGGCCAATGGCCTGTTGCAGGTCTCGGAACGAAGGTGTCCTCGGCTCTGCCAGCAACACGGGCAACTCGGGTGGCAGTTCGTGGCGGCGTTCGACGATCCGTTTCAGCGCATCGACCAGATCGTTCAAGTGCAAGAACGGCTGGCCCGCATCAAGGTTGCCCGGATAGACGCGGCTGTTGAGCTTGCGCTCGTAGATGCGGGCGATCTGGTGGGCCAGAAAGACCGCGTGTCCCTTGTCGTCATAGACGCCGGCGGGTCGAACGAAGACGGCGGGAATCTTGCCGCGTTCCTCGCGGATCAACTTTTCGGTCTTGATCTTCGATTCTCGATACGGCAGCTTCGGCTCGACCGGCCAGTCCTCATCGATCGGTTGACCCGGCCGCCCGGGTGCATGGACGAGCAGCGTGCTGGCGAACACGAACTGCTCAACCTCGAAAGCCTGCAGTTCGCGCAGCAGCCGCTGCGTGCCGCCCACGGTCACGCACTCGTAGTCGGGATGAGGGACACCTTCGAGGTCGAAATAGGCCGCCAGATGAATCACCGACGCGACCCGGCCGCCAAAATCGGCGCGCACGCGCGCCAGAGCATCTCGTACGCTGGCGTCGGAAGCAAGGTCGATATCCACGACCTTGGCGCCGGCGCCAAGGTCGGGAGGGCCCGGGCGATCCAGCGCGACGACGGTATAGAGCTTCGCGAGTCGAGCCACCACCGCGCGCCCGACGAAGCCACTGGCGCCGGTCACGAGCACGAGGCCTTTGGCATTTCTATTCATTGATCAGTTGCTCCAGCGCGCCAAAAAGATGACCGCGACCGCCAGCGCCGCCGCGAACGCCGTCAGCGTCCAGCGTTGCTTCGAGCACCACCATTGCACGCTGGCGCCGCGTGCCTGGGCATCGAAGCGTCCGTGGGCTGCGAAAGGACCTGCCACGGGCGTGAACAGGTTGTCCGGCCGGCCGGGCTGCGCCGGCTCCAGCGTCATCTGGGAGTCATACGCCTGCCGGGCCGCCAACCGATCACCGATGCCAGGCACGATGCGACTTGAAAGAATGGCCTTCGCGGCCGGCCAGCCGACCCACACTTCGCGCCGACGATGGGTGGCGGCCCAGACGATGGCGTCGGCTGCCAACTCGGGCTGAAAAATCGGCGGCACGGGCTGAACGCGCCGCGGCAGCTTGCTTCGCACCCATTCGAACTGCGGCGTGTTGAACGCGGACAATTGCACCATCGTGAGCCGCACTTTCGAGCCGTCGCGGATCAGTTCGCAGCGCAGCGAATCCGTGAATCCGCGGATGGCGGCCTTTGCGGCGCAGTAGGCCGACTGCAGCGGGATCGAACGATAAGCAAGGGCCGACCCCGTCTGGACGATGCAGCCGTCATTGCGCGGATGCATGCGCCTGAGCGCGGCGAGCGTGCCATGGACCGCACCGAGGTATGTCACCTCCGTCACACGCCTGAACTCCTCGGGCGTCGTCTCCAGCACCGGCGCAAAAACCGTCGTAGCCGAGTTGTTGACCCAGATGGAGATCACACCCAGCTCGCGCTCGATGCGGTCGGCGGCAGCCTCCACCTGCGCGGCATCCGCCATGTCGGTGGCGATTCCAAGGACGGTCGATCCGGTTGCGCGCAGTTCGGCACACGCGGATTGCAGGCGCCCCTCGTCGCGCGCAAGGATCGCGACCCAGTCGCCCCGGCGCGCGAATGCAAGCGCGGTTGCCCGTCCGACGCCGGCGGTTCCCCCGCTGATGACAACAACAAGGGGGCCGTTCATTCCTGCGCTCCTCGCATCTGCCTGCGCTGCGCGGCACCGATCGCCAGTGCCGATTCGATCAGCGCCAAATGAGTGAAGCCCTGGGGGTAGTTGCCGAGCAACTGGCCGGTCAACGGATCGATTTCCTCGGAAAGAAGACCGAGATCGCTGCTGAAGGAGACGATGTGTTCAAACAGCATGCATGCCTCGTCGACCCGAGCCTGCAGTGCGAGGTTATCGACCATCCAGAAGCTGCACATCGCAAGCGCCGCCTCTCCGCCTGCGACGCCGTCGTTTCCGCCGTAGCGGTACACCAGTCCGTGGTTCATGAGCCGATGGCGAATGCTTTCCACGGTGTTGGCCATCCGCTCGTCACCGGCCGGAAGGAAGCCTACGAGCGGGATCAGCAGCGCGCTCGCATCGAGTTCGGCGCTGCCGAAGGCCTGGGTGAACGCCTGTGCTCTCGCGTCGTAGCCATGCTCCAGGATTGCCTGGCGCACCGCATCGCGCTCAGCCCTCCAGCCATCCACGTTGCCTTCGAGCGCGGCCGTGGCCGCAAGTCGAACGGCTCGATCCAGAGCGACCCAACACATCAGTTTCGATGAGACAAAGTGTTGTGGCGGCCCGCGGCTTTCCCAGAAGCCCTGGTCAGGCTCACGCCAGTGCGCAGCCGCCTCATCCGCCAACCTCGCAAGCACGTGCCGCAGGCCCGAACTCAACGACATGCGCATGCCCTCATGGCACACCAGAACCGCATCCAGGACGTGACCGTAGGCGTCGAGCTGTTTCTGCTGCGCCGCTGCGTTGCCGATGCGTACCGGTTGGGAACCGCGGTATCCCTCCAGGTGCTCCAGTTCCTGCTCAGGAAGGTCTCGACCGCCGTCGATCCGATACATGATCTGGATCGCATCGCATTCCCCTTGGCATAACTCTTCCAGCCAACGAAAGAAATCCATCGCGGCTTCGTGGTAGCCGACGGCCATCAGCGCGCGCAACACCAGCGCCGAATCGCGCAGCCAGCAAAATCGATAGTCCCAGTTGCGTGCGCCGCCGACGAGCTCCGGCAGCGAGGCCGTAGGAGCCGCTACCAGTGCTCCGGTCGGGCCGAATGTCAGAAGCTTGAGCACGCGCGCGCTGATGCGAACCTGCGCTTGATAGGGCCCTTCGTAGGTATAGAGCCGGTCCCATTCCGCCCAATGACGTCGCGTTTCCTCGAGCAGCACCTCGGGATCGCCCGCGGGCGGAGGAGCCTGAAGCGTCATGGCGTCGACCTGCGACACAATGAGCCAGGCCCGCTCACCGGTGCGAACAGAAAGCCGCGCCTGCGCTATGTCGCCGCGCAGGCGGCATTCGATGACAGGCATGCTTTCCAATAACAGGTGCTGCCCGCCGCCGGTGACATGCCAGCCAAGCGCGCTTTGGTTCCAATGCGCGGCCTGCCGTGCGAAGTCGAATGTCGGTCTTAGCGCTACCTCCAGCTCAACATCACCGCCGAGGCCGTCGATGCACCGCAGCAACCGGTGGCAGTGGGCTTTATCGATCCCGATCCGACTGGTGGCCAAGCGTTCGCTGTGCATGAAATCGGTCACGCGAACGGCACCACCCGCAGTCGAAAACTCCGTTTCGAGTGCCGCACCGTTCGCTGCATAGCGCCGTGTGCTCCGGTGAGCGCCAGCGGGCGCGAGTTTGAAATAACCACCGAGCTGGGCATCCAGCAGCCGACAGAAGACCGCTGGACTGTCGAATTGCGGCAGGCAGCACCAATCAATCGCACCGTCGCGTCCGATCAACGCGGCCGAATGCGTGTTGCCGATCAGCGCATAGTCGGAGATGGGTTGATATGCTTGATGTGTCTTCACGTTGTACTCATCCGAGCAGACGGCGCTTGGTCCACCCTTTTTAGTTCGCATCGTGATGGAACGCGCCGTCGGAGCTCAGTTCATCGAACTGCTTTGCCGACAGTTTCGGCATGCGCTGCATGAAGGCCACGATGGCCCAGAGTGTTTGATCGTCGTGGGTGAGGCCCCACGCCGGCATTCCAGACATCTTGATGCCGTACTTGACGATCCAGAAGGATTCCGCCGGATCGTGCACGCCATGGCGTGCGAGATCCGGTGGGCGCGGGTTGAGTCCTCGACGCAGCTCTGTGTTTTCTATCCCCGGTGCCAGGTGACAGCTCGCACACATTTCCCTGTATTGCTTTGCGCCAAGGGCGACCATCTGCGGTGACTCGAGGTCTGGCACAGCGATCCTTCGCGCGCGCGCAGAGACCGAGCGCTCGCGCATTGAAGTCAGGGCGGAAGCGACAGGCCGGGAGTGCGCCTCGTCCGCCGCGACGTTGTACCCTCCCGTCCACCAAACAGCCGCAAGTCCTGCAGCGGCAATCACGATCACAGCAGCCGCTCCGGCAAGCATCGTTGAGATCCGTTTCGACATGGGATGCTCCTGTCAAAACCACAATCTCACGCCGGCCACGATTTGCGTGTCTCGAACGCGTTCGCCAGCCTGTCTTGCGTAAGCCGCTGTGTTCCCGAACTTCTTCGACCAAGTCACGCCGATGAAGGGAGCGAGCTGCCTCGTCACCTCGTAGCGCAGACGAACACCCAGTTCCATGTCGGAGAGTCCCGACCCAATGCCGCGCTGCGGATCGCTCTTGCTATAAAAGTTGGCTTCGAGCTTGGGTTGGAGGATCCACTTCTGCGTCAGGAGGAGGTCATAGCGCAGTTCGAGACGTGCGGCGAGCGCGCCGCCTGAACCCACATAGGCTGTTGCTTCGGTTTCGAACCAGTACGGAGCAAGGCCTTGCACACCGAACGCCAGCCAGCTGCGCGAGCGTCCGCCACCCCCATTGTCGTGCCGCAAGCCCAACTGCGTGCTCCAGAACGTGGCGATGGCATGGTCCCAGAGTGCTTCGGTGCGAAAGGCGTCAAGGCGGCCCGCGCGGCGTTCACCTTCAGCCTTGATCCAAAGCTTGTTGTAGTCGCCCCCGTACCAGGCTTCGACGTTGAGGTTCTGGCCACGAGCATCTCTGCCCTTTGCATATTCCAACTCGTTGACCAGGATCCGCCCGAAGCGCTCGTCATCCGCCATGTCCATTCCGGGCATGGCCATCTTCGGCATCCCCTCAGCATGGGCGTCTGGGTTGCGGGCATCGGGAGGGGGGGTGCCACCTTGCATCGGGCCCATGCCGGGCATGGAGCCCATGTTCATTCCGGGCATGTCCTTCATGTCGGAGCTTCCGCCTTTCATTCCGGGCATTCCCTGCACCTGTCCGAGATCCATAGGCGCTGCGGTGGATCGAGGATTGTTCTTCTCGGTTAGCTCTTTTGACGGTGACGTCGGCGCGACCTTGTTGGATGCACCTCCCTTCGACGTGGGATCGGACATGTTCGCGCCCATCCCCGGCATGTCGTCCATGCGCTTGGACGCATCGCTCTGGGCAATCGCAGAAACTGTGAAGCCGAGTAGAAAAGATGCGGTTGCGACTGCAATGCTGCTGCGCGCAAGTTTGAGCTGAAGCGGGTTCATGACACATGCACCTCGCGAAACATGCCTGCTTCCATGTGGTACAGCATATGACAGTGATAAGCCCAACGCCCCATCGCATCCGCGGTCACCCGGTAGGTCACGCGCTGCGCGGGCTGGACGTTGATCGTGTGTTTGCGAGCCAGAAACTCGCCAGTGGGAGATTCCAGTTCACCCCACATCCCGTGCAGGTGAATCGGGTGATTCATCATCGTGTCGTTGACGAGCACCAATCGAAGCCGCTCGCCGAAACGGAAGTGCACGGGCTTCGATTCGGAAAACTTCTGACCGTCGAAAGACCACATGAATCGCTCCATGTTGCCGGTGAGGTGCAACTCGATGTCACGGCCAGGCTCCCGGCTGTCGATCGGTCCGCCGATCGTGTGGAGATCGGCATAGGTCAAGACGCGTCTTCCGTTGTCCCGCAGATTGATGCCCGGGTCGTCGAGGTTGGTACGCGGCATGTCGACGTGCATGTCCACGCCGGGCCCGTACTCCGTACGGGCGTGGCGCACGCGCGGCGGTTTCATGGCGGGCTTCGCGCTACCCTCTGTCCCCATTCCGGCCATGCTCGAGTGGTCCATGCCTTGCATGTTCTCCATCTCCTGCATTCCATCCATCTCGCCCTTGCCCTTGGACCCGCCCATGCTCCCCATCACGCCCATGGCGCCCATCATGTCGGTCATGGTCAACCACTGAGGTTTGCCCACCTCAGGTACCGGCGCCTGCATCCCGGCGCGAGGCGCAAGCGTGCCGCGGACGAAATTGGTTCGGTCGATCGATTGAGCGAAAAGGGTGTAGGGCCTGTCGTCGGTTGGTTCGACGACCACGTCGTAGGTTTCGGCAACGGAGATCCGGAATTCATCCACCGTCACCGGATGGACGTCCTGACCATCTGCAGCGACGACGGTCATCTTCAGTCCCGGTATGCGGACATCGAAGATGGTGGTTGCCGACCCGTTGATGAACCGAATCCGCACCTTCTCGCGGGGTTGAAACGCGCCAGTCCAGTTGTGATCCGCGGTCTTGCCATTGAGAAGATAGCGCGCGGCGCTACGCAGTTGAGCCGTGCCGGTCAAATCACCGAGGTCGGTTGGGACCATGCGCATGCGGTTCCACATCTTTCGCTTTTCGAGCGCGCCTTGGATACCCATCTGGGCGATGTCTCGCTTGAAGTCGCCAACCGTCGGTTGGTTGAAATTGAAGAACCCGCTCATGACCTTCAGCTTTCGGAAGATCTCTTCGGGCACGCCATCCGTCCAGTCCGAAAGCAGCACCACATGCTCGCGGTCGGTTCTGAAGCGAGGGCCATCGCGCGGGTCGATCACGATGGGCCCATACAGACCCGTTTGCTCTTGGAATCGGGAGTGACTGTGGTACCAGTAAGTGCCGCTCTGCTTGACTGGGAAGCGATAGACGAAAGTTTCGCCGGGTGCGATGCCGTTGAAACTCAGGCCAGGCACGCCGTCCATGGCCGCAGGGACCAGGATGCCATGCCAGTGAATCGAGCTCGCGACCGGTAGTCGGTTGGTCACGCGCAGCGTGACCGTATCCCCCTCGCGCCATCTGAGCGTCGGCGCCGGAATCTGGCCATTGACAGTCGTGGCGATGCGGGCTTGTCCTGTGAGATTGACGGGCGTCTGCGCTATTTCGAGATCGAACTCCGTTCCACGCAATTCCGTGAGTTCGGTTTGCCCTGCCGCCGCGGCCCAGGACAACGAAGAAGGCAATGTCAACCCACCGAGACCCCGAAAGAGCCCAGACCCATCACGAATTTGCGCCGATCGGCGCCGTTTGAAGTCGGCTTCATGGTGCGCCCCTTCTCGTCTCGAGACGTCTTGAGCGAGCAGCGCCGGCGAGCGCGTCCAGGCCGATTGAGCGTGGCCGATCGGGTGATCGGATCTCAGGCGCGCAACGAAACTGAACACTGCTTGGAACAGTACGCATGCGCGTGGGCTTGCTCTTTGGACGTGTTGATGAATAGGGCATGGAGTCCTCGAAGTTTCATGGCTGGGATGCGTCATGCCCCTCCCGAGTTGGGAGGGCGGCTACCGGCGATACGAAGCACTTGCGCCCGACGTCAATGTCGAGGGCGAGCGGGTTCTTCAGGCCCGAGGCGGGCGTTCGAGGAGGAGCGGAAAGAGGGTTGTCGGTCGCACGTGGGGCTCTGCCAGATCCGCTGCCGGCAGATGCTCAGTGCGAACTACGGAGGTATCAGCCACCAATGCCACCGCGTGGCAGGCTCCGCAGGTCCCGCATTTGTGTGCAACGCCTGAGCCATCGGGGTGTCCAGCGCTTTCATCGTCCGTCCCCTGGAGGTGGTCGGCATCGGAAGCGGCGGCATGCGAGTGATGATGCGAACCCACGTGAACTGTTTCGGCGGCTTCGGCCTGCTCGGTCTCGCAGAAAGCCATGGACGCTGCAGCGTACCCCTGGAACGGTACGGCGAGTGTGAGTGCCCAAAGAAGCAAAACTCGAAAGCAGGACATGCTGCAGCAGCCTTGGTTATCCAATCGACGGGCCGACCAGATTGATGCCCGAATGATTGGTGTCTGGAGAGTGCCGTCTGTCAGATAACAGCTGATTTGATCGTGAGATCGGCCGAGCCCGGCGTTCTTGTCCTTGGTCGAGGCGCCGCCGCGTCAACTTCGCCAAGCCCTCGCGCTCGGCAGGCGGTAGCTCGACGGATGGCTCCCGATAGATGACATAACTGTAATCTGCGCGTGCGGTAACCCACGGACCCGCAGCCTAAAGTTGACGCATCGGAAAGACAAGTCCCAGCGCTGTTCATTTCCGGAAATGCCAACCCTCTGACCGCCAAAGGACCGAACATGAAGACTTCCCTTAGGACCTCCCTGACGCTGGCCGCACTGCTCGGTGCGATCGCAGGACCCGCACTGGCCGGCAACTATGCCGAAGGCGATCCTCGCCCGGCGCCGCTGACCTCGAGTACCAGCCGTGCAGCCGTTGCCGCGGACACGCAGCGCTGGCTGCAAAGCTCAATGGACCAGGGCTATCCCGAGGGCAATCCGCGCGCCGTCGTGAGCGTGTCCTCCAACACCCGCGCGATGGTCCAGGCGGACACGCTGGCCTGGATGCGTTCGGGTCTGGCCGCCGCCACCAACGGCGAAGCGGGTGCGGACACGACTCGCCCTGCCTATCGGCAAGCCGCAGCTGCGTACGCACGCCTGCGCGGTGAGCAGCCGGAGTTCGGCACGCCCGTGGAGCGCCTCACCCAGCAGGGCCAACTGCCGGACGCACCCGCGACCATGCGCCGCTGAGCGACCTGGCCACCGGGCGACCGCCAGGCAATTGAGCGCCGATCACAACGCTGTCGTCCGCCGCAAGCCGCACGTCTTGCCACGGCTCGCCCCGTTTCCTGAGCAACAGGCCTAGAATTCGCGGAACCACTTTCCAGGCACGGACTCCATCAGCAGCGTTTCACGCGTTCTCCAATGCTCATTTCCGCAACCCTCCTCACACGGCTCGCCAACGCATCATGCGCTGGACGTGCGGCCGTGTCGGTGTTGCCAGAGGTGCAGCGATGAGGCGTGGACTCGTGCAGATGGTGGCCCGGGGCCTGATCGGCTTGCTGCTGTTCTCGCAGTTGGCGATCGCCGCTTACGCCTGCCCCGCGCTTTCCGCGGGTCTGGCGGGTGGCTTGTCCACTGACATGTCGATGGCGCAAGGCGCTGTCTCTGCAACAGACAACTCTCGTGACTCGGCCGTGCAAGGATCGCCCTGTGCGGACATGGTGGGCGCGACTGACACGGCTTCCGGCAACCTGTGCGCCGAGCACTGCAAATACGGGCAGCAAAGCGACCACGCATCCACACTGACGGTTCCGCCGGTGTTGCTGTCGGCGATCTATGCCCTGACCCCATGGGTGCCTGAGACGGTGCCTCCTGCGCGCCCTTCGGCCACCTCCCTGAGTGCACTGGTTGCGGCCTCGCCGCCTCACGCCATCCTGCACTGCGTCTCCCGAACTTGATCGCCTGACCGACTTTGCGCCGACGGCCCGTTGTGGGCCGGTACGGCGCGTCGGTCGTGCCTTGCCGTGTTCGTCGAGCTGTGCTCGGTGCACCGGAGCGGCCCGACAACCTACTCGCAGGTTCGTCAGGAGATTCCATGTTCCCCAATCCTTTTGCGGCTGCACCGATCGTGCGATCAGCCCGCCGCCCCGCTCGCCTTTGGGCTGTGGTGTTGGCGCTGTGCGCCGGCACCCTCGGCCTGAGCGCTCATGCACAGCAGACGCTTTCTCTCGATGCGGCACTGCGGCTCGCCGAGGAGCGCTCGCGGCAGCTCGTCGCGCAGGACGCGGCCGCCGGCGCCGCGCGCGCCATGGCCGTGGCCGCAGGACAACTGCCCGATCCCGTGCTCAAGGCCGGTATCAGCAATCTGCCGGTCAACGGGAGTGACCGCTTCAGCCTCACGCGCGACTTCATGACGATGCGCTCGATCGGCGTGATGCAGGAATTCACCCGCTCCGACAAGCGCCAGACCCGCGCGGCGCGCTTTGACCGGGAAGCCGAGGTCGCCGATGCAGGACGTGCTGTGGCTTTGGCCAACCTGCGGCGCGACACCGCGACCGCCTGGCTTGATCTCTATTACCAAGGGCGGATGCGGGAACTGCTGCAAACCCAACGTGCCGAGCTGACCCTTCAGATCGAGGGCGCCGACGCTGCCTACCGCGGAGGCCGCGGCACGCAGGCCGATGTGTTCACGGCCCGCTCCGCGTTGGCGCAGTTGGACGACCGCATCCTTGCGCAGGAGCGCCAGATCGCCACGGCCCAGACGCGTTTGGCGCGCTGGGTCGGGCCGGGCATCCCCCCTCCCTCGTCGGTGCTCCCCGAACTGGGCTCCGTGCGCCTGGACGCCCGCAATCTGGAGGCCCAGATCGGCGAGCATCCCCAGATCGCGCTGATGGCACGGCAGGAAGCGGTGGCGCGCGCGGAAGCTGACGTCGCGCAAAGCAACAAGCGCTCCGACTGGAGTGTCGAACTGATGTACAGCCAGCGGGGGCCGGCCTACTCGAACATGGTGTCGCTGAACCTGTCGATCCCGCTGCAGTTGGACCAGAAGAATCGCCAGGATCGGGAACTCGCGGCCAAGCTGGCCGCGGTCGAGCAGTTGCAGGCCCAGCGTGAGGAAGCGACGCGAGAGAGCACCGCCGAGGCGCTTTCATGGTTGCAGCAATGGCAGAGCAACCGCAAGCGGCTCGGCCTGTATGACAGCTCGCTCATCCCGCTCGCCGCCGAACGCACGCAAGCGGTGCTGGCTGCCTACCGAGGCGGTGCGGGCACTTTGAGCGCTGCACTCGAGACACGACGCATGGAAATCGACACCCGCCTGGAACGCCTTCGCCTCGAGATGGAGACCGCCGCGCTCTGGGCGCAGCTCGAATTCCTGATCCCCGCCAACCATTCAGTGCTCGATACCGGCCCGTCCGCGGCCGCGGGCGAGACCAAGGAATCACAGAAATGAAAACAAGACCTCTCTTTCCTGGACTGATCGCGGCAGCGGTCCTCGCGGCAGCAGCCTTCGGTGCCTACACCTTCGGAGTGCAGCGCGGCAGGAGCCTGGGACCATCTTCCGCCACCTCGGGGGGCACGTCGTCGATGGCCACATCGTCAGCGAACACAACAGCTGCGCCTGCAGTCTCTCCCAACGAAACCGGCGAAGACGCAACACGGCGCCACATCGCCGCAGGCCTCAAGGCCGGCGACACCGACCCGGCCAACGGCAAGAAGATCCTCTACTACCACGACCCCATGGTGCCGGGGAACAGGTTCGACAAGCCGGCCAAATCGCCCTTCATGGACATGATGATGTCGCCCGTCTACGTAGGTGGCGACGGCGACCAGAACAGCGTGACGGTGAGTGCGCGCGTGCAGCAGAACCTGGGCGTGCGAACCGCTGTGGTGTCCGAGGGCACTGTGTCGCCGCAAGTGACCACGGTCGGCAGCATCGCCTTCAATGAGCGGGACCAGGTCATCGTGCAGGCCCGGGCGACCGGGTATGTCGAGCGCCTGAACGTGCGCGCCACGCTCGACCAGGTGAAGAAAGGCCAGCCCCTGGCCGAGCTCTATGTCCCGGAATGGATCGCGGCACAGGAGGAGTTCCTGTCGGTGCAGCGCATGCGCGGCACCGACCTGGCCTCGCTGATCGACGGCGCACGCCAACGCATGCGCCAGGTCGGCATGAACGATGGGCAGATCGAACTCGTCGCTCGCAGCGGCCGCACGCAGCCGCGCATCACGCTGGTCGCGCCCATCGGCGGTGTCGTCACGGAGCTGGCCGCGCGCGAAGGCATGACGGTCAGCGCCGGTACCACGCTGTTTCGCATCAACGGCCTGGCCACGGTCTGGGCCAATGCCGAAGTGCCCGAGAGCCAATCGGCACTGCTGCGACTGGGTGCCCGGGTGCAGGCCAGAACGCCTGCCGCGCCCGGCGAAACCTTCGACGGCAAGGTGCAGGCCATTCTTCCCGATGTGAATCCGGCGACGCGCACCCTGAAGGCACGCCTGGAGCTATCGAATCCAACCGGCAGGCTGGTGCCGGGCATGTTCGTGTCGATGCAGTTCACCGACACGCGCGCCGGCAAGGCGCTGCTGATCCCGACCGAAGCCGTCATCCAGACGGGCAAGCGCGCGGTTGTCATGCTGGCGGAGGACAACGGCCGGTTCCGGCCGGTCGACGTCGAGATCGGCCTTGAAACCGGCGGCCAGACCGAGATCAAGCGCGGGCTGCAGGCCGGCCAGCGTGTCGTGGCGTCCTCGCAGTTCCTGATCGACTCGGAGGCCAGCCTCAAGGGGGTCGAGGCACGTCTGAACGCCGCGCCCAGCACAGCGGCGCCTGCGACGGCCGCGTCCGCCATGCCGGCCGCAGGGGCTCCAAGGCACGTGGGCGAAGGCAAGGTGGAAAGCATCACCAAGGACGCGATGACCTTCTCGCACGGCCCGATTCCGACGATGAAGTGGGGCGCGATGACCATGGAGTTCAAGCTGCCGCCCGGCGGTGCGCCGGTCACCCTGAAGCCCGGCGACCGAGCGAGCTTCGAGTTCTTCATCGACACGGACGACCTGCCGCAGCTCACCCGGGTGGCGCCGCTGGCGGGAGCTCCCGCGGCGGGCGTCTCTGCCGAACCCAAGGCCCCTTCCGCGGCTACGTCCGTGTCGCCCGCGACCCCCGGAAGCAAGCCATGATCGCCAAGCTCATCCGGTGGTCCATCGCCAATCGCTTCCTCGTATTGCTGGCCACGGTGATGCTCAGCGCCTGGGGCGTGTATTCCGTCCTGCGCACGCCGCTGGACGCGCTGCCCGACCTCTCGGACGTGCAGGTCATCATCCGCACGAGCTATCCCGGCCAGGCGCCGCGCATTGTCGAGAACCAGATTACCTACCCCCTGACCACCACCATGCTGTCGGTGCCGGGCGCCAAGACAGTCCGAGGCTATTCCTTCTTCGGTGACTCGTTCGTCTATGTGCTGTTTGAGGATGGCACCGATCTGTACTGGGCGCGCTCGCGGGTGCTGGAATACCTGAACCAAGTGCAGTCACGCCTGCCGGCGGCTGCCAAGGCTTCGCTCGGGCCCGACGCCACTGGCGTGGGTTGGATCTACCAGTACGCGCTGGTCGACCGCGGCGGCACACAGGACGCCTCGCAGTTGCGCGCCTTGCAGGACTGGTTCCTCAAGTACGAACTCAAGACTGTGCCCAACGTGGCCGAGGTCGCCTCGATCGGTGGCATGGTGCGCCAGTACCAGGTCGTGCTCGATCCGGAGAAGCTCGCCGCCTATCGGATTCCGCACACCAAGGCGGTGGAGGCGATCCAGAAAGCCAACCAGGAAACCGGCGGCTCGGTGCTCGAGCTCGGCGAGGCGGAATACATGGTACGCGCCTCAGGCTACCTCCAGGGCCTGGAGGATTTCCGCAAGATCCCGCTGATGACGACCGACGCCGGTGTGTCCGTGCGCCTGGGCGACGTCGCGCGCATCCAGGTCGGACCGGAGATGCGCCGAGGTATCGGCGAGCTCGATGGCGAAGGCGAAGCCGTCGGCGGCGTGATCGTGATGCGCTCGGGCAAGAACGCGCTGGAGACCATCACCGCGGTCAAGGAAAAGCTCCAGACACTGCAGGCCAGTCTGCCCCAGGGCGTGGAAATCGTGCCGACCTACGACCGATCCAACCTGATCGAGCGCGCGGTGCGCAACCTCGGCTTCAAGCTGCTCGAGGAATTCATCGTCGTCGCGGTGGTGTGCTTCGTCTTCCTGTTCCACCTGCGCTCCGCGTTCGTCGCGATCGTCTCGCTGCCGATCGGCATCCTCGCGGCTTTCATCGTGATGCGCTACCAGGGCGTCAACGCCAACATCATGTCGCTTGGCGGCATCGCTATCGCCATCGGCGCGATGGTGGATGCCGCGGTGGTGATGATCGAGAACGCCCACAAGCACATCGAGAAGTGGAAGCACGATCACCCGGACCAGACGCTGCGCGGGGAAACCCACTGGCGGGTGATCGCGGACTCGGCGGCGGAGGTGGGCCCTGCGCTGTTCTTCTCGCTGCTCATCATCACGCTGTCCTTCATTCCCGTCTTCACGCTGGAAGCGCAGGAGGGGCGAATGTTCTCGCCGCTGGCCTTCACCAAGACCTACGCGATGGCCGCCGCAGCGGGACTTTCGGTGACGTTGATTCCGGTGCTGATGGGCTACCTGATCCGCGGCAGGATTCCCGATGAGAAGACCAATCCCTTGAACCGGCTGCTCATCGCTGTCTATCGGCCGTTGCTGAATGCAGTGCTGCGCTGGCCCAAACTGACGCTGGTGGGCGCCGTTGTCGTGCTGGTGCTGAGCCTGTGGCCGCTGCAGCACATCGGCGGCGAGTTCATGCCGCGCCTGGACGAAGGTGACCTGCTCTACATGCCCTCGGCGCTGCCGGGCTTGTCGACGGGCAAGGCCGGCGAGTTGCTGCAGCAGACCGACCGGCTGATCAAGACGGTTCCCGAGGTGGCAAGCGTCTATGGCAAGGCCGGACGCGCAGAGTCCGCAACCGACCCGGCACCGATCGAGATGTTCGAAACGACCATCCAGTTCAAGCCACGCGAGCAGTGGCGCGCCGGCATGACGCAGGACAAGCTGGTCGAGGAGCTCGATCGCATCGTCAAGGTGCCCGGCCTGACCAACATCTGGGTGCCACCGATCCGCAACCGCATCGACATGCTGGCCACGGGCATCAAGAGCCCGGTGGGCGTGAAAGTGGCGGGCACCGACCTGGCCACCATCGATCGCATCACCGGCGAGATCGAGCGGGTGCTCAAAGACGTGCCGGGCGTGTCGAGCGCGTTGGCCGAGCGGCTCACCGGCGGCCGCTACGTGGACGTGAACGTCAAGCGCGACGAGGCGGCGCGGTTCGGCATGAACATCGCCGACGTGCAATCGGTCATCGCCTCGGCGGTGGGCGGCGAGAACATCGGCGAGACGGTCGAAGGCCTGCAGCGTTTCCCGATCAACGTGCGCTACCCGCGCGAGATTCGCGACTCGCTGGAGCAACTGCGCTCTCTTCCGGTCGTCACCGAGCGCGGCGCGCGACTGGTGCTCTCCGACGTGGCGGACATCCGTGTCACCGATGGGCCGCCGATGTTGCGCAGCGAGAACGCGCGGCTGTCCGGCTGGGTCTACGTGGACATTCGGGGTCGGGACCTGCGTTCGGCCGTGCAGGACATGCAGCGCGTGGTTGCGAAGGAGGTGAAGCTGCCGCCGGGCTACGCGGTGTCATGGTCCGGACAGTTCGAGTTCTTGGAGCGTGCCACGGCAAAGCTGAAGGTGGTGGTGCCGTTCACGTTGCTGATCATCTTCGTGCTGCTGTACCTGACCTTCAAGCGCTTCGACGAAGCCCTGCTGATCATGGCGGCGCTGCCGTTCGCACTGGTCGGGGGCATCTGGCTGCTCTACCTGCTCAGCTATAACCTGTCCGTCGCCGGCGCGGTCGGTTTCATCGCGCTCGCGGGTGTGTCGGCGGAGTTCGGCGTGATCATGCTGCTGTACCTGAAGCACGCCTGGGACGAGCGCATCGACGAGGGCAAGACCAGCACCGACGATCTGCTGGATGCGATCCGAGAAGGCGCGGTGCTGCGCGTGCGCCCCAAGGCCATGACAGTGGCGGTCATCTTGGCGGGCCTGTTCCCGATCATGTGGGGAACAGGCACAGGCTCAGAGGTGATGCAGCGCATCGCGGCACCGATGGTGGGCGGGATGATCACGGCGCCGTTGCTTTCGATGTTCGTCATTCCCGCGGCCTACCTGTTGATGCGCAGGCCGCGCAAGGCATCGCGGTGGACGCTTGGAAGGAGCCGTCGTGCGGCCGTCTGAACGCTCCGACTGCCGCCACCTGTGGGGTGCGGTTGCGCTTTGCTTGTGCCTGTCGCTGGTGCTCGGTACTTCAGCGCGCGCCGCAGTCTCCAGCCCAACAACCCCGCCGGCCGGACCGGTGATGACCGCGTCGGCATCCTCGCGCCCGATGCCCACCAGCGCCGAGGATTGTCAGACATGTGCGGCTTGTGCCATCGCACCAGCGCCAGTGGCTCACGCATTCACCGACGAAGGTGAGGCACAAGAACAGACACCGAGGGTTTGGCTCGCGTACGCGCCGGCGGCGCCGGCGCCAGCCTGGTTTTTTGATGCTGGAGGCGGACGGCTGCGATGGCCTGTGCGCATCGCGTTCTGCCGGTGGCTGGATTGATCCGATGAGGTTCCTCTCGAACTGTCAGATCAGACCAACCTCAGGAGAACATCATGAAGAAACTGCTCATTTCCCTCGCCGCCGCCTTGACGCTGGGCGCGGCCTGGCCCGCGCTTGCCGGCCCCGACTTCCAGGTCATCGAGAAAGCGCGCGCGGACCGGCACGCGGCTGTGGCGGCACAAATGGCCATGGCCACCACCAGCAGAGTCGACAGCACCACAGGCCAGCGGGTGAATTGCCCGCTCGAACCTCTGGTGCTGCCGCTGGACCATGGGCCGCGTGCCCAAACGACGCCTGGAGAAAACTGGGTACGCAAGGCGCGCTACGAGGCCCAGGTGAAGGCATGCGCGAACCGCGTGCTGTGAACGCCTGACCGAATCGTTCGACGCGGATGCGATGCGAGCCATCAGCCCACCGAGTCCACTTGATCCCATTTTTTTGAATAGGACCCAGAAATGAAGAACACCCTTGTATTTATCGCCGCAAGCCTGCTGCTGTCCGGCGCCTACGCCCAAAGCCAATCGCAGGAGGCGGCCCCTCAGTTCGACAGCCGGCCCCAGGCAGTGGCGGAGTCGCTGAAGAACGCCAAGCCGCGCGGCGTTGTTGTGCGAATCAACGACGGCAGCACGGCCGAGGGCAGCGGCTCTGGCGTCATGACGTTCGACCGAGCGGAGACAACGGGGCAGCGCCTTGCCGATGTCCGCGAGGCACGCCCCCATCAACTCCCCATGCAAGGAGGGACACCCAAGTAATTCTGAACCGAAAACCGGCACATGACTCCAGACGCGGCTGCCGAAGGGGCCGCTCTTAACCCGGGCCTGAAAAAAACGGCCCGCCTCAATTTCAAAAAAGGAAACACATCATGAAATTCGTTTCGACCGCAACGGTGATCGCTGCCTTGTCTTTTTCTGCCGCCACGTTCGCCCAATCCGGCGACATGGGCAACATGAAGATGGGGGACAAGGGCATGCAGAACTGCATGGAGATGAAGGGCATGAAGGACATGGACATGAAAGGCATGGACATGAAGGACATGGATGCCAAGAAGTGCAAGGAGATGATGAAAGACAGGCCCGCAAAAAGCACCTCCAAGGCATCCAAGTCCACGTCCCATGAAGCTGACGCGGTGGTGAAGGACTTCGATGCGGCCCAGGGCAAAGTCACCCTTGCGCACGGCCCCGTCAAAAGCCTGGGGTGGCCCGCGATGACCATGGGCTTTGGCGTCAAGGACAAGATGCTGTTCGACAAGCTCGCCGTGGGCGCGAAGGTCCATGTCGGGTTCAAGAAAGAAGGTGACGGCTACGTGGTGACCTCGGTGAAATAGAGGGACACAAGACTTCGTGCAAACCTGCGACGACAGCGAACCGTCGCTGGTCGGCGCTTGCCGTAGTCGCATTCCTTCTGACAAATGGGGCGCGCCAGGGGAATCCCAGGCTGGCGCGGCACTCCAACCATCGTGATGGCGAGTCTTGCCGCACTGCAGGTCGCGCGAATGACCTGCAGCCCAGGCGCCCCCTGAAATGGGCACATGTGCGGCGTTGCCGTTCCGAGCGAACTTTTCATACCGTGTTCATCGGCCGATCAGGCCGCACACAACGCAGCGAGGTCATCATGAAATTCAGCTACGTCATTGCCATCGTTCCGCCCGAGACGGTCGATGCGCTGGAGAGAAGGTTCAGGAGCATTGGTATTGGCGGTATGACGCTGACCAAGGTCAAGGGCTTTGGCGAATACAAGAACTTCTTCTCCCGCGATTTGCTCAGCGAGCACACCAAGCTCGAGGTCTTCGTGGAGGAATCACACCTGGAAGGCCTTCTCAATGCCTTGCTGGAAGTCGCTGGCTCGGATGTCCCCGGCGCCGGAATCGCGGCTGTGATGCCCGTCGAAAGATTTCTCCATCTGCGTACCGGAACAGAGTTCCTGCCGGCCCCATCGGTCTAGCGAACGCCTCTGCGAAGTACGCGCTCTGAAAGGATCAATGCCATGAAATGCGATATGCGGACAATGATCAAGGTCGCCGTTGGGTTGGGCGCTGGCCTCCTGGTGGCGTATGCCGCGCTGCCCGAGGCGCGGGCCTTCATCCAGGCCATTGCACCGTTCCTGCTGGTGCTCATCTGCCCGGCAGCGATGCTCTTCATGATGAAAGGCATGAGAGACAACAACAAGGATGTGACCTCCAAGCCTCGCGAAAACGAGGTGGTGCCGGGTGACCGAAAAACCGACCCCGACAAGCCTTGACGGCCAGCGAGCAAGGAGGAGCGTCCCATGTCATGCCCCCCAAGCCGCCCGAACGCCGCACGTCGGAGTTGGCTGATAGCCACTTCCGCAGCCGGCGGCGCTGGCCTGATCGCGACGAGCGTGCCCTTCGTGGCATCGCTGTCTCCCAGCGAGCGGGCGCGAGCGTTCGGCGCCCCTGTGGAAGTTGACATCCGCCCCATCAAGCCCGGTGAGCTGCAGACCGTGGAGTGGCGCGGCAAGCCGGTTTGGGTGCTGCACCGCAGTGCCGAAATGATCGAAGGCTTGCGCCAACACGACGATGTGCTCGCAGATCCGCATTCGCGCCGGCTGGCCCAGCAGCCCGACTACGTGCGCAACGAGCTGCGCTCTGTCAGGCCCGAGTTCGTCGTGTTGACAGGGATATGTACCCACTTGGGGTGCGTCCCGACCTTCAGGCCAGAGCGAGGCGCCGCCGACATCGGCGCATCGTGGCCAGGCGGCTTCTATTGTCCATGCCACGGATCGAAGTTCGATCTCGCAGGTCGCGTGTTCAAGAACGTGCCTGCCCCAAGCAACCTCGAGGTGCCGCCGCACCACTACGTCGCGGAGTCGATGCTGTTGGTCGGCGCAGGGCCTGGGCAGGCGGGAGAGTGAGAGCCGGAGGCGCTCGATGTAGTCGACGGCGGGCAGTCTCGACGTACGGCTTGGCTGCATTGCTCGAGAAACAGATCATTGGTCAATCTCTCGACGATATTGCCTATCGGGTCGTATTCGTTGTCGGTCATTGCTGCCCCGCTGCTGCTCCTCAGCCAGCACAGCACGAAAGCTGTGTAACGTCCTTGGTGAAGGTCTGGGCTGCAAGCTTCAAACCTTCGACCATCGTCAGATAGGAGAAAAGCTGGTCGACCAAGTCTTGGACCGTCATGTGACCTCGGATTGCCAGAGCCGCCGCCTGGATGAGTTCGCCGGCCTCCGCCGCGACCGCCTGCACACCCAGGATTCGGCCGGTACCGACCTCGGCAACGAGCTTGATGAAGCCGCGCGTGTCGAAGTTGACCAGGGCGCGCGGCACGTTGTCCAGCGTCAGCGTGCGGCTGTCGGTCTCGATCCCCGCCTTGCGCGCTTCGGCCTCGGTGTAGCCGACGGTTGCCACCTGCGGATCGGTGAACACGACCGCCGGCATTGCCGTCAAATCGAGCTCAGCCGCTCCGCCCGTCATATTGACGGCCGCGCGTGTGCCGGCCGCCGCAGCGACATAGACGAACTGCGGTTGATTCGTGCAGTCGCCTGCCGCATAGATGCCTGCGACATTGGTTCGCATGCTGTGGTCGATGACGATGGTGCCATGCTCGCCGAGCTTCACGCCTGCAGCTTCGAGAGCCAGTCCGCCAGTGTTCGGCGAGCGTCCGGTGGCAACCAACAGCCGCTCCGCACGCAGAACGCCGTGATTCGTCGTCAAGGCGAACTCACCGTTGGCGTACGCCACCTGGCTCGCCTCGGTCTGCTCCAGCACCACGATGCCTTCATCGCGAAACGCTTCGGTGACCGCCTTGCCGATGGCCGGGTCATCCTGAGAGAAAAGTCTGCTGCGAGCCAAGATCGTGACCTGGCTGCCCAATCGGGCGAACGCCTGGGCAAGCTCCACCGCCACCACCGATGCACCGATCACCACCAGGCGCAGAGGGATCACCGCGCAGGCCAAGGCTTCGGTCGACGTCCAGTAGGGCGTCTCCTTCAGGCCCGGGATTGGCGGCACAGCGGCGCTTGCACCGGTGGCCACCAGGCAGCGCTCAAAGGACACCTCCTGCTCGCCGCCTTCGTTCAGCGTCACTATCAGCGTATGGCTATCCTTGAAGCGCGCGGCGCCATGCACGACCGAGATGGCCGGTGTGCCGCTCAGGACGTTCTCGTACTTGCCATGGCGCAGTTCGTCAACGCGCGCTTTTTGTTGAGCAAGCAGCCGGTCTCGCAGCACGGTCGGCGCCGCCGTGGACAGGCCGGCGTCGAACGGACTTTCGCGGCGCATATGCGCGACATGCGCGGCGCGGATCATGATCTTGGACGGCACGCAGCCGACATTGACGCAGGTGCCACCGATCGTGCCGCGTTCGATCAGCGTGACGCGGGCGCCGTTCTCCACCGCCTTGAGCGCCGCGGCCATCGCGGCGCCGCCGCTACCGATCACCGCGACATGCAACGGTTGGCTATCTGAGCTCGGATGTGCGGCATTACCGAGCCATTGGCGGGCCTTGCCGAGCGGCCCAGCGGGCGCCGAAGTGTCGGCATGCAGCGCGCGGTAGCCGGCCGCTGCCACAGCCGTCGTCAGCGCAGCCGGCGATGTGCCTTCGTCGAGCGTGAGCTTGGCCAGGCGGTCCGGGTAAGACACCGACACCGAGCGCACGCCGGGTACCTTCTGCAGTGCACTGCGCACATGCTCAGCGCACGAGGCACAGGTCATGCCTTCAATTTGCAAGCGGGTCATTGAATGCCTGTCTGTGTAGGTTGAAAATCTTCACTGTCTGCGTGGTTGTGCACTCAAGTCGGGAGCGCACCTGCGATGCGCTGGCGAGAGCAGATCCCAGACCGAGACGGCGACCATGATGGCCAGGCCCGTGTAGAGCAGCCACTCGGTCCACCCATAGCCGAAGAACGGATAGAGCACCGCCAGTACGATCGCGGGACCCACCATGCCCAGCACGCTGCGATGCCATTGCCGATGGCTGAACCAGCCCAAGCCGTTGGCGAGCAGTACCACCACGGCAGACAGCGGCAACACGCGGGTCATGACGAGCTCCTCATACCGGTTCAGGAAGCCCAGTCCGAGCGCCACCCCCCAGGCTCCCCAGCGCCGGAAAGCACCCCGCGCAGCCCATCGCAGAGACGACGGTGCCCAGCGCCCCGGCCTTGTCCCCAATGCGAGTTATCAATCCCATGGTGAAGGACCTATTGCTTGGCGGTCGACGGGTAACCCGCGTCCGCTGTGGCCTTGGTCAGCGCCTGGATGCTGGTCCTGGCGTCATCGAACGACACCACCGCCTGCCTCTTGTCGAAGCTGACTTCGGTCTTGCTCACTCCGTTGACCTTGCTCAGCGCCTGCTTGACTGTGAACGGGCACGCCGCGCAGGTCATGCCCGGTACGGAGAGGGTGACGGTTTGCGGCGTGGCCCACGCGGGAGCGGTGAACGCAGCGAGCAGTGCGAGAACAGAAAACAGCTTTTTCATGAAGAGGTCCTTTCAATAGAACAAGGGCAACACATAGGGAAACGCGAGCGCCACGACGACCAAAATCGCCACGATCCAGAACACGACCTGGTAGCCGAGCCGCACCTGGGGCGCGGCACAAACGTCCCCGGGCTGACAGGCCTGCACCGGCCGAAAGATGCGTCGAGAGGCGAAGAACAGCGCGACCAGCGCCACCCCGATGAAGAGCGGCCGATATGGCTCGAGCGCCGACAGGTTCCCGATCCATGCCCCGCTGACACCGAGCGCGACCAGAATCAGGGGGCCAAGACAACACGTCGAGGCGAGCAACGCGGCAAGTCCCCCTGCAATCAGGACTCCGCGACTGCTTTTCGTTTCTGGCATTGCCGCCATCCTTCCGGTTGTTTTTGAACTGGAGTAACCTTACTTCCGTAGTCAAGTACGGAGTCAAGCGGTATGGCAAATCAGGTGCACAACACCCTGACCATCGGCGCATTCGCCGAGTCGGCCGGGGTCAACGTGGAAACAATCAGGTTCTACCAACGCAAGGGCCTGCTGCCGCAGCCGGACAGGCCCTACGGGAGCATTCGGCGCTACGGAGAGACTGACGTGGCGCGTGTTCGGTTCGTCAAGTCCGCCCAGAGCCTGGGTTTCAGCCTTGACGAGGTATCCAGCTTGCTCGCATTGGATGACGGCACCCATTGCGATGAAGCGCGTCAGGTTGCGGAAGAGAAGTTGGCCAATGTGCGCTCCAAGCTGGCCGATCTCCGCCGCATCGAGTTCGTTCTGGCTACGCTGGTTGACGACTGTTGTGCGAGTCACGGCACGGTGTCATGTCCGTTGATTTCCGCGCTGCAGGAGCAGGCTGTGGCTCCGCCCGCCTGAGGCAAGCGAGAGAAGCGCTCGATGTGCCGAGTGCCCAGGGGGGCGAGATCAGGCCAAACCAGCGGCGGCAAAGTGTCAATCGACCAACCGAAGTTGAGCGCTCGAAGGGCCGAGGTGCGCCGATCCTGATGGTGCTCATCAGCCTGTGCGACGCTCTTCATGATGAAGGGCATGCGAGACAACAGCAAGGACATGGGTTCTAAGCCCCGCGACAACGAAGTGGCGTCGGGCCGCAGCCGGCGGTGCTGGCATGCTCTCAACTAACATGCCTTTCGAGACATTGCCGTCTCCGAGCGGGCGAACGCGAACGTTCGTCCACTTTTTGAGTTTCAGTAGCGTGTGATCGTTCGACCGTGTGCGCTCCTGTCACAGCTTGACAGCCCACCTTCCGATAGTTGAGATAGTTGAGGGATCAAGCAAAAAGCTGTGCAAGCCTGCCCCCCAACCGTCACTCCCGGCCGACCGGTGCCACTGTTACAACTTTGTCGAAAGCAGCTTTGAGGCAAATGGATTGGCCTCAAGCAAAAGCTCGGACTATTGAACGAAAATGCTTGTCGTTCTTATTTCGGATTGAAGAATGAAGCGCTTGTTGTTGATTCTGTGGGTTGGACTGTGTTTCATGGGCTCTGCCACCGCGCAGACCCCTGCTGCTGGAGCCGCTGAAGGGCCGCGTCAGCTATGGCAGCTGCTGGACTATGTCGCCGTGGACTACGGTGGTGCGGTCGACAAAGGCGCCATCGTCAGCGAGTCGGAATATGCGGAGATGCGAGATTTCACCACCAATGCGGTGACCCAGGCGCGCAGCCTTCCTGCGCATGCCTCCAAGGAAGCGGTAGTCACTGCTGCCACCAAACTGCAGGCGGCCGTTTCCGGTAAGGCAGATAGCGCAGAGGTCGCGCGCCTGGCGCATGAAGCGGAAGCGCTGCTGGTGGCCGCCTATCCTATCCCCGTGGCACCGAAGGCCCTGCCAGACCTCAAGCGAGGCGCGGCGCTCTTCCAAGCCCAATGCGCATCCTGTCACGGCACTGCGGGCGGAGGCGATGGACCACTCGCAGCCAAAATGGAGCCACCGCCGATCGCCTTCACGGACCGGGAACGTGCTCGCTCGCGAAGTCTCATGGCGCTCTATCAAGTCGTCTCCCAGGGCGTTACCGGCACGGCGATGCCGAGTTTTGCTGGGCTGCCCGATGAGGACCGGTGGGCGCTGGCGTTCTTTGCCGGCACGCTTTCTCATGATGCTGGCATGCGCGAACGAGGCGAGCAGCTGTGGAAACGAGATGCCGCAACTCGCAAGGAATTCGCAGACCTGGCCGCAGTGACCACGGTCACCGAAGTGGCAGCAGCCGCCCGGATCGGGCCTGAGGCGGCTCGAGATGTGACCGCCTTCCTGCGCAGCCAGCCCGAGGCGGCGTCCGCGGCGGGGAACGCCGGCGCGTTGACCCTTTCCCGCACGCGCCTTGACGAGAGCCTGGCCGCAATTCGCAAGGGCGACAAGCCGACGGCCACGCGGCTGGCGCTCTCCGCCTACCTTGATGGCTTCGAGCCGCTGGAGCCGTCCCTGGGCGCGCGCAACAAGGCGCTTCTGACGGAAGTGGAAAACGGCATGCTGGCCTATCGCTCGGCCATTGCCAACGGCACGCTGGCTCAAGCCGAGGCCGCAGCTCAAAAGCTGGACTACCTCTTTGCCGAGGTGGAAAAGGAGCTGGGTGGGGAATCGGCCGCACCGCTCACCACCTTCCTGGGCTCTCTGACGATCTTGCTGAGAGAAGGGCTCGAGGCTCTGTTGATCGTTGTCGGCATGGTGGCCTTCCTGAAGAAGGCCAATCGTCCGGACGTCCTGCGCTACGTGCACGGCGGCTGGATCGTGGCGTTGGCCGCCGGCGGTCTGACTTGGGCGGTGGCAACTTATTTCGTGAACATCAGCGGGGCAAGCCGAGAGGTGACCGAAGGGCTCTCGTCGCTCTTTGCCGCGCTCGTGCTGCTGAGCGTGGGCTTGTGGATGCACCAGAAGAGCGCTGCGGGCCGTTGGCAGGCCTACCTCAAGGAAAAGCTGTCCTCGGCCATGTCGAAGCGCTCGGCGTGGGCCTTGTTCGGTCTTTCGTTCATTGCGGTATACCGCGAGGTCTTCGAGACCGTGCTTTTCTACTCGGCCCTGTCCGCCGATGGGAATGGCGATGCACTGCTGGGCGGTCTCGCCTTGGGCGTCGCACTCCTGGCCGTCCTTGCCTGGGTGATGCTCAGGACTAGCGCTCGGATGCCGATCGGGAAATTCTTCAGCATCAGCTCGTTCCTGGTCGCTGTGCTCGCCGTTGTCCTGGCCGGTAAGGGCGTCGCGGGGCTGCAGGAAGCTGGCTGGCTGGGTGCGACTCCGATCATGGCGCCCCGGATCGACTTGCTGGGCATGTACCCCTCGGCCGAAACCGTGGTGGCCCAGGTCATCGTTCTGCTGATTGCGGTCTCGGGCTTCGCGATGAACGCATACAAGGGCCGTCGATTGCAGGCTGCATGACCTTGGGGGTGGGCTGGGCGATGCCAGTCCTCATGTGCTGGCTTCGCGTCGAGCGGTTTCCGACGCTTCGCGCAGGATTTCCCGCCCGCCATTCGCTGCGATTGCGGCCACGACGATGCCCAACACCAGATCCGGGATGTTCGACCCGAACGCCATCACCAGCAGCCCGGACAGCACAATCGCACCATTGACGATGGAGTCGTTGTTCGTGAAGATTGCTGACGCCTTGAAGTTCACGCCTTCCCCGCGATGGCGGCGCAGCAGCCTGAGGCACACCAGGTTCAAGGCTGCGTTCAGCGCGGCCATGGCCATCATGGCCAGGCCGACAGGCTCTTCCCCTCCTGCGAAGCGGCGCAGGACTTCCAGCAGTAGCAGCGCGGCCAAGCCAATGAGCAGAAATCCCGACAGCCGCGCTGCGCGCACCTTGACCATGGCCGCCCGGCCGACGGCGTACAGGCTGACCGCATAGACCGATGCGTCGGCGAGGTTGTCCAGCCCGGCGCCGATCAACGCGGTCGAAGCTGCCCACAGGCCCAGGCCGACGCCCGCGGCGGATTGGCCCAGGTTGATCAACAACACGGACCGCAAAATCTTGCGGTCCGCCTCGTTGCGTGCGTCCAAGCCGCCCAAGTCGTCGTCTTCGTCGTTGCTAGCCATGAGTTGTTCCTTCCATGCCGCGGGATGCTGAGGCCTATAGCCGCTGGAGAGTCAAGCGCCGACACAGCGAATTTGCGCGGCGCCATCGTGGGGAGGCGGTCGAACATCCACGAAGACGTCCAGGATGCATCCGTGCGCGGATTGTCGGCAGGCCCGGTCGACCGAGGTGCTTGACCCACTTGACTCTATTGCTGCTAGAGGGTTTTCAATCGCAGTCAAACCCCTTGTAAGGACAATGATGCGCACAAGCGAACTCTCCTTCCTCGAGACTTTCATCCGTTATGCCAGCTATCCGCTGATCGTTGGCGCAACGGCCGCGTTGCTCTTCGGCGGGCTTGCGGCCGGTTGGCCGTATTTCCCTGCGGTGCCGATCACAGTGGGCGCCGCGCTCGCTTGCGTGGCCTTGTTGGAGCGGCGGCTGCCCTTTCATGCCGCCTGGGGCCAGGACCACCGCGACAGCATGTGCGATGCGATCCATGCGGGGGTCAACCTCGCCGTGCTCCTGACGGTGCACGGCGTTGTGGCGGTGTTGGCGCCGCTGTGGTCGGCCGGGACCTGGTGGCCCGATCAGTGGCCGCTTTGGGCGCAAGCCCTTGCCGTCGGTGCGGTCCTCGATCTCAGCCTCTACAGTGTCCATTGGCTGAGTCACCGCGTGGCCTGGCTCTGGCGTTTCCACGCGATCCACCACAGCTCGGAACGCCTTTATTGGCTCAACGGGGAGCGCCGGCATCCCTTGCATGCCGGGATGATGGCCGCGCCTGGCTTGCTCGCCGTGGTCCTCGTGGGAGCACCGGCACTGGCCGTCGGTGCATGGCTCGGCTTGTTGGCCGTGCACCTGGCTTTCCAGCACTCCAACCTGGACTACCGGGTCGGGCCGCTGCGATTCGTGATCGGGGCGGCTGAAGTCCATCGCTGGCACCACAAGCGCGAGTACGAGGACGCCCAGGTCAACTATGGCGAGTTCTGGATGCTCTGGGACCACCTGTTCGGGACTTTCCGGCTGCCAAAGCACCAGTTGGGGGCCGACGAAGTGGGACTCAGGGAGATGGACTTTCCGATGGAATATGGGCAGCAGCTGGTCTATCCCTTCGGTCGCCGAGCAGGGACGGCAGACGCTTCTGCCGGGGACTACGGGCTTGCGCGCGCCGCCTTCCTGCGCGAGACGCGTCTAGCAGCTTCGTGCGAGGCCGCCCACGATCTGGGCGCCGCATGGCGTGCCCATGAACTGGCCCATATCGTGGCGCAGTCTCACCTTGGCCTGCACCTGCGCAGCCACGCCACGATGCTCGGGCTGGCCTGGAGGACGCGCAACGTTGCGGAGGTCGCAGCGCAGGTCGTGCGGCTCGCGCTGGCTCCAGTGGGCCACGCCCTCGGCCGGACCCCGCCTCAGAACGTCGGCACGGGGCGCTTTGGCATGATGGAGCACGGCGCATGGCCGCCGGAACTGGACCCGATCACTTTTCAGCGCCGATGACACGAGCTTCAGGCGGGCTCGGTCAAGCTGTTGAGAATGCCGCACTCGCGCGAGGTTCGGGCGGTATCGCAGGAGCGCCGCAAATCCGTCAATTCGCGCTCGAGCTCGCGCAACTCCTTCATCTTGGCCCGGACTTGAGCGATGTGGGAATCGACCAGCGCGTTCACCTCGCCGCAGTCCAGCTCGGGCCGATCCCGGAAATCTAGAAGTTGACGGATTTCCTCCAGCGTCATGTCCTTGGCCCGACAACGGCGGATGAACAGCAGGCGTTCAAGGTGCGAGTCGTCGTACAGCCTGAAGTTGCCCTCGCTGCGCGCAGGCTCGGGAAGCAAGCCTTCGGACTCGTAGAAGCGTACGGTCTGCACCAAACAGTCTGCTTTCTTGCCCAATTCACCGATCCGCATCATGGTTGCTCCTCCGGAAAAGCTTGACTCTATACCTACTAGAGGTTGTCCAATGACGGCATCCGGGGGAAAGCCCTGTCAATGAACTGCGATTTATGAACAAAGAACCCTCCAACTCGTGCGGCTGCTCCGGCGGCAATGGCCAACAGACGGGGTGCGCCGGTGGGCAAGCCAGCACCGAGACCACCGTTTTCCACGTGAGCAACATGGACTGCCGCAACGAGGAAGCGCTGGTGCGGCGAACGCTGGAGGGTTCGCCTGGCATCGAGCGGCTGCTGTTCGATCTTCCGCAGCGTCGACTGACCGTTGTGCACCGTGAGGTCTCGGCCGATGCGCTGGAGCAGGTGCTGAATTCGGTGGGCATGAAGGCACAGGCTGTCCGAGAAGCCGCCGTGTCGACCACCTACCGCATCGAGAACATGGACTGCCCGAGCGAGGAGAAACTCATCCGCTCGCACCTCGGGACGGTCAACGGAATCCAGGAACTGGACTTCGACCTCGCCGAGCGCACCCTGTCAGTGAAGCACCTCGCTCAGGCACGCACGCAGATGGAGCAGGTCTTGGCCTCGATCGGCATGCGCGCCAAGGAGCAGACCGCCAGCCACACGGGGCCGATCGAAGCCGCGGCTGTGAGCCCACCCTCGGCCCTGCAGCAGCCAACCGCGGCGGTTTCCGCGCCGCCGATCGGCGAGCGGGTGACGTACCGGATCGAGAACATGGATTGCCCGACGGAAGAAGCGCTGATCCGCGACCGGCTGGGCAAGGTGCCGGGTGTGACCGCGCTCGACTTCAATCTGATGCAGCGTGTACTGGGAGTCCAGCACACGCTGGCCACCACGGCGCCGATCGAGAAGGCGCTTGCGTCGATCGGAATGCAGGCTGCACGGCAGGATATGCAGACAGCCACGACGGTACTTCGCATCGCGAAGATGGACTGCCCCACCGAGGAAAGTCTGATCCGCGGCAAACTAGAAGGCATGTCGGGCGTGCAGGGAATGGATTTCAACCTGATGCAGCGCACGCTCACGGTTCGGCACACGCCTGACGCGATCAAGCCGGCGGTCGAAGCCATCGAATCGCTGGGCATGGAAGCCGAGGTCCAGACGACGGACGAGCCGCGCGATGCCCCAGTGGCTGCGCACAAGACCAATTGGTGGCCAATGGCGGTCTCCGGCGTCACTGCGGTGCTCGCCGAAGGCGTGTACTGGGTCAACGATGGCAATCATTGGGCCGTGATCGTGCTGGCACTGGTTTCGATCTTCACCGGCGGCCTCAGCACCTACAAGAAGGGCTGGATCGCGCTGAAGAACCTCAACCTGAACATGAACGCCCTGATGGCCATCGCGGTCACGGGCGGCATGGCGATCGGCCACTGGCCGGAGGCCGCCATGGTCATGTTCCTGTTCGCGTTGGCGGAAGTGATCGAGGCGAAGTCGTTGGATCGCGCCCGCAATGCCATCCGAGGGCTGATGGATCTGGCGCCCGAAACTGCGACGGTGCGACAGGCTGATGGCGCATGGACCGAACGGCCGGCCAAGGAGGTCGCCAAGGGCGCAGTGGTCCGCGTGCGCCCCGGCGAGCGCATCGCGCTGGATGGCCTGATCACCTCGGGTCGATCCGCCATCAACCAGGCCCCGATTACCGGCGAGAGCCTGCCCGTCGAGAAGGCCGAGGGCGACCAGGTCTTCGCCGGAACGATCAATGAGACCGGGTCTTTTGAGTACAAGGTGACCGCAGGCGCCAGCGACTCGACGCTCGCTCGCATCATCCATGCCGTGGAGTCCGCGCAGGGCAGCCGCGCACCCACGCAGCGCTTCGTCGACCAATTCGCCCGCGTCTACACGCCGGCCGTGTTCGCGGTGTCCGTGCTGGTTGCGGTCGTTCCCCCGCTCGCCTTCGGCGGCGCCTGGTTCGACTGGGTCTACAAGGCGCTGGTACTGCTGGTGATCGCCTGCCCCTGCGCCCTGGTCATCTCCACGCCAGTCACCATCGTCAGCGGCTTGGCCGCTGCCGCCAGGCGCGGCATTCTGATCAAGGGCGGCGTCTACCTGGAGGGCGGGCGCAAGCTCAAGGCGTTGGCCCTGGACAAGACCGGCACGCTCACACATGGCAAGCCCGAGCAGACGGATTTCGTGCCACTGATCGGCGAGGCGCAGGAAGTTGCCGCCTGGGCCGCAAGCCTCGCCGCGCGGTCGGACCATCCCGTGTCCCAGGCCATTGCCCGCAAGGCGAACCGTGACGGCATCGCGCTGCACGAGGTCGACGAGTTCGCGGCGCTGCCCGGGCGCGGCGTGCGTGGCCGCGTCGGCGGGCGCATGTTGCACATGGGCAACCACAGGCTCGCCCAGGAGCTGGGCCTGAGCGAAGCGGCGCTCCAAGCTCGGCTGGAGACGCTGGAGCGCCAAGGCAAGACAGCGATCCTGCTGATGGACGATGCGACCGTGCTCGGCATTTTCGCCGTGGCCGACACCGTGAAGGAAACCAGCCGTGAGGCGGTGGCCGACCTGCAGGCGTTGGGCGTGCGCACGCTGATGCTGACGGGGGACAACCAGCACACGGCAGCGGCCATCGCCGCTCAGGTCGGAATCTCTGAAGCCCGTGGTGATCAGTTACCCGAGGACAAGCTCAAGACCATCGAGAGCTTAGCCGGCGGTCAAGGCCAAGTCGGCATGGTGGGCGACGGCATCAACGATTCGCCGGCGCTCGCCCGCGCGGACATCGGTTTCGCCATGGGCGCGGCTGGCACCGACACGGCCATCGAAACAGCGGACGTCGCCTTGATGGACGACGATCTGCGCAAAATTCCGACCTTCATCCGGCTGTCGCGCAGCACCGCGGCGATCCTTACTCAGAACATCGTTCTGGCCTTGGGCATCAAGGCGGTGTTCCTTGGGTTGACGTTCACGGGGCATGCCACCATGTGGATGGCGGTGTTCGCCGACATGGGCGCGAGCTTGCTGGTGGTTTTCAATGGTCTGAGGCTCCTCAAGACCCAGAAGGCCTGATCCCCCGGTGCACGCAACGTCAATCTCTGCTGCATGGCTCAAGCAATGGCTCTACGACTGGGGCGGAGCGAACGTGAACCTGTTCATGTTTTTGAATCATGCCGTCCCAGATCAGCTGCTATGGCTGCCTGAAGCTTTGAGCTGGGTAGGCAGCTATTGGGGTGCTCCGGCGATCGTCGCGGTCCTCCTGCTCTGGCGCCGAAGCCAAGCGCCAGATGCAACCCGTTCTGCGAACCTGACCCTGCAACGGTTTGTCTTTGGCTTGGTGCTAGCCATGTCATCGGCCGCCCTCTTGAAATCGGCATTCGCATTCCCGCGCCCCGCCCTGGTCTTGGGTGAAGGCGTTTTTCGAATCGTCGGGATGCCGGACAGTCGCTATTCGTTTCCAAGCGGTCATGCCGCCTACGTGGCGGTTCTGGCTGCGGCGATCTGGCCCATTCTCGGCTGGCCCGGTCGAATCGGCCTTCTGGCCTTCGCTATCGCTGTGGGTTGGTCGCGCATCGCGCTTGGCGCCCACTTCCCAGCGGATGTCGTTGCCAGCTTTGCCTTGGGCTGGGCGTGCGTCGCGATCTCGGCCGCACTGATCCGGCTCCTTGTGCCTCGCTCGAGCGCGATGCGGTAACTGTCGGACTATGCAGTCCGACAGGTCGATCGCTTGGCAATCCCGGGCAAGCTGTCCCAGTTTGGCCTGGACGAATAAAGAAGAATTGATGCACTACACGCATTCAACCAACTGGTACTACCTGGCATTTGTAGTGTTTGCTGGCGACCAAGCCATCAAGAGCTACATCGACATGACAACACCGCTCGGTTGGTCCCATGAAGTGACCTCTTTTTTTAACTTGGTCCATGTCCTGAATCCCGGGGCGGCGTTCAGCTTTCTGGCGCACTCCGGTGGTTGGCAACGATGGTTTCTACTTGCTGTCGCCGTTAGTGCCGCGATTTGGCTGGTTTGGCTACTGGCAAAGCCAGTGCGACGACTTGAGGCCCTAGCCTACAGTCTCATCCTCGGCGGTGCGTTGGGCAATGCCTTCGACCGGGCTATGCGCGGGCAGGTTATCGACTATTTCGACTTCCATCTGCGTCAATGGCACTGGCCGGCGTTCAACGTTGCTGACATGGCGATCGTGGGAGGTGCGATAAGCCTGATCGTCGCGTCGTTGTTCAAAGCTGACCGGCAACAGCACACCGATGCCTGAAGGCCATAGGGCAGTGCCTGCTGGTGGACGATTGCTGATTGCCGATGGCCATCACCTCCTAGACGCAACAAGTCAAGCGCGGCCTTCGCAAGCATTCCGGATCAATCGCGGAATTGCGCTGCGGCAGCCGTTGCGTTTGCACGAAGGCCAGCCGACGCGCCCCGGTCCCGGCTTCGTGCGGCGCAAGGCGGTGAGCGCGCCGCGATAGTTTCTTGTGGAGGCGCATGGGTGATAGCGTGGCCATTCCTGCAACCGTCCGGGCGGCTCACAGGTTGAGAGCCCCCGTGCCGGCCGCCAGCGAAGCTTCTCGCATCGCCTCGTAAAGCGTCGGGTGCGCATGGCTGATCCGGCCGATGTCCTCGGCCGCCGCCCTGAACTCGATGGCCATCGTCGCCTCGCCGATCATCTCTGAGGCGTACGTGCTGACGATGTGGACGCCCAGCACGGCGTCCGTCTTTTTGTCGGCCAGAACCTTCACGAAACCGGAAGTGTCGCCGTTTCCGAGCGCGCGCCCGTTCGCAGTGAATGGGAATTTGCCAGCCCTGTACTCGATGCCCGCGTCCTTCAGTGCCTGCTCCGTGCGCCCGACCCACGCGATCTCTGGACTGGTGTAGATGATCGAAGGTATAGCGTCATAGTTCACGTGCCCGGCTTGGCCCGCGATGCGCTCCATCACCATCACGCCTTCGTCTTCGGCCTTGTGTGCCAGCATAGGCCCCCGCACCACATCGCCGATAGCATAGACGCCTTCGACGGATGTGCGGCAATGCTCGTCGACGTCGACGAAGCCGCGCTCGGTGATCCTTACGCCGACGGTATCAAGCCCCAGCCCCGCCGTCGTCGGAACACGGCCCGCCGCGACCACCAGCTTGTCGCAAGCCAGCGATTGCGATGCTCCGCCCGCATCGGCATAGGAGAGCTTTAGCGCGCCATCGCCCGCCCGCTCGAGGGCCATTACACGCGCTCCGAAGCGAAAGTCCATCCCTTGCGCCGTCAACAGCTTGAGCATTTCGCGCCCGACATCGGCATCGCACATTGGCAGCAACTGCGGCAACGCTTCGACCACGGTGACCTGCGATCCCAGCCTGCGCCATACCGAACCCAATTCGAGGCCGATTACTCCGGCACCGATGATCGCGATGCGACGCGGCACCGAGCGCCAGTCCAGCGCCCCAGAGTTGTCGCAAACGTCCATGTTGTCGACGGCAATGCCGGGCAACTGGCGAGGAAGCGATCCCGTGGCGATCACAAGGTTGCGTGCTGTCACTTCCTGTGTCGAACCGGCCCGCGTGATGGATACCCTGAAGCCGGCGTCAGCGCGCCCAAGGATGTTTGCGCGGCCCTTCAGGTAAGCGACCTTGTTCTTTCGGAATAGGTATTCGATGCCTTGTGCCATCTTGGTCACGATCGCGTCCTTGCGCGCGATCATTGCCGGGACGTCCATCGTGGCGCCCGCCACGCGGATGCCATGGGCGGCAGCGTGCTTCTCGATTTTCTCGAACTCTTCGCTCGACGACAGCAGCGCCTTTGAGGGGATGCAGCCGACGTTCAGGCAGGTTCCGCCCGGTCGCGGCTCCCCCTTCGGGTCGGCATATGGGTTGGCCTCAACGCACGCGACCTTGAGGCCGAGCTGGCCAGCTCGGATCGATGCGATGTAACCGCCGGAGCCGGCGCCGATCACCAGCACGTCGAGGGCTTGTTCTTGGGTCATGGTGAATGTCTCGCCTAGTTCGGACGCCGCGGTACGCAAGCGGCAACCTGCGGATAACGGTCATCGTGCAATGGCCGAACATTTTAGACAGCGCCCCTACAAACGCAGCCCAATCTCCCCACCCTGGCGCAGCTTACGATCCGCATGGCTTGACCTTGTACCGACTTCATGGTTTCTAATTGGTGACTCAGTGGAACCAGCCACACCCGGATTCTCATGAAACGAAGACTTTTTGCAGCATCTCTATTTACTCCCATGACCGGCTGGAGCGTGCCAGCGGTCGCCCAGGACCGTCCGGTGGAAGGACGCAACTACGTTGTTCTGCAGACGCGGCAGCCCACCCGCGACGCCCGCCAGTTGGAGGTGCTGGAATTCTTCGCCTACAGCTGCGGGCACTGCAATGCCTTTGAACCCATGATCGACGCGTGGCAGAAAAAGCTGCCGCGCGACGTTATCTTCCGCCGCATCCCGGTGGCGTTTCGCGATGACTTCGTGATCCATCAGAAGCTGTATTTCGCGATCGAGGCGATGGGATTGGTGGAGCAATTGCACCCCAAGGTCTTCGCGGCCGTGCACGTGGAACGCAAGAAGCTGGACGCGCCCGATCAGATCGGGTCTTTCGTAGCGGCCAACGGCGTGGACCGCGTGCGTTTCCTTCAGGCACTGGACTCCTTCGGCGTCGCGGCGAAGGTGAAGCAAGCCACCGCGCTGGCGACCGGCTATGCGATCGAAGGCACGCCGTCGATCGGTGTGAATGGTCGCTGGCTCGCATCCGGTTCGCTGGCCGGATCGAACTCCAAATCTCTCTCGGTGGCCGAGTACCTGCTGGACCTAGCTCGCAAGGGCGGATAGTGGACGACGACGAATTTGCCGCGATGGACTTTGCGTCCTGCAACACCCGCGAGGCTTCACGCGAGACCTCTACATCCTCCGCCGGACGAAACACGCAAAGCAGCGAATGAACACCACTGCTCAGACCTACACCATCTCCCTCCACGAGGGATTCTTCGCGCGCCGCAATACCGTCGATTGGATTTTCGCTGTCTTCGCCGTTGCCGCAGGCGGCTACGCGCTTGCCACGTATGCGGCTCACATGGACATCTACGAGAAGGCCATCCTAGCGTTGTCCGTTCCGGCTGCGATCTGGCTGGGCTGGTTCTGGCGGCCGCTGCGCGCACTCATCGCCGGCGTGGCGATCGTTTCGGTACTGGCAGCCATGGCCTACCAAGGCGACCTGCAACGCGCCGAGTCGGTCTTCTGGCTCAAATACTTCCTTTCCAGTCAGTCGGCGATCCTGTGGATGAGCCTGCTCTTTTTCATGAGCACGGCCTTTTACTGGGTCGGCATGCTGGCCACGCGCGCCGTCGGCTTTGACCGGCTGGGGACGGGTTTCGCTTGGGCAGCCGTGACGATGGCGCTTGTCGGAACGATGGTGCGCTGGGTCGAAAGCCACCTGATGGGGCCGGACATCGGCCACATCCCGGTGAGTAACCTCTATGAAGTCTTCGTGCTGTTCAGTTGGATGACGGCGGCGTTCTACCTGTATTTCGAGGATCGTTACCAGACTCGCGCCCTGGGCGCATTCGCCATGCTGATTGTCAGTGCTGCGGTGGGATTCTTGCTGTGGTACACGCTCGCTCGTGAGCAGCACGAGATCCAGCCGCTGGTGCCAGCGCTGCAAAGCTGGTGGATGAAGGTCCACGTGCCGGCGAACTTTGTCGGATACGGCACGTTCGCACTGGCTGCGATGGTGGCGTTCGCCTATCTGATCAAGCAACAGGCCGGCGAGACCAAGTGGTACAAGCTCGCTCCCCTGTGGCTTCTGGGCACGGCGTTGTGCCTTGAACCGTTGGTGTTCCGTCGCGGCGCCGAAGCCGGCGGATCGTTCTGGTCCGTCTACTTCGGCGTGTCGTCTCTCATCGTCGGCGGCATCCTGCTGGCGCGGCGGCGCATTGCATCGCGGCTTCCTGCGCTCGATGTGCTCGATGACGTCATGTACAAGGCAATAGCCGTTGGCTTCGCTTTCTTCACGGTGGCCACGGTGCTAGGGGCGCTGTGGGCCGCCGAGGCCTGGGGCGGCTACTGGAGCTGGGATCCGAAGGAGACGTGGGCGCTTATTGTCTGGCTGAACTACGCGGCCTGGCTGCACTTGCGTCTGGTGAAGGGACTGCGCGGCGCCACTTCCGCGTGGTGGGCCCTCGTGGGACTGGCGGTGACGACCTTCGCATTTCTGGGCGTGAACATGTTCCTGTCAGGGCTCCACAGTTACGGGTCGCTCTGAACTTGAGCGCCACGCAGGCCGACGAGCAGGTCGAAGAGGCGCTGAGACCACAGCCCCGAACGGGTGACGAAAACCACCGACGGACTCCATTCCAACCAAGTGAACATGCATTCAACCCGACAAGCATCATGGTTCTCGCTCGCCATCATGGTCCTCGCCGCCGATCAGGCAGCCAAGAGCTATATCGACGCAACGACTTCCCTGGGGTGGTCGCATGCGGTCACACCGTTCTTCAATCTGGTCCATGTGCTCAATCCTGGGGCTGCCTTCAGCTTCCTGGCCGGTGCCGGAGGCTGGCAGCGCTGGTTCTTCTTGGCCATTGCGGTGGCAATTTCGTTCTGGCTGATCTGGATGATCCGTGCTCCTCGGCCGCGCGCGGAATCGCTGGCGTTCAGCCTGATCCTCGGCGGCGCACTCGGCAATGCGTTCGATCGCGCAGTGCGAGGGCAGGTGATCGATTACCTGGACTTACACCTTGGTGGATGGCACTGGCCAGCCTTCAATGTCGCCGACATCGGCATCACGGTCGGCGCAGCCAGCCTAGTGCTCACGTCGTTCGCTGGTGCGCGCCAGCCGCAGGCAACGGAGAACATATGACGACGTCGGCATCCCGCAGGGCGCGCCGTTCCGTCGCTGCCCCGGACGACAAGAAGCTGGAGCGGCGCCGCATCGCGTTGGTGTTTTGCATCTCGATGCTGCTCGGCGTCCCCGCAGCGATCCTCGTGCCGTCCAAGTCGCAGCAGCGCACAAGCCAGTTTCAGCTGATCGACATCACCGGTGCCGGGTACGCCCGTGACCTCCAATTGCCCGACCAGAACAGCGCCGTGCGCAGTCTGAAGGACTTCAAGGGTGAAGTCGTGGTCGTCTTCTTCGGGCTCTACACGCGCAACCGGGCCGGCGCCGCTGCGCTGGCGTCCGATGCCAGGTTGCTTCAGGGAGGTGCGTGATGGACCCCGTGCAATCCCCGGATTCCGTCAATCTTCGTCGGCGCCGTTGGCTACTGGGCCTGGGCCTTCCCCTCGCGGTAGGGCTGGGCGCGCTGGCGTACCTCGAGTTCTCGCGTGTCCCTGCCACCGCCGCTGCGGGAGCGCTGCCACTCGTCATGCGCACTCAGCCCATTCCTTTGCCGGAACTGCGTGTGCTGGACGGTGCTGGTCGACCGGTGGAACTTGCGAGCCTGAAGGGCAAGGTGGTCCTTCTGAACATCTGGGCAACCTGGTGCCCGCCCTGCCGGCAGGAGATGCCGTCGCTGGACCGCCTGCAGGCACAACTGGGCGGCGCTGATTTCCAGGTCGTCGCGCTGTCCATGGACACCGGAGCAAAGGGGTTGGAGTTGGTCAAATCTTTCTATGCTTCAGAGGGGATCAGGCATCTTGCCATCTACCAGGACGCCGAAGCCAACGCAATCTTCAAGCTCAAGGCGGTTGGGGTTCCGACGACTTTGCTGCTGGACCGGCAGGGCCGCGAGATCGGCCGCATGAGCGGGACCGCCGAGTGGGACGCCCCAAAGATCGTCGACGCGCTGAAAGCGCTAATGCGCGCGGGGCCTGGGTGATGGCACTCGATTCCTCCGGACTCGGTCCGATCGCCGCGTTTGCCGCAGGCGTGGTGTCGTTCCTGTCACCCTGTGTGCTGCCGCTCGTCCCCGGATATGTTTCTTTCATCGCGGGCACGGCAGCGCGCGAGCAAGGCGCTGCCGTCTCGACTCGCTGGACGCCACCGCTGCTGGCGCTGGCCTTCGTGCTCGGCTTCTCGACAGTGTTCACCGCGCTCGGTGCAACGGCATCGGCTGTCGGCAGCCTTCTGCTTCAGTACCGGCGCGAAGCCTCCGTGCTGGGTGGTGGGATGATCGTGCTGTTTGGGCTGTTGATGCTCTGGATTCCGGCTGGGTTCGGTTGGCTGCAGCGCGACGTTCGCTGGCACCCCGCTTGGCCAGGGGGTCGACCGGTCTTGGCGTTCGGGCTCGGCCTGGCCTTCGGTTTCGGTTGGACACCCTGTATCGGCCCTGTACTGGGCGCGATACTGACGTTGGCGGCTGTCTCCGGTGGCTTCGACGGAGTCGGTCTGCTCGCGATCTACTCAACCGGCCTGGGCATTCCATTCGTTCTCGCGGCGGCGTTCACGGGACAGATGTTGCGGCACCAGCAGACCCTCCGGCGGCTGAGCAGGCCGCTGCAGGTGATCGGAGGTATCGTGCTGGTTGCGATGGGTGCAGCCATGATCAGCGGCCACCTCACCGACCTGTCGTTCTGGTTGCTAAGGATGTTTCCGTCGCTCGGGCGAATTGGCTGACGAAGGAGTGCCCATCATGCCGGCCTATGAGTTGACGGATTCCGAATTTCGCCGGGAGCAGCGCGGCGTCCTGCGCGGCTCCATGGCGGCCATACTGGTCTGCGCGATGGTGCTCGGCATGGCCCACCTCCTGTTGCCGCGACTCATCCGCTTTCCTGCGGGCGATCTTGAGTCTGTCTTGACATTCTGGGCCGGCTCCAGCCTGTTTGTGGTCTTCTGGATCATGGTTGGCGTTCGCATGGTGTCCAACGGGCGGCGGCATTCCTCGCAGGACATTCGCGGAGCGGCCTACTCCACTCCCAGCCCACGGATTGCAGTGCCGGCCGCATTTCTCCAGAACACCTTGGAGCAGGCCGTGGTGATGATGGTTACGCAGTTCGCGATGCTCATGGTCCTACGGGAAGTTGCCATGCCGTTGATCCTGGCGTCTGTGACTCTCTTCTCCGTAGGCCGCATTGCCTTCTTCGTCAGCTACCCAAAAGGGGCGGCGGCGCGCTCATTCGGCATGGCACTCACCGCCGTGCCGAGCGTCGTCGCTTTCGTGCTCGCCCTTGGCGCAGTGGTTGTTCGTGTTCTATAGCCCGGAGTGACGCATATGCGATATAGAGGAATAGCCAAGTTCTTGAGCGGGTTCGCGGCCAATCAAATCCTTACGCATGGTGCCTTGGCATTGGGCGGCGTGGAATTTGAACTGTTCGGCATCCTCTACAGCCGCAGACTCAACACCACCGCCGCCATTTTCTGGGCAATCGCGCTCGTTGTTCGTATGCGTCCGGCAAAGTCATCTTGATTCCGTCTCTGCTCCATAGGAGGCTCTACTCCACTTAACTTCTTCGTGGACACGTGGACACTTCTGTCTTGGAGCCAGCAGGCCGGCGGCGCAGGCGCAAGCACAGCGCCGAGTTCAAGGCCGAACTCATCAGGGCCTGCCAGCAGCCTGGCGTATCGAGCGCGGCGATCGCACTGGCTAACGGGCTCAATGCCAACATGCTTCGCCGGTGGGTCAATTGTGCCGAGCAGCCTGAGCCTGCCGCTGCATCTGTCAGACCGCTGCCGCCGCCGGCCCCTGAGTTCGTTCCGCTGAAGTTGCCTGCACCGCAACCACAGACCGACATCCGCATCGAACTTCAGCGCGGTGGAGTCAGCGTCTCGGTCATCTGGCCGGTCAGCGCCGCAGCGGACTGCGCGACCTGGGTGCGCGCGGTGCTGCGGTGATCCGGGTCGATGCACTGTGGCTGTCGGTGGAGCCGATGGACATGCGCGCCGGAACCAACACAGCATTGGGCCGGGTCGTCGCGGTGTTCGGCGCTGCCCATCCGCACCACGCCTACGTCTTCGTTAATCGCCGCGGTGACCGGCTCAAGGTGCTCGTGCACGACGGCATCGGCATCTGGCTATGCGCTCGACGTCTTCATCAGGGCGGCTTCGTTCGAGCCTCGCTCATGAACGAGGCGCTGACCCAGGCGCAGTTCGACGCACTGGTCCTCGGCCTACCCTGGCAACGCATCGGCGAAGCCGGCGTGATCACCGTGGTGTAGAGGCGCAACGCTGCCGCGCAATTGAGGGATGTGCCGATGGTCTGCAGGGCCGCCCTCTGGCACGATCACCCTCCGTGATCGCAGACGACGACATCGACACGTTGGACCCGCAGCAGTTGCGCGAGGCACTGCGCGCCGCGCGAGCGCAGGTCACGCTCAAGTCCGAGCTCGTTGCTCGCCATGAACGCGCCGTGGCGTTCAAGCAGACCGTGATCGACAAGCTCACGCACGAGATGGCGGTCCTGAAGCGGCTGAAGTTCGCCGCCACCAGCGAGCGCTTCAGTCCGGAGCAGAAGAGCCTGCTCGAAGAAGCCATCGACGAGGATCTCGAGGCGCTTGCCCGCGAGGTCGAGAGGGTGGTTCCGGCCGCCAAGGACAGCAATGAGAAGCGCCAGCCCAAGCGCCACGCGCTGCCAGCGCACTTCCCACGGCGCGAGGTATGCCACGAGCCTGAGACCACGACGTGCAGTTGCGGCTGCGCGCTCAAGCGCATCGGCGAGGACGTGGCTGAGAAGCTCGACTACACGCCTGGCACGTTCACGGTAGAGCGTCACGTCCGCGGCAAGTGGGCCTGCACCAAGTGCCAGACGCTGGTCCAGGCGCCCGTCCCCGCGCACGTCGTCGACAAGGGCATCGCCACCGCTGGGTTGATGGCCCACGTCACTGTGGCCAAGTACATCGATCATCAGCCGCTGTACCGGCAAGAGAGCATCCTCGGACGGGCGGGCTTCGCCGTACCGCGCTCGACGCAGGCCGAGTGGATCGGCGCCATCGGCGTGCAGCTGGCGCCACTGGTCCAGGCCATGCGCGAAGACCTGCTCGGCCGGCGAGTGCTGCATGCCGACGAAACGCCAGTTGCAATGCTCACGCCGGGACTGGGCAAGACCCATCGCGCGTACCTTTGGAGCTACTGCACCACGGTCTGGGACGACATCGACGCGGTGGTGTTCGACTTCGCAGAGAGTCGGGCCGGGCGCCACGCTCGCCGCTTCCTCGGCATCGAGGAGGACGGCAGCGGCGGTTGGCGCGGCACGTTGATCTGTGACGACTACTCGGGATACAAGCAGGCCATGGCGGCTGGCGTCACGGAGGCCGGTTGCATGGCCCATGCGCGACGCAAGTTCCACGAGCTGTGGGCCAATCACAGCAGCACGCTGGCCGAGCAGGCCTTGAAGTTGATTGCGACGCTTTACGACATCGAGCGCGAGATCAAAGAGCTGTCGCCCGACGAACGACTTCACATCCGAAGGCTCAGGGCGAGACCGGCGGCCGACCTGCTGCATGCCTGGTTGATGGCACACCGGCAGAAGTTGCCCGATGGCAGCGCCACAGCCAAGGCCATGGACTACAGCCTCAAACGCTGGGCCGCGCTCACGCGCTACGTCGACGACGGCGAGCTGAGCATCGACAACAACAGGGTCGAGAACCTGATCCGGCCTATCGCGTTGGGCCGCAAGAACTGGTTGTTCGCCGGCAGCCTCCGTGCCGGCCAAAGGGCGGCGGCGATCATGAGCTTGCTGCACACAGCTAGGCTCAACGGGCATGACCCTTACCAGTACCTCAAGGATGTGCTGGAGAGGTTGCCGACGCAGCCAGACAGCCGCATCCGAGAGTTGCTGCCCTATAGCTGGACACCTGACAGCGCTGCCTGACCGAGCATCTGCGCCTGGTCAAGATGTCTTGGCCGGACGCATACCGTTGTTCTTGTTTGGGCCGCCTGGATTCGCCGCAATCCGCAGCCGTGAGTTGGGCGCGCTGCGCACGCAGTGCACTCGGACCGAAACGCGAACTTTGCACGCCATCCTTTGAAGCTGAAGCATTGCCGCACGCTCTGCATGGTCGGGTGGCACTATCAACTCCACCAAATCTGCGTTGGTCTGGCAGCACCGGTCGTCCAAACCGCTGAGCGAGGGTTTGACGGCCACGCCCTTCCGACTCAAGCGAAAACCCGACACTGCTTGGTCGAATTCAAGGTTCTGGTCCTCGCGGGACAGCACGCGCTTAGCGAGCGAATTGGCGGCGAATCCCCGCTCCTCGCGCGCGAAGACCATCCGCTTGCCTTGTTGCCGCTGACTTGCAGTCCTGCCCCCAAAACCGAGCATCTTGGGACGCTTGCAAAGCCCGAAAATACCACTTGACCCTATAGCGATTTCATAGAGTATCTTGAGTGCCTTCGCAAAATTTGGAAGTGAAGCAATGTCCTCAAGTGTCCTCTACCTAAGGCGATGCGATACGCCTGATCGTCGCGTCGTTGTTCAGACTTGGCCGGCCGCAGCACCTCGATGCTGAAGGGCATAACGCTGGCCCAGAGGGCTGCGCATCGCGTCGGAGCCATGCATACACCCGCTAAATCACCACCATCTCGGCAATCCGGGCACGTCACCTTGGGCTTTGAACAGGTGCTTGTCTGGGATGCTCCAGTGCGTGTTTTTCATGGACTCATGATCATCTGTTTCGTGGGTGCATGGCTGACAGCGAAACAAGAGGGTTGGCGCACAGTTCATGCGACCTTGGGTTACACCATGATGGGCTTGGTCGCGTTTCGCATCACCTGGGGCTTTGTAGGCACCCACTATGCGCGGTTCACGAATTTCGTGCGAGGCCCTAGTGCCGTATTGGGCTGCCTGCGGTCGATGGGGCACGGCGGTGCCCGACGGCACATTGGGCACAGTCCCGTAGGCGCCTTGTTCGTCCTCGCGATGTTGCTGCTGGCGCTGGTGGTCGGCGGGTCAGGTTGGGCAAGCGAGGGTGGGTTGGTCGTAAGCCGACGGAGAACTTTCCACGAGGTCGCGGGTAACATAATGCTGGCGCTTGCAGGCTTGCACATTCTTGGCGCGGTATTCGGCAGTTGGCGTGCCGGTGAAAGCCTGATGCGGTCGGTGTTCACTGGGACCAAGTTGGGTTTTCGCAGCGAAGCCATTCCGAGCGCGCGGAATGGCTTCGCGCTACTCATCGTAGCCGCAGTCGTGGGCTTCTGGTGGTATCAATGGCGAAGCAGGGACGCTGCTGTCGCCAGTTCGAAGCCAATTGCCTCGGAAGTGCAGCGCGAGCCGGTGGCCGACGACTGAATAACCGTCTTTCAAGTCAAGCGGTAAAGTGATCGCGGGTGTTGGTTGGTCCTCAGCATGGCGTTGAGAGTGAGCCTGGCCATTTGGGCCGCGCGCCCTTGCGCCTTTGCTGCCAACCGAATCCATGGCAGTGTGCGCTGCGCCGACGTGGCCGCGACCTTGCGCCGGCTCGCCAGGGCCCCCCTTGATCACCTGCGTCACATCCAGCGGAGGCAAGGCCACAGGCATCGTGCAGCGCACATGCATGGCCTAAGGTTCGCCCCGCCATCTTTGAAACCTCAGTCTCAGTGAACGCCATTCAATCCATGCAGCCGCAGCGCCTCATACTTAGCATGAAGTGGGGCACCAAGTATGGTCCCGAGTATGTCAACCGCCTCTATGCGATGGTGCGTCGCCACCTGAGCGGGAATTTCCGCTTCGTTTGCCTCACGGACGACGTGCGGGGCATCCGGCCCGAGGTGCAGTGCCTGCCCATCCCTGCGCTCGATCTGCCCGCGGGCATTCCTGAGCGCGGGTGGACCAAGTTGGTCACGTTCTCTGCCGACCTGTACGGCCTGCGAGGCACGGGGCTCTTCCTCGACCTCGACGTGGTCATTGTTGGCGGGCTGGATGCCTTCTTCGAGCATTCCGGCAAATTCTTGATCATCCACGACTACAAGCGGCCGTGGCGCGTGACGGGCAACTCCTCCGTCTATCGCTTTGAGCTCGGTGCCCATCCGGATGTACTTGAGCACTTCCGCACGCACTTCGCCGAGGTGCGCTCGGCGTTCCGCAACGAGCAGGCCTACCTTTCGGACTTCATGCATCGACAGGGCAGGCTCGCCTACTGGCCGGAGCACTGGTGCCCAAGCTTCAAGTACGATTGCATCCCACCGTGGCCGAGCAACTACTGGCGCTCGCCCTCTGTGCCGTCTGATGCTCGAATCGTGATTTTCCACGGCGAGTGCAATCCGCCGGATGCGCTCGCGGGGCGGCGCAACCGCCGCTGGCGCTTTATTCGCCCGGCGCCATGGGTGGCCGAGTGCTGGAGAGAGTGAGCGCACCGCTGCGCCGCCCATGGCAACGCAGACAACGAGGAGCCTCATCGGGTTGCCAATGCGTACCTTCGTGGAGATACGCTCGCTTGGGTCATCTTTTCTTAAACGGCTCAAGCTGTGGCCAGTAGCGCCGCGGATATTCCAGATCGCGAAGACCGACCTCGGCGTCACCAAGCTCGATGCGACTGTCGAAGAACGTGCCAAGAAGCTTGTCCCAAATCACGAAAAACTCCCCGAAATTCACTTGTGCCTCCTCGAAGTCGCCGATCCCCGGTGCGATCCACGCGCGTCCAACCATGAGAAGCCGACCGAATTCAATCCGTCTCAAGGCCCAGATTTTGCGCTGCGTGTGCCTTGTGGAGGCCTGCGGTGGCCGACCGAGTGAACTCCGTGAGCGTGCACCGCTACGTGGAGGTTGACTTTCTTCAGTCCATCCAGGATTCCGCACTCAGCGGCCACTCCATCGCACGTCTCGCGCAGGGACTTGAGTTCCTTCTGAAGTTGCCTCAGATCACGGATGCGTTGGGCCACATGCTCGATGTGCTCATCCAAAACGTCATTGATGGCGTGGCAGTTTTCTCTCGGCGCATCCTGAAAGCGCAGCAGCGCGCGGATCTCGTCGAGCGTCATGTCCAATGAGCGGCAATGGCGAATGAAGGCCAGCCGCTCCAAGTGCTCGCGGCCGTAGACACGGTAGTTTCCGTCGCTGCGCGGAGGCTCCCAGAGTAATCCTTCGCGCTCATAGAAGCGGATGGTCTCTGCCTGGGTCCGGGTGATTTTTGCGAGTTCGCCGATCTTCATAAACGAGCCCTTTTCAAATTCGAGTGTAGCTCTGGCACTTTGGCCTTCAATCTCGCCCAAAGAATTGGGGCGCACCTGCGCCGGTCGCCAGGCGCGGCAAATCGTCTGCAAGTTCGACCTCGACATTAGAGGGCCAGTGCATACGCAGCGGTTCGTCCAGCACACCGTGGTGGCTGTAGTGACCTGCTATGAGCCCGACGCGCGCGAGCATGCCGCGACCGCGATCCCTCTGGCGCTGCAGAACACCTTTGATGCCTGCCGCATCGCCCGACGGCTGCGTACCCCAAGAAACCTTCGGGTCAGGACCATTGCTTCCTTTCAACTGATGCGCCCCGGCCAAGAAAAAAATTTGGAGCAGTCAGAACGAGAGGTCATCGAGGGGGAGATCGCTCGTCATTGCTGCACCGAAAGATTAACGTGGGGCGGACAACCGCAGGCCATCATTGGAAACTATGGAGTCGCTGGAAGGTCAAGCCAGCCGCGACATACAAAGATTCCGGCGGAGGAAGTTTCACTCGTCCCCTAAAATCTTCGCCCATTCCTCATATCCCACAACACTTGATGTCCTATTTCATTCCCGCCGCAATGGCTGAGACAGCGGGTGGCGTGCAACTCGCCCAAAAACGTGGCAGGCCCGCGAAATGCTGGCGCTGTCTGCCTGCGACACCGTCAGTCGGACGCATCAAGGGTTGGCGAAACATCCACCTCTCGCGCGAGGGTTTCTCAGTTGACGGCGGGCATCGGATTAGCTCCAGAACGAATGAGGAACCATGATGCTGCAAAGGTTAGCCAAGGGCATCCAAAGTCCTCTATGCAAGAGGTTCGCTCGCCGCCAAATTCTGACTGCAGTCGCCGGCAGCTTTATAAGCTGGACCGCGGTACACAAGCCCGCCTGCGCAGAGAGTCTGCTCGAGACTTTCTTTAAAAGGCGCGCAGCGGACGATTTTCTGCCGCCTGAAAAGGCGTTCAGGCTCCGGATTTTCCCGAGCGGCCGTACCTCGCTCACCGCCGTCCTCGAGCCGTCACCGGGCTACTACCTGTATCGAGATCGAATCCAGTTTAGCGTAATCGACTCTCCAGGGGTGTCCATCCGATCTGCGACTTTGCCGAAGGGAGAAGCAAAGAAGGACCCCAACTTTGGGTGGACCGACGTATTCCGCAAGACTGTGGAAGTGCCACTGGAACTTGACCGAACGGCGTCGGCGAGAAAGGTGAAGGTGCGCGCCATCTACCAAGGCTGCGAGGAGAAGCGTGGCGTCTGCTACCCTCCGACAACGGCCGAATTCATTTTGGATCTGCCGAATTCTTCGTAGGCGTCGCTTGATCACCGGTGGCTAGGGGCTTCTGAGGAGAAGAGCTGACGCGAAGCGAAGCCCACATTCGCGGTTGCGGAGAAAGAAGTGAGCGCCTCGTGTTCATAGCCATTGGATCGTTCGATCCTCAGCCGCTACGTTCAATCGGGGTGATATCCGCGCATCGGCATCATTGGCGGACAGGTCCCTTGCTCGGCGCGACGCGTCTCATTCTTGGCGTCGAACAGCTTGCTCGACAAAGGCCGCAGCCGCTCCAGCGCCAAGCGCGCCCCTCGGAGGTAACGTTCCGAAGGAACATGTTCCGCGCACTGCTCGATGACCTGAGGCTGTACCTATGACTATCCCGGCAAGGCGGAACAATCTGCGTCCGCGAATCCTTCTTGCACCATGTGGCTTCAAGGAGAGCCTGAGCGTAGCTGAATTAATCGAGAGCATGGCACGAGGAGTAAAAGCGGCTGCACCCGAAGCCGAGATCCTGCGTGCGCCCATGGCAGATGGTGGCGAAGGTTTTGCTCAGACGCTTGTGGAGTTGACAGGTGGCTGTCTGCGTCCGGTGCAAGTGACCGGTCCTGTGGGCCAGCCGCTGGAGGCGCATCTCGGTTTGCTCGGCGGAGCCCATGTTGGAACTGTAGCGATTGAGATCGCTGCGGCGGCTGGTCTACGGCACGTCCCTGTGGGCCAACGAGATCCCCTCTGGACCACAAGTTACGGTGTAGGTGAACTAGTCCGCGAAGCTTTGGATTTGGGCGCCCGGCGTTTGCTCATCGGTTGCGGCGACAGCGGCGTGAACGATGGCGGCGCCGGACTTGCCCAAGCGTTGGGCATCAGGCTTTCTGATCGTAGAGGGCGAGCCATTGGCCGCGGCTGCAGGGCGTTGGGCGACCTCGCTCACGTGGACCTCTCGGGGCGCGACCCGCGACTCAGCGATGTCAGCATCGATGTTGCGGTGAACTGGGACAACGTGCTGCTAGGACGACGGGGTGTTTCGCGCATTTTCGGACCGCAAAAAGGAGCGTTGCCCAAGGATCTTGACACATTGGAGAATGGGCTCAGGATCCTCGCGGAGGTATTCAGGCGTGATCTCGGGATTGATGTTCGCTCCATGCAAGGGGCAGGGGCATCAGGAGGACTGGGTGCAGGGCTGCACGCATTTCTGGGCGCGTGTCTTTATCCCCGGTTTGAGATTCTTTCGCGCTTCTTGGACTTTGACGCACTCCTCGAGCGCGCCGATCTCGTATTGACCGCGGAAGGAAGCATCGACGGACTCACGCCCTTCGGCAAGCTACCGGCGGAGGTGGCGCGCCGTGCGAATCAGGCCGGCATTCCCGTGGTCGCGATCGTTGGGTCAGTCGCAGACGGGGCAGACACAGTGCACGAAATCGGCATCGATGCCTACTTCAGTATTGTCGACCGGCCCTGCTCGATGGCCGACGCAATGTCGAGGGCGCCGGAACTAGTGGCAAGAGCTACAGAGCAAGTCGTTCGCTTGGCACTCCTTGACTGCCAATCTACGCGCAATTGGCAAAAAAAATAGCGTAGTGCAAGTTTCAGGGCGGCCTTGTGGTGTTGCCATCGAAGCAGTCGCTCACAGGCGATAGATACACTGTCGGAATGTGGAACTCCGAGATGTCGGTGAGCCACGCCGGCTTGGTCGGCCAGTCGCACTATCGTCAGCTCGGCTATCGCGCGCTCCTCTAGCGCTGATCCAGGCTTGGGCCGGACACAAGAGCTTCGTCTGCAAGGACGGTGGCGACGACGGCGACAGTGGCGGGACTTCAAGGGACAGCGACGCAGCAACGACACGCGCGAGTCGAAGACGGATCCCGATTCGAAGCTGTACCGCAAGGGCAAGACTGACAGCGAGTTGCGCTACATGGTAATCGTCCGACGAAGGCCGTCCTTGCCTGATGCACAGTGAGCGTCCAGTCATCCCATCTTGACCGGCCCCACGCGGGTCACTCGGACTGCAACTGCGCTCCGACGTAGGCAATGCACTCCACGAGGTTGAGGGTGGCCAGCAGCAAGAACTTCTCGGCGTCAGTTCTCACGCGCAGCAGGTCGTGCTGGCCAAGGTGGCCGTACACGAACGCCAACAAGTAGCGCTCGGGGTGGTCGACGCAGAACTTCGTGATCATCTGCGCAACGAGGTCTGGCGGCACGCCCTCGGTGAACTGCATCGTCGCCGTCAGCCGCTGCAAGCAGGTTTCCTGGACGTCTTCAGAGATCGTCGGCACGGCGTTCCCGCAGTGCTTCATGGCCTGGAAGGCGACCAGCAGAACGTGGATCGGGACCTCAAGCTGCAGCATGTCGACACCGTAGCGCGGCAACACGAGGATGGAGGCCAGCAGGTTGGGCTGCTGGACGTAGATTTCGTCAGCCAGCTCAACCTTTTGTTGCGCCCTCGCGCGGTCGACGTCGATGTTCGCCCGGACCATCACGGCCTGCGTGAGCAAGGTCATGGTCGCGCGTCGGACGCTGGCTGCCATCGGTGCGGCAGCATGTCCTCGATCTGGCTGGCGCGCTGCGTCGGCAGGCGCTGCAACACGTCGTGCAGGTAGGCCCAGGGGTCATGGCCGTTCAGGCGCGCCGACTGCACCAGGCTCATCACGATGGCGGCGCGTTGGCCAGCGAGTTCACTGCCCACGAACATCCATGCCTTGCGGCCCATCGCAATCGCCGGGTCATTCTGCCCATGTCGGGCAAGAAGTCGAAGTCTTCTATCGCTGGCACCCGCTCTACGGCCGTCGCGTCAGGCGGCAATACAGCGAGCAGCGCGCCAACGGTGAGGTCGTTCACGTAGAAGTTGGTCCGGGGATCGTCATCGTCGTCGCCGCATGGATGCTCAATCCCACGATCTGCGCGCCCATGCAGCTGGGTGCGCCGCGCGTCGCGCTGGATGCGCTCAACGAGTTGCACGATCTCCTCTCGCAACAAGGACTTCGGCGAAGCTGCACGGGTGTTCATCACACCCGCAAGGAGCGCCATGACCCAGATCTCCAGACTGCGCCGATCCGTGACGACATCGGCATCACCACAGTCCAAGTCCCATCGTCAATTGAGCCTGACGTTCGAGTCCTCTGTCCTGCGGGGCATGACCCCGAACGAGCGATCAAACGTGATCGCGCAACTGGCGATCGTCCTGCTGCAGGCCGCCGGCGTTCAACCAAGGGAGGCTGACGATGAGCAACTCTGACCTATTGCCGGCCGCCGTGCTTCGACGCAAGGCCGTCGTCTATGTACGCCAATCCACGCAGACACAGGTCCAGACCAACCTGGAGAGCAAGCGCCGCCAGTACGACCTCGTGGCGGAGGCCCGGCGCCGGGGATTCGCCCAGGTGGAAGTCATCGACGACGACCTGGGCCGGTCCGCCAGCGGCATGGTGGCACGGCCAGGCTTCGATCGCCTCGTGGCATGGCTTTGCGCTGGCGAAGTCGGCGCCGTGCTGTGCTTCGATGCTTCACGACTTGCTCGTAACGGGCGAGACTGGCACCACCTGCTGGAGCTCTGTGGCTTAGTCGAAGCCCGTGTCATCGACCTGGACGGTGTTTACGACCCATGTCGCCCCAACGACCGACTGCTCCTGGGCATGAAGGGCAGCATCAGCGAGTTCGAACTCGGCGTGCTCCGCGCAAGGATGTTCGAAGCCGCCCGTGCCAAGGCCCTTCGCGGCGAGTTGTGGATCAGCGTGCCGATCGGCTATGTCTGGCATCGAGAGATCGGTCTCGGCTTTGATCCGGACATCCGTCTGCGGGAGACGATCCGGTTGATCTTTGAGCGGTTCCGCAAGCTCGGCAGCGCGCGCCAGGTGATGCTGTCGCTCGCGACCGAGGAGGTCCATTTCCCGCGCCCCTCGGACGGTAAGAAGATGGTGAGCTTCGACTGGACACCAATCCGCTACCGCAACGTGATCTCGGTGCTCAAGAATCCGTTTTATGCCGGGGTCTACGTGTACGGCAAGACTGAGAAGCGCACGACACTTGTGGACGGTCGGCTGCGCAAGACCTATAAGCACGGCAAGCCGGTCGATCAGTGGGATGTGATGCTCAAGGAGCATCATGAGGCCTACATCGATTGGACCGAGTTCGAGCGCAATCAGAAGCAGCTTGCCTTCAATGCCTACGGTAAAGTTGACGGAGCGAAGTCAGGGCGCGGCGGTCGGGCCTTGCTCGCAGGGAATGCTGTGCTGCGGACGTTGCGGTCGACGTCTGGTGGTCGCCTACGTAGGGCGCGGGGTGCCGCAAGCAGTGTACCGATGCGACCGTCCCAACCTGCAGCTGGCGCAGCCGAGGTGTTTCACATTCGGCGGCCGTCGGCCCGACGAAGCGGTCGCCCGGGAACTGTTGCGTGCAGTCGAGCCTCTGGCCATCGAAGCCGCTCTGCACGCCGAACGGAGGCACATGGAAGTCCAGGCTGATCAACGACGCATTTCGGAACTCGAGCTGCAGCAGGCACGCTACGAGGCCACGCTCGCAGAGCGCCGCTATGCAGCCTGCGATCCAGACAACCGGTTGATCGCCGCGCAACTCGAGAAGTCATGGGAGACCGCGTTGCAACGCGTGCTCGCCTGCGAGCAGCGCTTGAATACGGTCGAACAGAAGCAGGCGTCGAGCAAGCCCGACTTGTCTGGCTTGGCGGAGGATCTTGCCGGTGCGTGGAACGCGCCGGGTGTGACGATGCGCTCGCGACAGCAGCTGCTGCGTTCCCTCATCAAGGACATCGTCGCCGACGTCGACGACGCGGCCCGCGAGGTTGTGCTGACGATCCACTGGCGCGGCGGACAGCACTCGCAGGTGAAGGTCATCAAGCCGCGCTCAGGTGAGCATGGCTGCCGCACGCCAGACGAGGCGTTGGCCGTGATGCGCAGCATGGCCAGCAAGTGGTCCGACGAACACATCGCTGCGACACTCAACCGTATGGGCCTGCCCACCGGTCAGGGCAAGACCTGGAACGCGCACCGCGTCAGTTCAGTGCGCATGGTCAACGACATCCGCGCATACCGGTCGGCGCATAAGGATGGTGAGTGGCTGACGATGTCAGAAGCAGCTGCCAAGCTTGGCGTCAACAACCGCCGAATCCGGCGCCTCATCAAGGAAGGATTGCTGCCCGCAGAGCAAGTCGTTGCACGCGCGCCTTATCAAATTCGCGCAAGCGATCTGCTGGATCAACGAGTGATCGACGCCGTCGCCCGAACAGATCGCCCGTGTCAGGTTTTTCCCGAGAACCAGATCTCAATGTTTTCAAGCACTTAACGAAGTGGGGCACTATGAACAAGCCATTGCCCACGGCTTGATTTGGCGCTCGAGGTGGTTGTTACCGGGCATGCTTGTCTCCGCGCGCCTCCCGGCACACGTCACACCAGCAGGCGTATCGTGCACGTACCGGGATTGGGGCGACGGAAGCATAGGTGTTTGCGGGCAGGCCGATCTTAGACAATGAGCTGCGAGCTCGGGTTGTTATCTGGCTGCCCCTTCGACTCGCCCGGTTGCGCTGCGAGCGCGAATCCGTAGTTGTCGTGTTGTCCGCGAGCTTCCGCCTTGTCGTTTCACTCACAGGAGGTGACCTATGAGAGTTATCGGCTTGGATGTGCATCGGAACTTTGCGCAGGTGGCGATCGTCGAGAACGGCCAGGTCAGTCAGCATGGCCGCTTTGCGATGGATCGAGTCGCCGTGCTCAAGTTTGCCGAGACCCTGACCAAGAAAGACGACGTCGTGCTCGAGGCCACCGGCAATACGGCGGCTATCGTCCGGCTGCTCGAGCCGTTCGCGCATCGCGTCGTGATCGCCAACCCGCTGCAGGTCCGGGCTATCGCCTGGGCCAAGGTCAAGACGGACAAGATCGACGCTGCAACGCTCGCGCGCCAGCACGCTGCGCAGTTCCTGCCTGAGGTCTGGATGCCTACTGAGGAGGTCTGCGAGCGACGACGGGTCATCGCGGAGCGGACCCAACTGGTCTCGCAGATGACGCGGCTGAAGAACAGGATCCACTCGATCCTTCATGCCAACTTGATGCCGCAAGAGACGGGCCGAATCTTCAGCGCGAAGGGGCGGGCGATCCTGGAGGGCTTGCCCCTTGCGCTCGACCAGATGCGCATGGCGCTTCGTCACCATGACGAGATCCAGCGCCTGGCGGCGGAGTTGGCGCTGATTGATCAGGATGTGGCTCGCCATGCACTCGACGATCCGGAAGTTCGACGTCTGATGACGATCGGCGGGGTCAACGTCGTGGTAGCCGCCAGCGTGCTCGCCGCGATCGGCGACATCAAGCGGTTCTCGAGCTCCCAGAGGCTGGTCGCCTACCTCGGGCTCAATCCCTCGGTTCACCAGTCCGGCGATCGCCCGGCCTATCACGGACACATCACTCATCAAGGAAACGGTCATGCGCGAAGCATGCTCGTGGAGGCAGCGTGGGTCATCGGGATGGGGCCTGGCCCGCTCAGCGCCTTCTTCCACCGCATCAGTCTCAAGCGAGGACAACCCGTTGCCGCCGTCGCCACCGCACGCAAGTTGGCCGTGCTCGTCTGGCACATGCTCACAAAAGAGCAGGACTACACCTGGGTTCGACCGGCCTTGCTTCAGTACAAGCTGCGGGCGTTGGAACTTATATCGGGGCGGCCATCGCGGCGCGGCGGGAAGACTCCTGGTCCGGCGCGTGACTACAGCATCAAACCTGTGCGCGATGCCGAGAGAGACCGCGTGCGCGAAGCCGAGAAGGCTTATGAAAACTTCGTCGCGTCCTGGAAGGAGCAGCCTCCCGTAAAGCGAAACCCTCCGGTGAAAGGGGAAAGTCTCTGAAACCCTTGTCAAAAGCATCCGTGTCGATGGCGACCGCGCCGTCGTCCAGGTGCCGCGTCAGCGCGGCCCAGTGCCCCAGCGTGTAGTCGATGGCCTTGGCCGTCGGGCCGCCATCGGCTACCAGCCGGCGCTCCAGTTGTAGCCAGTGCTTAAGCTCTTCCCACAGCGGCCTGGCGAGCTGCTGGCGTTGCGCCCGGCGCTCGTCATCGCTGAGCTCTTTGAGCTGTGCCTCGACCCCGTAGATGCGCGCGAAGCGACGCACCGCCTCCAGGCCCACCACACTGGTGCCGTCGTGCGTCAGCTCTTCGAAGTTGCGGCGCGCGTGCGCGGCGCAGGCTGCGCCCAAGCGGTCCGGATACAGCCGGGGATCGACCACGGTCTCGTAGGCGCCGTAGCGGTCGGTCAGCAACGTGCCCGACCATCGTCGGCCGTGTCTCCCTCGGCCTCCCAGGAATGCCAGCGGGTACTGCGCCCCGCGTCCCGGGCAGAACTCGTAAATCACACCAGGCACCTTGTCGTGCCAGCTTCTGGCGTAGGCCCAGACGTAGGCTCGGCGCGTCTTGCCCGCGCCGGGGTCCAGCAGGGCCACAGGGGTCTCGTCGGCGTGCAGCACCGCGCAGCTGAGGATGAAGCGCCTGTGCGCCTCGTGCAGCGGCTCCAGCGCCGCACCGGCCTGGCCGGTGATGGACGCCAGCGTCGAGCGCGGTGTGTGCACGCCGCTGCGGGCGTTGATGGTCGCTTGCCGGTAATACGGCATGTGGTCCACGAAGCGGCAGATCAGCGTGTGCGCGACGAAGCCGCTGGCAGCGATACCGCCCTCGATGACTTCTGCCACGCTGGGCGCCTGGCGCAGCACCTGGCAGCAGCGGCAGGCCCACTTGCCATAGATGTGGCGGTGCACGAAGAACTCGGCCGGCACGATGTCCAGGCGCTCGCTGACCTCCTGGCCGATGCGCGTCATCGGGCGCCCGCAGCCGGGCTCCAGGCAGTCGGTGCGCTCGGGCTCGTGGTGGTGTTCGACACGGCGCAAGTGATCGGGGAACGGATTGCGGCGCGGCCGACGTGGGGGCGCCTTGGTCGTTGTGTCCGAGGTTGCTGCGGCGGCCGCGGCCGCGGCGGCTTCACGCCGAAGCCGCTCGAGCTGCTCGCGCAGGCCCGCCTCGTTCTCGGCCAGCGTCTCCTCGAACAGGCGGCGCTGCTCGGCGTTCATGGCCTCGGACTTGGCGCCGAACTTCCAGCGCTTGAGCCTGGCCAGCTCGAAGGTGATCTTCTCGATCTTGGCCTCGCGCAGTGCGATCTCGCGGTCCTTGCGCTGCAGCAGTGCGTCGCGCTCGGCAAGAGCCTGGTCGCGCTGCGCAAGGACACGGCCATGCTCGGCCAGCTTCTGCTGCTGCTCCTGGTCTTGCACATGCTGGAGCAGCTGAGCAACCAGCGCAGCTGTCTCGGCGGACAGTCCCGAAGGATTCGCTGCAGGAAGATCACGCACGCCAAGCATGCGTTGCATGGTGCCAGACCACGGCGATGACGCCATCGGCACATCCACTGCCACGCATGCAAGGGCGGTTGTGTCTGGGCCTCAGGCCCGCGTGATGATGCTCAGCTCAGGAAGGCGCTGCCACGGCAGGCCCAGGACCAAGGCGTCGAACTGCGCAGGTGTGAGCGACAGCAAGGGCGTTGCGTTGGTCGTGCCCGGCCAGACGAAGCGCCCCGCGTTGAGCCGGCGCGCCGCGCGCCACACGCAGAAGCCGTCGTGCACCAGCAGCTTGACGCGCGTGCCGCGGGCGTTCGCGAACAGGTAGCCATGGTGCGCCTGCGCTGCGCCGACGACCTGCACGACGCGCGCCAACAGGCGCTCAGCGCCGACGCGCATGTCGATGGGATCGGCAGCAAGCCACATCGCGTCGATGCGGATCATCGAAGCAGCTCGCGCATCCAGGCCGCGCACTCGCTGGGGCGCTCGCCGGCCAGGTCACGGTGACCACTATCGGCCCACGGCGCAGCTCGATGCGAACGTCCGAGACATGAGCCGGCTGCACTGGTGGCGGCAAGCTGACCGGGACGAACACTGTCTTGGCTTCTTGCGCCTTCGGGGCCTCGGCGGTGGTCGCGTTGACGACGGTGATTCCCGAGTTCATCTCTGCGTCGCGAACCCATCGGCGCAGCCGATTCGCGTTGACGCCTTGGGCCATCGCCACGGCCGCCATCGACATGCCCGGCTGCATGCAACTGGCCACTGCGTTTGCCTTGAATTCGTCGCTGTGAATGCGACGTCGCCGGCGTGTGCCGGCTTGTTGATCGGGGATAGTGCTCACGTGCCCACCAAGAGTTGTTGATGGGGACTGGGCTCCTATGCTCCGAGCAGGCTTTCAAGATGGCTGGACTGGACGCCCACTCAAGGGCTACGACGCGGCCGAGTTCATCGAGGCGCTGCATCGCATGAAGGTCACGCCGCATGTGGCGCAGAACAAATCGGGGCGTCGTTCGGCGGTGGCCGACGAGATCGCTCGGAGCAAGGGCTATGCGATCTCGCAGCGCAAACGAAAGCTCTTCGAGCAAGGCTTCGGCTGGGCCAAGTTCGTCGGCCCCATCCGGCAGGTGATGGTGCGCGGCATCAAGAAAGTCGACCAGTTGTTCGTGCTGACGATGGCCGCCTACAACTTGATGCGCATGCGGACCTCGGCACAAGTCCGTCCGTTGGCCCCGTAAGGGGCCAGTGAGATCCGAAAACGGGAAATCGAAGCGGGAAAACAGCGACGGCAGCGAGCCCGGAACGTTGAAATCACACAACCGCCGTCTTCGGTGCGCAGGATGCCTTTCGGCACGCTTGGTACTTCAGCAGCCTGCTAGGCCTCACTCCTCCCTACGCAGCGACCCTGCTCACTCAGTCCAGTAGGTCCGAATAGTCGCTGCGCGCGTAGCTCTCGACCTGCTGCCACGGCAGTACCTTCGGCGCGGCGATGGCCGAGGCAGTCATCACGTTGAGCGAGGTGCCATGCGCGTCGCGCTGCTCGATCTTGCGCGCATAGCGGCCCGCCACGTCCCAGTCGACGCGCAGCGTGCGTTCGCCTTGCGGCAGCTCGTAGCGCTGCACGCCACCGCGCGCCGTGCCGAGCGCCTTCATGCGCGGCAGGCTGGCCGGGTCGATCAGCCAGTAGGCGTTGGCCCACGAGCCGCTGTAGCCGACGTTGCCGTAGTTGGCCGCGTCCACCTCGATCACCTTGCGCTGCTGGCGCAGCACCATGTTCACCTGCACCGTGCCGGCTGCATCGTGGCGCAGCCACAGCGGCGCCGCGGTGTTGTCGGCGTGCGAGTGGCCGATGTGCACCTTGCCTTCGCTGGCCTCGTGGTCGTGGTCGGCGCGCAGTGCAGGGGGCAGCTCGCGCTCGATCCACACCGTGCCGGCGCGGCGCACCATGCGGTCGGCGTAGCGGCTTTCGCGCTGCACGCCGTCCTTGCCGATCGACATCACGTGGTGCGTGATGCGCAGGGTCTGGTCGGGCGCGGCGGCATCATCGCCTGCCGCGCCGGCTGCCAGCGGAAGGGCCGCGAGGGCCGCCGCCGCCAGCAGCGTCTTGAGCGTCACGGCAGCCTTCACAGGCCCGCCGCTTCCTTGACCTTGTTGAACACCTTGATGTTCTCCACCGTGCCCTTGAAGAGCTTTGCGCCCGCGCCGCCGGCGAACAGCATCACGTCGCCGCCGCCGTGCGTTTCCGACCCCGGCGTGCCCAGGTTGATGCCGACTTCCTGCAGGAAGTTGTCGTCCGTGGTGTCCATCGCGGTCTGGTCGTCGCGCGAGGCGCCGCGCGCCGGCGCGATCCACGGCTTGTTGCCGTCTTCCGGGTTGACCTGGCTGGAGGCTGTCGCGTTGGGCCGGCCGCCGTTGCCGAACACCAGCGTGGTGTAAGGCTTGCCATCCGCCGCCTTCGAAGGCTTGCCGTCGGCGTAGCCGTTGACCTTGCCCAGGATCGGGTTGCCGATCTTCGGATAGCCGTTGAAGGCGATCGCGTGGTCGTGGTCGGCCGTGACCACCACCAGCGTGTTCTTCAGGCCCGGGTCCTTCTTGTTCATGTAGTCGAGCGCGGTCTGGATGGCCGTGTCGAAGGCCAGCGTGTCTTCCAGCGCGCGCTTGGCGTTGGTGCCGTGCAGCGCGTGGTCGATGCGCCCGCCTTCCACCATGAGGAAGAAGCCCTTGTCGTTCTTGCTGAGCACGCCCAGGGCCTTCTCGGTCATTTCCGACAGGCTCGGCTGGTCGAGGCTCTGCTTCACGCGGTCGAGCTCGTAGGCCATTTCGCTCGGCGTGAACAGGCCCAGCAGCTTGCCCGTGGCGCCCGCGTCGACGGCGCGCAGCTTGGTGCCCGTGTCGACGTAGGTGTAGCCCTTGGCCTGCATCGCCGTCACCAGGTTGACGCCGTCGGTGCGCTTGCTGCCTGCCAGGACCGTGGTCGGCAGGTAGTTGCGCTGGCCGCCGCCCAGCAGCACGTCCACGCCGTCGAGCAGCTTGGGGTTGTAGTTGGCGTGGCCCGGCACGCTCTGCTCGGCGATGGTGTTGTAGCCGTTGCGGTTGCAGATGTGCGCGTAGGTGGTGGCCGGCGTGGCATGGCCGACGCGCGTGGTCGACACGGCGCCGACCGCGCGGCCCTTGGCCTTGGCGAGTTCGAGCAGCGTGTCGGCGGCCTGGCCGTTGGTCGGCGGGCAGGTGGTGTTCTCGCCGTTGATGTACTGCTTGCCGGCGCTGTCGACGGCGACCGTGTCGCTGGACATCGAGATCACCTCGTTGCGCATCTTCACGCCGGTCATGTAGGCGGCCATCGAGGGCGCGCTGTCGGTGGTCTGCCCGTCGAGCGAGAAGGTCTTCACGCGCGCCGCATACGGCAGCGATTGCATCGTGAGGTTCGCGCGCTCGGGGCTCACCAGCGAGCCGGGCTTGGCGGCCAGCTGCTTCTCGCCCTTGTAGATGCGCGCGGCGGTCACGGTGACAGGGCCCATGCCGTCGCCGAGGAAGAAGATCACGTTCTTGGCTTCGCCGGCGGCGTGGGCGCCGGTGGCGAGCGTGCCGGCGGCGGCGCAGACGAGCGCGGCGGCCAGGCGGGTGGTGCGGAGGGTGCGGTTCATGGTCGTGTGCATGGTTGTGTTCGTCGATGCGTGGTTGCCGCCCCTCACAGGCCGACCGCCTTCTTGATCAGGCCGAACACGTCGGTGTTGGTGATCACGCCCGAGAAGTTGTCGGCGCCCAGGCCTTGCGCGCCCAGGAACACGTCGGCGCCGCCGTGGGTTTCGGAATCGCTCGCGGGGTCCATCGGCACCACGGCTTCCTGGCGGTAGTCGGGCAGCTCCAGGTCGGCCTCGCTGATCGCGATGTCGCGCGCCGTGCGGTTCGGGCCGTTGCCGAAACCGATGATGGTGTAGGGCATGCCGTTCACGTCCTTGCTGGTCTTGCTGGTGTCGACGTAGTCCTTCACCAGGCCGAGCACGCCGGGCTTGCCCGATTCGGTCTTGCCCGTGCGCGCGGCATAGCCGTTGAGCTGCAGCGTGTGGTCGTGGTCGGCCGTGACCACCACCAGCGTGTTCTTCAGGCCCGGGTCGATGGCCTGCATCTTCTGCAGCGCCAGCTTGATGGCGTCGTCGAAGGCGCCGGTGTCCTGCAGCGCGCGGCGCGCGTTGGTGGCGTGCAGGGCGTGGTCGATGCGTCCGCCTTCCACCATCAGGAAGAAGCCCTTCTTGCGCGCCGCCAGCGCGTCGATAGCCTTGCCGGTCATCTCGGCCAGGCTCGGTTCCTTGGTCGGGTTGCGGTCCAGGTCGTAGGCCATGTGGCTCTTGGTGAAGAGGCCGGCGATCTTGGTGGCGCCGTCGGCCGGCAGCTTGTCGAACTCGGCCCGGCTGGCGGCGAAGCTGTACTTGGCGGTCTTCAGCTCGGCGATCAGGTCGCGCTTGTCGTTGCGCTTGCCGCCGGCTTCCTTGGCCGTGAAGTAGTCGGTGCCGCCACCGAAGAACACGTCGACGCCGTCGCCCAGCTTGCCGTTGTAGCCGGCGCCGCCCGGCACCAGCGCGGCGGCGATGGTGTTCTCGGCGTCGCGGTGGCACACGTGCGAATACGTGGCGGCGGGCGTGGCGTGCGTGATGCGCGTGGTCGTGACCACGCCGGTGGCGTAGCCCTTGGCCTTGCTCTGCTCCAGCAGCGTGTCGACGGCCTGGCCGTTGCCCGAAGGGCAGGTGCTGTCGAAGTTGACGTGGTAGGCCTTGCCCGCGGCGTCGGTGGCCTTGGTTTCGGCACTCATCGAGATGACTTCGTTGTTCATCTTCACGCCGGTCATGTAGGCCGACATCGAGGGCGCGCTGTCGGTCACCTGCGCGTCGTTCGAGTAGGTGTGGACGAAGGCGGTCTCGGGCAGCGTGTCGATCGTCAGGTCGCCGTCCTCACCGACCTTGTAGATGCGCGCAGAGGTCAGCGTGGTGATGCCCATGCCGTCGCCCAGGAAGAACAGGATGTTCTTCTGTGCCTGCGCGGCCGGCGGCGGCGTGGTCGGTGGCGGAATGAATGGCAGCGACGGGCTGCCGTTGTCGTTGCCGCCGCAAGCGGAAAGCAGTAGCGAGACGCCCAGCAGCGCTGGGGCAATGAAGCGTTGGGTCATGCAAATCCCTCGGGTGATTATTCGAGCGGCACGCCTCTTGCGGGCCGTCCTACGGATAATCTAGATCTTGCCAATGACTCAATCGTGACGTCCCCTAACAGGCTGCAGAAATACTCCCCGTCGGTCGGGACGCGGAGTCGCACAAGCGTTGGAGGTTGATCCTCCGGCCGTTACAAGAAAAGATCCCCAGACGATGCGCGGAGCCGATACCTTCATCGAGAGCTTGTCCACTGCGCCGCCTGGAGAACTTCGTGCCTCCTGATCATCCGCTGTGCCCGATCCGCGCGATGGTCAATGACGCATTGCTCAAGATGGACGGCCTGTTCGCCGGCATGTACGAGGCCGACATCAAGGGCGGTCGCCCCAGCATCGCACCAGAGAAGCTGCTGCGCGCGATGCTCTTACAGATCTTCTTCAGCGTTCGCTCGGAGCGCCAGGTTCATAGGGCTGGCCATGGACGATCCGGTCCGGGTGCCCAGCATCTTCACCAAGAGCCGCGAACGACTGATCGCGCATGACGCGGTCATCGAACTGTTCAACCACAGCGTGGGACCACGGATTGCAAGGGCTGACTGTAGGGCTGTGAGGCGGCGGAGGATGACACGATCAGCATCACGCAGGGGGTGGGGAACGGCTATGACGCACAGGAGTTCATCCATGCGTGCCTGGAAATGGGCGAGATCCCGCATGTGGACCAGAGCACTTCTGGGTGGCGCTCGGCAGTGCCCCGAGACCATCGCCGCGAGCGAGGGCTATGTCCCGTCGCAGAGAATGCACAGGCTCATAGAGCCGAGGCCCGGATGGGTCGAGACAGTGGGACGAATTCGTCAGGCAAAGGTGCGTAGACCCAAGCGCGTGGACCACCTGTTCGTGCTGACGATGGCGGCCTACAACTTGACGCGCGTGCGCTCGCGGAGGGAGCAGCAAGTCACGCACGCGGTCACATGAGGTGCACAAAGGTCCCAAAACACTCATGGCGAAAACGGCTCCAAAAATCGCAGCCGGACGCAGCCCGGACGCAGCGACCGCTCGCCGGCGAGGATGGCTCGCCTCGCTGAGAGTATTTACGTGGCCTGCTACTCCCTTTTAAAGATTACAAATTTGTAATCCAATCAGGTGTTAAATGTAATCAATCGCCGAGGGCTTGGAAGTCTTTGTCACATTTCAGAGTGATAATTTGTCTCGGATGCTGAATTGCTTGCGAGCAGAAAACTCGAGTGCCTAAAATGCGTCTGGATGTAATGGGTGTCAAAAAACTACAGCCAAGATCCTCAACGGAGTGTTTCGTAAAAAAGCTGAACACACGAATAAAACCATCAATTTTGAGAGTCGCAATGAAAAAGTCGTTTGTCATGATTGCTGCAATGGTTGGTGCTGGGTTTTCGAGCGCACAATCCACCATTACAATGTTTGGCGTGGTGGATGTTGGCGTTAGTAACTATTCGTCGAAGTCGCAAGACGAAAATAGTGGTACTTTGGCTAACCCGTTCTATCTGAATCAGGGCACGCGGACCGTGAACCGGATGGCCTTGAGCAATGGCAATTATTCGTCAAGTCGACTAGGTTTTCGTGGATCCGAAGACCTCGGCGGTGGCCTTGCCGCGAGTTTTTGGTTGGAGTCCTCGATTTCCCCGGACGATGGTGCGACGGGCGTCTCCAGTTTCCAGCGACGCTCCACTGTCAGCTTGTCTGGCCCATTTGGCGAAGTGCGTCTTGGTCGCGACTATGTCCCAACAGCTTGGAACGACATCATTTTTGATCCATTTGGCATCGTGGGTGTGGGCCGCAGTCTGATTTTCACAGCGCTGAATACGAACACGGCGGCCGGTTCGGGTGGCTTCGGTGGCGACCCTAACTACAATCGTGCAAGTAATTCTGTCGGCTACTTTCTTCCGTCGACGCTTGGCGGTTTTTACGGTCAGGCAATGTATGCGATCAATGAGAACAACAAGTACGACCCTGGTACGGCGACGCCCCCGGGCGTGAGCCCCTCAGGCGCGACTAACCCAGGACCTGTCGCAACCGTACGTGCAGGTCGTTATTTCGGTGGCCGGGTTGGGTACAAGAGCGGTCCCCTCGATGTGGCCTTTTCCTACGGCAACAGCACCGCTGGTGATAGCTACTATGCCGGTACCACCAACTCCGTGAAGACCATGAATCTCGGCGCTTCATATGACTTCGGTCCCGCGAAGTTGTTCGGCGAACTCTCACGCTCCAAGAGCACTCGCGACTATGCAGTTGTCCCGGTTCTTGGAGGCATTCCGGATGTCGATCAGACCGGTTATTTGCTCGGCGTGACAGTGCCCGTTGGGCCCGGCATGATCCGAGCGGCTTACTCGCAGGTCAAGTACGACCTCAATACTCCGTTTTCCGTAGCCCGAGATCCGAAAGCCAACAAGCTGGCGATTGGCTACGTCCATAACCTGTCAAAGCGCACTGCTCTGTACGCGACGGTTGCGCGTATCAGCAACAAGAATGGTGCCGCACTAACGGTCGGTGGCCCTGCCTTCTTCAACGACTCGACCTTTACCCCAAAAACCTCCACCGGTTACGACTTTGGTCTGCGTCACTCGTTCTAGAGCGGCCCGATCGCCAAAGGCGATGCTCGTTTTGAAAAATTAGTTCCTCCAAGGGGTCTTTGAGTAGGGACCTTTGGCCCGCGTATACGCGGGCTTTTTTGCATGGAAATTCAGAATGAAAACTGTGCCAGCCCTGTGAGGGTCTACCGGTTCTAGAAGTTCTTCACCGATCAATGGAAAAGGAAATCAGTTCTAGAGGTAAAGCTACATGAAGTTGCCGGGCACGTTTCATTCACGACATAGCGCCCGTAGTCGCCATGCGCGGCCCATTGGATCCCGTGCCTGTTGGGTGAAAGCTGCAACCTGTGCCGAAGACCCCAGTTTGCCTGGGTCATCGGCATAGAAACCGACGTGAGCGCAGTGGCAATCGACATGTCCCTATGCAAACTGCGGCCCCGCTGAAGGTCAGCCGAACACATCCTGCGCGATCAGGGGCAGCCGTTCGAGCCTGCTGCTGCTCTTCTCAAGGCCTCCAGTAATTCTGGCCTTCCCTTGTTTCATGTACTCTGTCGCCTAGTACGGCAGGGTGCGAAAGAACTGCGCCGGATGGCCGACGTCGCTGGTTGCCTGCCGAACTACATCCGTTGTGGTGTTCGGGTTAAGCACAAGACCAGGCAAATCGAAGTAAGCCGGTTGAGCGTGACTTCGCTACCTCCCGCAGTGCCCATACCAACTTGGGATGTTGTCGCACATCGAGAAATCAAGAAATGATTCGACAATCCTGTTGCGCGATGAGGTGCGAAACAACTCATGCCAGCGCTGCATGCGGTATTCAATTTTCAATAGAAGGCAACGTCCATGACTGACTCGAGCAAGCTCCGTTTGGATCTACCCTTGATCCTTCCCGACGTGGACGACGTCGAGGATCACTGCGTACAACGGCTGACGGAAGCGCTCGAGGGACGCCCTGGCATCTCCGAGGCTCACATCGTTCGAGATGCCGATGGACAGCCCCAGCTGTGCCTGCACTACGACCAGTCCGTCGTCTCCATAACCCGCCTGCGCGAACTGGTCGGTTCGGTCGGCGCGCAGTTGAGCGAGCGGTTCTCTCACCTGACGATCAGGGCCGATGGCTCGCTTCATGCACGCGCAGCGCGCGGCGTTGCCGCCGATTTGCGAAGTGTTCCAGGCGTTCTGGAAGCAGATGTGTCGGGCTCCGGCTCCGTCCGTATTGAATACGACCGCCAACTGGTGTCGGCGGAGACATTGAGGGCAAAGGCGGCGGCACTTGGGATCCGCACGACGGGCGCCAGCGCACCGCGAACAGACGCCGCACCGGAGACTCCACCCCGGCCTTCCCGCTCCGGCGACGAACCCATCGACCATGCCAATCACGACCACGCGGGCCACAAGCACAGCGGGCCTGACCACAGCGACCACGCGGATCATGCAGGCCATGATCACGGCAAACAAGGTGCTGGCGGTCATGCGGGTCACGATCACTCCGAGGGCGGCCTACTGGGAGAGAAGAGCGAGCTGATCTTTGCCGCGCTCGCCGGCGTACTGTTGACCGCAGGATGGCTGATCGAGCGCAGCGGCGCCGGACCCGCCTGGCTCCCCACGGCCACCTACATCGCTGCATATTTCTTCGGCGGCTTCTATACAGTCAAGGAAGCCTTTGAGAACCTGAAGGCACGTCGTTTCGAGATCGATACGCTGATGCTAGTGGCAGCGCTGGGCGCCGCGGCGCTCGGCAAGTGGGCGGAAGGTGCCTTGCTGCTGTTCCTTTTCAGTCTGGGTCACTCGCTCGAGCACTACGCGATGGGACGTGCCCGAAAGGCCATCGAAGCACTTGCCAAGCTCGCACCCGAGACGGCTACTGTGCGACGTGACACTGGCACTGAAGAGGTTGGCGTCGAACAATTGAAGGTCGGAGACGTGGTCGTCGTGCGGCCCAACGAACGGCTGCCGGCCGACGGTGTCGTTGTGGTTGGGACGTCCAGCGTGAACCAGGCACCCGTCACTGGCGAGAGCGTGCCGGTCGACAAGCGGCCGGTCGACGACATCAAAGCAGCGCTCGCAGCCTTTGATCGCGTCGCGCCGGAGCATCGGGTTTTCGCGGGCACGATCAACGGGTCGGGTGCCATCGAGGTGACCGTTGCTCGCCGTGCCGAACAATCCACGATGGCCCGCGTGGTCAAGATGGTGACCGAGGCGCAGGCGCAACGCTCGCCGACGCAGCAATTCACCGAGCGCTTCGAGCGCATCTTCGTCCCTGCGGTCTTGGCCTTGGTTGTCCTGCTGCTGTTCGCAGGCGTCGTGATGGATGAACCGTTTTCCGACACCTTCTATCGGGCGATGGCCGTTCTGGTCGCAGCAAGTCCGTGCGCATTGGCCATCTCCGTCCCCAGCGCCGTTCTCAGCGGCGTGGCACGCGCCGGCAGAGGCGGCGTCCTGGTCAAGGGTGGCGGCCCTCTGGAGAATCTCGGCACGTTGACTTCCATCGCTTTCGACAAGACTGGAACGCTGACCGAAGGCAAGCCCAAACTGACCGATGTGGTTGCAATGCAGGGCGTCACAGATGATGAACTGCTGGCCGTGGCGCTGGCCGTTGAAGAGCACAGCGACCATCCCCTGGCGACCGCCATCGTATCTGGCGCGCGCGAACGCCTCGGTGATCGCTCGAAAGCGGTTGCTGCCTCCGACGTCAAAAGCATCACCGGACGCGGCGTCCAGGCACAAATCGACGGCGAGCTCGTTTACATCGGAAAGCCGATCCTGTTTTCCGAGCTGCCAGGCTCTTCACTGCCTCAGGACGTGAAGGAGACGAACGACAAGCTGGTCGCTTTCGGTCGGACAACCATGGTCGTGCGCAAAGGTGAGCGTTACCTGGGGGTGATTGCCGTGATGGATACCCCGCGCCCCGTGGCAGCGCAAGTTATGGCCGAACTCCGAGCGCTTGGCATCGAGCGGCTCATCATGATCTCTGGGGACAACCAGCAAGTCGCCGATGCGGTAGCCGAGAGTGTCGGCCTGACCGAGGCACGGGGCGATCTCATGCCGGAACAGAAGGTCGATGCCATCAAGGCACTTCGCAAGGAGCATGGAAAGGTCGCCATGGTTGGCGACGGCGTCAACGATGCGCCTGCGATGGCCAACTCGACGGTTGGTATCGCCATGGGTGCGGCGGGCTCCGACGTCGCGCTCGAAACCGCCGACGTCGCCCTGATGGCCGACGACTTGGCCCAGTTACCGTTCGCGGTAGGGTTGTCGCGCAGCACGAGTCGCATCATCAAGCAGAACCTCTACGTGAGCCTGGGCGTTGTCGCTGTGCTGATTCCCGCGACGATCTTCGGCCTGAACATTGGCACCGCCGTTCTGTTTCACGAAGGCTCGACCTTGCTGGTAGTCGTGAACGCGCTACGTCTGCTGGCGTATAAGAAACACACCTTGCAGGCGCCGCAGGTCGCGGCAGTCAGCCCGGCAGGCGCGACCTCCTAAAGTGGCGCCCATTGACTGCGACAAGACGAGAGTCGTCTCGAATACCCTTGCGTGCATCAATGTGCCGAGGGCGGGGCAGCCCTGAAAACCGTCTGCAGCCGCTGATCATCGGAGAAAAGAAACGTCATCGGTATGCGGTCTCCCCACCGACAGAGACTGCAGGCGGGTCATCAGCATCAAGTGAAGCCCCCGAGGGTGAATTTGACAGACTCCCCGGGCGCGAGCCTCAAATCTTCAATGTGCTCCATCCTCCGGATACGCTGTTCCTTGATCTGCAACTCGGCTGCCAGGACCTGGGGTGCTAGCGGTCTGTTCGGGCTGCCGCGTCGATAACCTTCGGATCCAGCAGGTCGCTGATTCGAATCTGATACGGCGCCCGCGGCACCACCTGCTCGGCGGGCAGTATGCCGTCCTTGATCAGGCGCCGAATGCGGTGATTGTTGACTTCGAATTCGGCAACGGCTTCCGGCAGGGTCAACCACAGCCCATCCTTGTGCGCGGAATGGTACGTGCGGCTGCCCACGCACCCGGCAAGCCGCATCGACGAATTACTGCCGCATCGTTGGTCTGCGCGGGCCTAGCAGCACCCGGCCTTAGGACTCGACTGCCCCTTGCGCAAGTCTTCAAAGATGCAGCACTGGGCGGCTGGGCCACCCAGGCATTCTTGGTCGCAGTCCCGCACGAAGCGCGCGAGGCTTCGCTCCAGCTGTCGAAGCTCGGCCATCTTGTTGCGCACGGCGGTCAGGTGGGTTGCGGCAACGTCACGAGCACCCTGGCAGTCCCCGTCAGCGTTGTCAGCGAGTGAGAGCAATGCGCGCGTGTCCTCGATGCTGAACCCTAGATCGCGGCAATGCCGAATCAGGCTCAACACACTGACCACGGCATCCGGATACACGCGATGTCCGCCTTCGCTGCGACTTCCAGATGGCACCAAGCCAACCTCTTCGTAGTAACGGATTGCGGACACAGCCAGGCCGGTGCGGCGGGCGACCGCGCCAATCGACAAATGCTGTGTTGCAGTAGGGGCTTGCATCTCAAGTTGCTTGAGCTTTTAGATTCAATGCGCGGAATGTACCGTGACTTTGAAAGCTGACGATGAAAAAGCCTTTGTTCGCCGCCTTGGGAGTGGCTGGTGCGTGCGCCGCCTGCTGCTCGATCCCGTTGCTGATACCCGTACTGGGCGGCACCGCCGTTGCCGCTCTGGTGACTGGATGGGGACTGGAACTGGGAACGGCCTTGAACATCTTGATCGCTGCTGCGCTGGTCGTTGTGGTCGGTACGGTGCTCTGGATCAAGCGAAGGGGCAAGCCCGGCTGCCAGAATCCGAGCTCATCCACACCGTCCGCCTGCACCCTGCCGCCGAACGGATGCGGCTGTGGCCCCACGTCTGCTCCGTAGCACTGATCTCCTTGAATCGCATGTCACTTGTTTCCCTGCGCACCATCCTCGAAACCCGCCAAGTCGCGATCTACTTCGCTGCAGTAGTGCTTGCGGGCCTGGTGGCGTGGCAGTGGCCGGCGTCCACGGCCATGGCACCGGCCATCGACCCGCTGCTGGCGTTCATGCTGTTCGTCACATTCCTGCAGGTGCCGCTGACCGAGTTGCGTCGTGCGTGGTCGAACATGCGATTCCTGGGCGCGCTGCTCCTGGCGAACTTCGTGCTCGTGCCAGCGCTGGTGGCGGTGCTCTTGCCATGGATGCCGCAGGATCCATTGCTGCGCGTGGGCGTGCTGCTGGTGTTGCTGACGCCGTGCATCGATTACGTTGTGACCTTCGCCCACCTTGGCAAAGCCGACGCCAAGCCGCTGCTGGCATCCACTCCCTTGCTGCTGGCCTTGCAAATGGTGCTGCTGCCCGTCTACTTGGGCGTGTTCATGGGTGATGCGGCCGCAGCACTGATCCATTGGGGTCCGTTCTTGCACGCCTTCATATGGCTGATCGTCGTGCCGCTGTCGCTTGCAGCCGTCTGCCAAGCTTGGGCGGCCCGCTTGGCCGCCGGTGAGCGGGCGGTGGAACTGTTGGGCTTGCTACCAGTGCCGGCTACAGCCGCCGTCCTGTTCGTGGTGGTCGCAGCGGTCGCGCCGCAGTTGGGGCTGGCGCTTGATGCTGTGCGAGAGGTGACCCCAATCTATGTGGGCTTCGCCATCATTGCCCCGATGCTGGGCTGGTGTGCGGCGCGCATCTGTCGTCTACCCTCCGACGAAGGTCGAGCGGTGGCGTTCAGCGCGGCTACGCGCAATTCCTTGGTGGTCTTGCCACTGGGCTTGGCAATCCCCGGCGCAGTCCCTTGGGTGCCGGCCGTGATCGTGACGCAGACATTGGTGGAGCTGGTCAGCGAGCTGGTCTATGTCAAGGTTGTGCCCCGCTTGGGGTCTCGCACGGTCCGGCAGCCTTCGTAGCCCGATACCATTCATGGATCAGCGTTCGCGTCGCAGGCCGCACGCATCGAGATGAACCACGGTGTACTGAGGCCCTCCACAGAAGCTCAGTCAAGACGAGATCGCTGGACGCTTGCACCGCACCCGCACCAACATCTTTCGGTGGTACGCGGGCGGTATCGAGCAGGATCTGCGCAGAGCGACATCGAACCTCATCGCCTGCTGCATGGGGCGACACTTGCGAGCCGTGGCTCAAATCGCTAGATGCCCACCAGGCCGGTGAGTGGCAAAGGTGATCCAGAGAAAGGCACAAGAGCTGTGATCCCGTACTGAGTGTGCGGCATGCGTCCGAGGCGATGGTGCCCACCAATGCACAACGCTCGTATTTGGTGCGGTTTCGGGATCAAGATGGGTTGGAGGGACGGTCACGCTTCACCTTGACTTCGACGAGGTCCTCAGTGAGGTTGCGCGAACCTAAGCCCTCGCGAATCTGCACTGGTAGGCCGCGTCGAGCGACCGCTCACGGCTGTGCGGAGACTATCGGAACAACTTCTGCACGTAATGCCGGTTGTGTAGGCCGTGAATACCGCAGTATTCCGGAGCCAAGCCAGCCTGTAAATAGTCAACCTTCAGGTAGAACTCCAGCGCTTGAAAGCTGAAGGTGTTCATTTAGTCCATTCCATTTAGTGGCGTGCGAAGCACGGCGGCATGGATGTGCCCGATGCGCGGTGGCTGCGTGAACTCGAGGCCCAGAACAACGGTGCAGCAGGTTAAGGTTCGTTTGGAAAGCGTGCCGACCTCTCCACCATCAAGCCCGATCGGTTCCATGGTGAATGGAACTACTCAATCGGAGACAAGTCATGAGCCCTTACTTCTTCTGGCCAGCTGTAGTCGTGTTGGGCGTCGTCGTGCTCGGCGAGTTGCCCATGGCTGCCTTGTTCTCGGCCTTGGCTTCCGTCTTGGCGGCCTTCACCTCGCCCTTTGCCTTCTCGTGCGTGGCCTTTTCGTGCGCGGAATTCGCTTCGACCTTGCAGGCGCTCTGCTCCTTGCCCTTCAAGTCCTCGCACCTTTCCTTGGCGACGTCGTAGTCGGCGTCGGCTTTGGCCTCTCTCACCTTGGCGTCGGCGCCGGGACTCGGCTTGTAGCTGGCCTCGAGCTCGGCCCTGGCGACCTTCTCCTTGGCCTTCGCTTCGGCATTGCAGACGTCCTTCGAATTTGCTTTCATGCCGCAACCCTTTTTGTCGGCCTTGTACGTCGCCTCGATTTCGGCCTTCTGGGTCTTGTACTCGTCTTTGTTCATTGCGGCGAAAGCTGAGCCGGCAAAGGCGCAGCACGCGGCGACGGAGATCAACGCTTGTTTCATGGTAGGTCCCTTGTTCTTGAAGTTGACAGTGATTTAGCGCTCCTTTTCAACGTTGCACCCCGAGCTCAGGCGGTAGGACGCTCAGCAGGCTTCGCGTAGGCGCGGGCCGACAATCACGCGCGAAACACGGCGGTGCAGCGGCTTCTCGACGGCACCGTTCAACTCACCCCCGTGTTCGATTTCGCGCCGATGTACCTCGACATCGAGGTCATCGAATCGATCGCGGCTGTCATTGGCGCGACGAGCGGGCGTCGCCTGTCTTGCGTGCCGAGATCGAGCGTGAGAGCGCATTGCTGGTGTTGAGCAGGGCCCGGATTGCCCGGCCAGCTCAGCCCATGCCGTAGTGTTCCTGCGAATGGCCGAGGTTGAACAGGAGGAGTCGCAAAGCGTCTTCGGCCCATTTGCCGCGCGCGCCGGCGCCCAGCGCGGCCACCAGCGTCAGTGTGTTGATCTTGAAGCGGCGAGCGCGCAGGTTTTCGAAGGCCTCCTAGAGGGTAAAGAAGGCCGGGACATAGTAAGCGGTAGGCAGCCACCCGGGCCCCGCGCCGGCGCTCGATCAGCCAGCCGGCCAACAACAAGCCGCTAGCACCGCTAAGATCAGCTCCGACTTTTCGCCAAGAGGGCGGCCGTGGGCGTGGTCGAAACCGGCGTGGTAACTCTTGCCACGGCGTGATTGTGACCTGCATGATCGCGGCGTCCCGCCTGGCTTGTTCGGCGTGGGCGGGGCCGTGACCCGCATGATTGTGCCCGTGGTCACCATCGGCATGGCCGCCGGGTACGGCAACAGGCTGGTCAGGACCATCCGTATGTCTCGCGGATCGACGTGCATTCCGGTTTCTTTCAGTGCCGACGCTGCTGCCGTAACTCGGGCTGATGCCGAACCGCGGACACCGAACGCTGTAGCGCTGGCCAGCAAGATGTCCTCCGACAAGACCGACCGGTCATACTCGATGCGCACCGCACCCGACACGTCGAGATCGGCTTCCAGGACGCCCCGGATGCTGCGCAGGCTGTCGGCAGCCAGCCCCTCGCGCCCCCGTGTGTGCAGGGGCCCGGTGCGCAGCATCAGACGGGCAAATCGGGACGTGAGCGGGGCACCCACCGAGCGCCCCAGTTCGCGCATCCGCGTCAGTGAAAGGGCTGCGGGGTCGTAATGGATGCATAGCCAGGGCGAGCCGCTCTCGCGGCCCACGACATGTGCCTCGGCAAGTCCGGGCAGGTCGACAGTGCGTCGAGCAGCCGGGTGACGCAGCGGTCATTCGCATCGTCGACATCCGGCAGCACCAGCGGGAGGTCCAGGCGAAGTTTCACGGGCTCGCTCATGTTTGGTTTACTGTCTGAAGGTTGGACTCAATGGCGCTGCGCCCGGCGCCGCCCCAGGCACCAGGACTGCCGTCACTTGCAGCGTCCCCTCGAAGCGGTCGGCCCGGAATCGGACCTTGTCGCCCGCCTTGGCCCGAAGGATCACCCTGGCATCCACGTAGCGGAAGATCGTCGTCCTTGCGGGTAGGTGAAGGTGTGCGATCGGTTCGTGGCGCAGCGTCACCTCGCCGCGCTCGGCATCGATCTTGACGATTTCCCCAGCGATGAAGTCATTGGCCGAGGGCTGCGCATGAATGCGGCCTCCGAACCCTGGAGCTATGTACGCGCACAGGAAGACCAGTTGATGCCGGCGGGAGATCATCGAAGTGGCCTCGTGTGTCATGGCGGCTCCCGTTAATCGGCAAGTAGGGCTCTCATTTCTTTGGTGCGGCGGTCGTTGCCCCGGAGCCTGCCGGAGCGGCTGCCTCAAGCCTCTGACGAGTTGCCGCCGTGCGCAACGCGCCGACTACACGCCACGCGCTCGGCGCACCAGTCACAAAGATCACCGTCGCCAGCGCCAGGTAGACCCAGGCGAGCATGGTCAGCGCATCGATGGCGCGCTGCGCATCCTCCCGAAAAATGAAGGCCACCACCAACTGAACCGAGAACAGCGCCGCGAGCGTGATTGCCGACACCAAGCTGAAACGCAGGCGCAGCAGCAACGCCACGCCGAACAAGGACTGCGCCGCGGTCAGGAAGAATTCCTCGTGCTGGCGCGCGTCGAGTGGCATCGACGTCAGCGCACCTGCGCCCACGCTCATCGCCAGCGGCAGCATGCCGACCAGCAACGTCCACTGATTGATCTTGTCGCTGATCATAGTCGTCAGGCCGCCCTCGGCGCGGCCCGAGAGCACGAACAGCACCGCGATCACGACGGCGGGCGCCTCGCTGGCCAGGGGGGCGAGCCATTGGATGAGCAGGAATTCGTCGATCCTCAGCACCCGTCCCGAGGCGACGATCGATTCGGCGAACGGTTCAGCCGAGACAAGGATCACCGCGGCGGCCACGATCGTGAGCCCGCCCATCCAGGTCCATTGACGGGCAGGCGACAGGGTCGCCAGCGCCGCGGCCGGCCCGGGCTCGTCGTCGGCCTCCAGGCCAGACTCAACCTTGGGCATGCGCCCGGTCACCCACAGGTAGGCCCCGAAAATACCGATCAGCACGACCGTGTCGACGAGGCTGATGCGATTCCTGAGGACGATCACGAACGCGTAGAGACTTGCAACCAGTAGGAAACCGATCTCCACGACGTTGACCGTCGCTAACCTGATGCTGCGCTCGCGCGTTCGAAACCAATGGAGGATGGCCATCAGCGGCCATGCTACGCCGACCAGCAACCGGTTCGCGCCCGTCATGTTGGCGGCTGCATAGTGGACATAGTTGGATTCCGGTGCCTTGCCTGCTTGGTACGCGTAGTACATGTCGACCGCATACTCTGGCAGCACCGTCACCAAGGCAACGAGAGCGAGAATCAAGCCCAGCGAGATTCGTTTCTCCGCCGCCTCGGCGCCCCAGGACAACATGAAGCCTGCGGCTAACACAGCAACACCGAAGACTGCGGTGTCCAGTACCGGATTGGGGCGAAACCCGCTGTAACGGAAGATTGCCGCCGGCACGATGGCCGCCACGGCGATGCCGAGCAGAAGAAGAAATCGTTTCATCGGTATTCTGGTTGGAGTCGACCGATCAATGATGCCATCGCATCGTCCTGGAGGCCGCTTCACGACACCAGCGAAACAGAAAGAGCGAACGCTCAGTCCGCTCGCGATTGGTTATCGGCGCTCGATGGTGCCTATTCATTGCGGGTTCGAAGGCGCGGCAGTGATTGGGAGGCTCGCGCTGCATGAAATCGATGACGCCTTCGCGCACCTTGCGGCGCAGATCGAATGCGAGCGAGGACGACGCGACCGTCCGTGCACAGCACGCGAAGTTGCATGGCGCGCTCGGTGGCGTCCGTCACCTGCCGGTTGAAGAAGCGGCCGTCCTATTCGGGCGCGGCCTTGACCAGGCGCTTGACCTCTTCGCGCAGCGGCGCGAGCGGCAGGCCGTAGTCGGCATTGATGAAGAGCGAGCCCAGCAGTTGCGCAGCCCTGCACGCCCAATTCTGGAACGGCTTCTCGATGGAGTAGCTGAGGGGAAGGATGAGCCGTCGGTCGTCCCAGATCTTGAGCCTCACGAAAGTGCCGGCGATTTCATCGATCTGGCCCCATTCGCCCTCGACCACCAGCACGTCGCCAATGCGGATTGGCTGTGCCAGCGCGATCTGAAGGGCAGCGATCGGGTTGTTGAACACGGGCTTGGCGGCCAGGCTTGCCACGATGCCGATCAAGCCTGCGAAAGCGAAGACGCTGGTGCCGATCTGCCGGGCGCCGGGAAAGGTCATGAGTAATCAGTGCGCCGCGGACCAACAGCAGTTCGCAGTGCGCGCCAATACGTGCCTTCGTCAGGACTCGGCGAGCCTGAAGGTTTTTCGCGACGTCCAGCGGATGCAGGGCGATAACGCCTTCGGCAAAGCCGTTGACTGCTTTCACGGCGACCCAGGTCGCGGCGGCGATCAAAAGCAGCCCGTTCAGGTGGCGCAAGCTGTTGACGAAAAGCAGGTCATCGAGGGCGACCTGCCATATGTAAAGCGACAAGAGGCAGGGCCAATCGCACGGCCGGCTGAACATGGGCCAGCATCGTGTGAGGCACTGGTGCCCCACGGGTCACGCGTCGCAGCTCCATGGCGTGGCGGACGACAATTATCTTGAGCGCCGCTCAAAGTAGTTGACGCCGGGCAATGGCGCCAACGCGCTGAATCAAGAGTGCCAGCGGTGCCGCGGGCCAGTTGCGGGACGCGCAAGCGCGATAGGAGCAAGGCCGGGCCGTCCAAGAAGGCGACCGACAAGGTCGCAGACTGACGGGTGCGTTCTGGCAACGTCAGCAAATGCTCGACGGCGAAGTGTAGCGCGCGCGGCAAGCGCTAGATGTACTCCAGCGAGAGTGTGCGGCGCTACAGTGAAGTGGTTCGACAGCGCCAGCATGTCGAATGCGAACGAGAGGACGCAATGCACCAGTGTCAGGCGCCAGTTCCAGGCGAAACTCGTGCGAGCCCAGGTACGCCGCCAGCGGACAGTAGCCATCGACCCTTGCATAGGTACGGCCCAAGCCGTCCTCGGCCGTGCCGCGGTGGTCTATGGTGAACGTGTCAACGTCCAGCGGGAGCCAGCAGCAAGGCCAGACGTCATAGTCGAGCCGCCGCACCGCACAACTCAATCTCGATCGGCGTGGGCAGGAAGTCGAGGAGTTAGTCCGCGCGGCCGTCCATGTGCTGGCGCAGTGTCGGGCTGGAGTGTTGTTTGATCGATACGGAGGTAGGTATCGATGGCGGCGTAGGGGGCAGACTATGGCACGGCCGGCTCAAGATTTTGCACACTTCATCAAGTGAAGAGGAGTGATTGATGCAGGTTCTATTTGTTGGTGGACCGAAGCACGGTAAAACATCGCTCGTGGCTGATGACTTAAGCCTCATGCAGTTCGAGGATCCCTCTATGGGGAACGCCTCTGAGCTGTACCACAGGCACCGGTTGCCAAGTTCTGTGGGAGCCGTAGGGATCGACGTGCTCTTCATCAGCAGTTGGCTCTCGCTGGAGGAGTACGAGGTTAAGATTCGCGAAGCTTTCACCATCGCTGCTGTCTGACGGAGGAGAATTTCGGCCGGCGCCAACATGCGTGGCGTTCGCTCTGCTTCAACACGTCATCGGCATCACGTCCTAAACCGTTAAGCTGTCAACAACGGCCTCGAGCGGACTATCTAGTTTCACTGGAGTTTCTTTCCGTGATCAGGAGTTCATCTATCGATGAACACCGAGCACTATTTCTTGCGTTTCCCGTGGCTCTTGTGAGCCGCCGTGCTTTTCGTCTTGGCGTCACGGCCCGAAAGTCGATCGAGCAAGCTTTTTGTTTGGGGGCGGCGATGTGCCGCTGGATAGTCGCGGCGATCTTTCCACCATCGAACTAGAAGAAAGATTACAGCGCCGATGGCGAGGATGCTGATGTACAGGCCCAGCATCATAAAAAAATGCGATCCGTCGTCGATTGTGGTGCGGTGCACGGCCTTTCCTTTCCGTCGAACCCAGAATGGTTCGGGTATGGGAGATCACTCGAAACGATGTGTTTCCGACGCCTGACCGCATGGAACGCGTTCGGGTTGGATCGTCGAGTGATGTATATCAAAGCGCTCCGCGAGGACGCGGGTCCCCTCAGCCACGAGACTGTCGAAGTCACCGATCGCGCTGACTAGATGAACGCTCAAGCTCACCTTGCCGCTGGAGATAGCCCAGACGTGCAATTCGTGAATGGAATCGATCCCGGGCAATTCGCACAGCGCCTTTCCGATCTCTTCAACATCGACATCGTTCGGCGCACCCTCGAGAAGAATATTCATGCTGTCTCGCAACAGCAGCCAAGTCCGCGGCAACACCCAGAATCCAATCGCGACGGCGATAACCGAATCGACCCAGGTCCAGCCTGTGAACCAGATCACGACAGCCCCCACGATCACTCCCAAGGACCCGAGCATGTCGCTCCAGACTTCCAGGTAGGCGCCCTTGACATTGAGGCTCCGGTCCTTTCCCGACGAGAGCAATCTCATGCTCACGAGGTTCACGACGAGGCCCAGTGCTGCAATGATCAGCATCGGGATGGAGTCGACCGTTTGGGGTGCACGCATGCGCTGCCAGGCTTCATAAAGGATGTAGATGGCAACGCCGAAGAGCAGGAGGGCATTGAACGCCGCCGCCAGGATCTCGAACCTGTAATAGCCGAAGGTCCGCTTGGCATCTACTACGCGCTTACCGATCTGGATCGCTGCAAGCGAAATGGCCAGCGCCGTCGTGTCTGTGAACATGTGTGCCGCGTCGGAGATCAGCGCCAGGCTTCCGGTGACGAGTCCTCCGATCACCTCCGCGACCATGAACGTCGTGGTAAGCGCGAGGGCGATCCACAGGGACCGCTCATGGCCTGGGCCCGATGCTGCTTGTACGTGCGAGTGAGGATTTCCGGATGCCATGATTGCTTTCAAAGATTGAGGATTGGAAGCGGGCCAGCTCCGTTCGAGCTTCCTTTCTTGATTGCATCGGCCGTTGGCCTTGATCGAACTTCCAAGGGAGTTCCGCACCGAATCACATTGGTGAAGACTACATCGCCGACGGCGACGTACGGGCCGTCGCCCACGACGACAACATGCGAGTGCTTGGACCCACCGGAGCGGTACGATAAACGAGCGAAGCGCGACGTCGCAAGTTGCTGCAGGCTCGCCGTCTGTCGGCAATCGGTCCGGCCGCCTCCTCGCAGTTGATGCGCAGAGGCCACCTCGACCACCTCTGCGGTGCGCCAGCCTTCTCGGAACGCACTGGCGTCGTCCATGAAGCTCGCACAGCCACCCAAGCTCGCGACTCCACCCGTCCCGAACGCCGCCATCACGAGCAGTCGCCTGGCCCGCAAGGCGCCTGCGCGATCACCACCCCTCGCGAGACAACGGGCGCGCGGATCGGAGTTGTTCATCACGGCACCATCAAGCGATGGCTTGCGCGTAGCCGACATCCATGACGTATATCCATCCCGCACCTGCCTGGCCAGTATGGGCCGCGGCTGCGATGATCTTCACGAACTCATCGACATCGTCATCATTGCAATGGAGTTCGAGCTTGTACTCGTTCACCACTTCGTCGCCAAGTTCAATGGAGTAGCGACGCTCAGCCTCGTGAAGCGGCGTCAACGATCCCTTCACGACGTACAGGGTAAGGTTGTGCAGGCGACCGCGTGCGTCGTCTCCCCAGGCGCTTGCCCCCTTCAATGCGGCAATCACAGCCGCGACCCTGTTGCTGTGGACGTATGCCTTGATCTCTTTCATGGTGTTTCTCCTTCTACGATTTCTTCGGCCTTGGCCTTGCGCCTCTCGGCACGCTGCTCCGCCCACTCGTACATCAAGGGCAGGATCAGCAGCGTCAACGCGGTCGAAGTGAAGAGGCCACCCACCACGACCGTTGCAAGCGGGCGTTGGGTCTCGGCGCCGACACCGGTCGACAGCAGCATCGGGATGAGGCCAAGGATCGCGACAGACGCGGTCATCAGCACGGGTCGCAGCCGCAGCGCAGCCCCCTGTTGAACCGCCTCCCGGATCGGCAGGCCTTGCCGCCTCAGATCGTTCAGGAACGTCACCATCACGATGCCGTTCAGCATGGCAACGCCAAAGACAGCGATGAAGCCGATCGCCGACGGGACCGACAGGTATTGCCCGCTGACAAACAAGCCGACGATGCCGCCGATGATTGCAAACGGCACGTTGGCGATGATGAGCGTCGCATGCCGTACAGAGTTGAAGGCGGTGTAAAGAAGGATAAAAATCAGACCGATGGTCAACGGGACGATCACCCCGAGCCTCGCCATCGCGCGCTGCTGATTCTCGAAGGAGCCGCCCCATTCGATCCAGTAGCCGGTTGGCAACTCGACTTGCGCCTTCAGCTGCGCATCCGCCTCTTTCACGAAGCTGTCGACATCGCGGCCCTTGACGTCCATCTGGAGCACTGAATAGCGCTGCAGCGACTCACGCCGGATGAAGGAGTACCCCTCGTCGAGCTCGATCGATGCGACCTGCGAGAAGGGCACCAGCGCTCCCTCTCCCGTGCGGATCGGGATGCTGGCGATGGCCGCGGGGCTGACTCGGAACTCGTCGGAGAGGCGAACCGCGATGTCAAAGCGCTTGGTGCCATCGATCAACGTGGACACCGCGCTGCCGCCGATGCCGGATTGCACTACCTCCAGGATCTCGTCAGCATTGATGCCGTAGCGCGCCGCCGCGTCCCGGTTGACCTTGATGATGAGCTGCGGCTTGCCCTTGTTGGCTTCGGCCGACAGGTCTGCTACACCCGAAATCTTTCCGAGCACGCCTTGAATCTTGCCGGTGAGCCTGTCGAGCGTGGCCAGATCCTCCCCGTACAGCTTGAGCGCGAGCGTGGCCCGCACTCCGGAAATCAGTTCCTCGACGCGGGATTGGATCGGCTGGGTCGCGCCGAACACAACCGTAGGCACCACTTTTTCGAGCGCCTCCTGCATGTCCGAAGCGAGCTTTCCGTACGAAATTTTCTCCGGCCACTCCCCTGGCGGCTTGGTGTCCAGGTTCAGTTCCATGTAGTTCACGTCCGTGGTCTCGCCGCCTTCGGCGCGGCCGATGGTCGCAAGCACGGATCGGACTTGAGGAAATTGCTTGCGCAAGGCCGCACTCACCTCATTGGACACGCGGATGGACTCGTCCAGCGACGTGGAGGGAATGCCCGTCACGCGAAACAGGATCGTTCCTTCCTGGAGCTGGGGCATGAACTCCTTGCCCAGGAACGGGAACAACGCCAGCGAGGCGAGCAGCAAGACGATTGCCGAGCCGACCACCAGACGCTTGCGCTCAAGGGCCCAATCCAACAAAGGAAGGTAGATCCGTTTGGCGCGCCGAACGAGGAAGGTGTCCTTCTCTTCCTTAGGCTTCAGGATCATCGCCGCGAGCACTGGGACCAATGTCAGCGAAAGCAGGAGCGAGCCCGCCATGGCGAACGTGATGGTGTATGCCATCGGCTTGAAGAGCTTTCCCTCGAGCCCGCCGAGCGAAAACAAGGGCAGGAAAACCACGATGATGATCAGGATGGCGAACGCGATCGGGTTGACCACCTCTCGGGCGGCTTCCAGGACGAGGTGCGTCTTCTGGATCGGCTTGCCGGATTCCTTCGCATGCGCCAGAAGCCGGAATGCGTTCTCGACCATCACGACCGCGCCGTCCACCATCATCCCTGTACCGATCGCCAATCCGGCAAGCGACATCAGATTGGCCGAGATGCCGAACTGCTGCATCAGGATGAATGCGATCAGCATCGCGATCGGCAGGGTGACCACCACCACGATCGCCGACCGGAATTCGCCCAGGAACAGGAAAAGGATCACGGCGACAAGGATCGCGCCTTCGACCAGCGAACTCTCCGCAGTGTTCAGAGCTTTCGTGACCAGGTCGGTGCGATCGTAGAACGTCTGCAGCGTCACGCCCTTTGGCAGCGCTGCTTGCGCCACGGCCAACTTGGCTTTGACGGCATCCACCACGTTCTTCGCGTTTTCGTTGACCCGGGCCAATGCCATACCCAGGACGGCTTCGTTGCCGTCTCGTGTCACCGCGCCGAATCTGGGGGCAGGAGCCTCCTTGACCTGAGCAACGTCCCGTACATACACAGGCGCGCCGTTGCGCTCGGCGATGACGATCTGCTCGATGTCCTTTGTGGTCCCAACCAGCCCGAGGCCGCGTACCAGGAACTGTTCGGCGCCGAGGTTGATCGACTGGCCGCCAACCTGCTTATTGTTGGCTGTGAGCCGCTCCATCACCTCCTTGAAGCTCACCCTGTACTGGATGAGCTTTCGCGGATCGATCTGAACCTGGAACTGCTTTTGTTCTCCGCCCCACGAGGTGATGTCGTCAACACCGGGGGCGGTCCGGAGGATCAGTCGCACGGTCCAGTCGTGGAGCGTACGAAGTTCCATGGTGCTCATCTTCTTGTCTTCGGACTCGACGGTGTACCAAAAAACCTGGCCGAGACCCGAGCTGTTCGGCCCCAACACCGGTTCGCCATAGCCTTGAGGCAAGCGCCCCTTTGCTTCCTGCAGTTTCTCGCCCACCAGGCGGCGAGCGAAATAGATGTCGACATCGTCCTTGAAGTAGACGCCGACGTACGACAGGCCGAAGAGCGAGACCGAGCGCACTTCTTCGACACTCGGCAAGCCGGCCATGGCGCCTTCGATCGGGGTCGTGAGCAGCTTTTCCACATCCTCCGCGGCCAAGCCCGGGGACTCCGTATAGATGTTGACCTGAATCGGGGTGACGTCGGGGAAGGCATCGACAGGGATGTTGCGAAACGCCTGGACACCGAGTCCGATCAAGACGGCAAAGATGACCAGGACGAGAACCTTGTATCGAAGCGACGCGTCTACGAGTGCATTGAGCATGTGTTTACTTTCGATTCCTCAATGTGCGTCGCCGATTTGCGACTTCAGCACGCGCGCCTTGAGGGCATAGGTTCCCGCACTCACCACCTGTTCGCCGGCCTTCACGCCTGACTTCACCACCGTCCGGCTCCCGAGCCTGTCGCCGGGATCGATGGCGCGCTGTTCGTAAGCACCGTTCTCAAAGACGAAAACGTTGGGCTGGCCTTGCATGAGAACGATGGCCTGGTCCGGCACCGTCAGCACCTCCGTCTTCGGTGCCGACTGCGGCGAGGGGCTTTCGATGGTGGCGGTCGCGAACATCTCAGGCTTGAGGCGGCCCTCGCCGTTCTTCACCTCGATGCGCGCCGGAATCGAACGCGTCTCCTTGTCGAGGATGCTTGCAACGTAGGTCACTCGTCCTTCGAAGCGCTCGTCCGGATAGGCACCGACGGTGACAATCGCTTTCGCACCGACGCGGACTTTCGCCAACTGAGCCTCGGCCAGGTTGGCCTCGATCCACAGCGTCGACAGGTCCGCGACGACGAACAAGGCATCGCTGGGTCCGGCCAGGCCGCCTACAACGGCCTTTTTTTCGATGATCGTGCCGGCCAGCGGCGAAGTCAGAGGGAAGACGGAGGCCACGCCTGCACCCTGGCCCGATGGGACGCCGAGCAGCCGAAGGTGGTCCTCTGCGGCGCGAAGCGTCGCGCTTGCCTTTTCATGCTCGGCTTTGGCCCGCAGGTAATCCTTCTGCGGAATGATCTCTTCTGTCTGCAAGGCAGTGGCGCGCTTGTAGTCCGCGTCAGCCACTCGCTGGGCAGACCGTGCCTGGCTCAACGCCGACGAAGCCTCGCCAACGGCCAAACTGTCCAGGGTCGCGAGCGACTGGCCGGTTCGAACATTGTCACCAAGGCTTGCCGCAACAGTGGCAACGCGGCCTTCGACGCGAGGCGCAATCCTGGCAATGCGATCCTGGTTCGCACGAATCGTCGCTGTCACCGTGACGGTATCGGCCAGAGCCTGCGCCTTGAGTTCCTCCAGGACGATGCCGGCGCGATCCGCTTCCTCCTTCGAGAGCTTGAGGCCTTCTTTCTCGGCAGCCTTCTCTTCGGCAGCGGGCTTCTCGGCCGAGCCGTTGCTGCCTCCGCAACCGGAAAGTGCAATCACTGCAAAGGCCGCGCAGATCGCTGCGGCAAGCTTGGTCAGAGCGGAACGTTCGGTACTGCGCTGATCGACCAGGGTGGAATTGAATTTCATGGCGTGACTCCTTCAGGAGGCCAGCCGGCGGCCAGCTCCAGTGCAAGACGGGTGGATTGATAGTCGATGAGCGCGTCGATGAGATCGCGGCGTGCGTCGAGGGCTTGCCTGTTCACCACAATCAACTCGAGAAGACCGATCTGGCCAGCGCGCTGCGACTTGACCGAGAGCTGCTGGTTATCGAGCAGCGCCGGAAGCACGCGCTCTTGGAGCCTGGTGACGCGATCCCTCAGGCTCTCCAGCTTGGCCCAGAGCGCCTGCACCTGCGCTTGCGCGTCTCGAGCGCCCGCACTGCGCGAGATCTCGGCTTGGGTGAGCGCGCTGCTTGCTTGTCCGATGCCAGCGGCATTGCGCTTGAACAGCGGTAGGGGCACGGAGACTGAAACAGTTGTAAGCCGTTCGCGTGCGCCGGATGCACCTTCACGTCCCACGCCCACGCCGACAGTGAGATCGGGATAGCGGCTGGCGCTCTCCAGCTTCAGCTTGGCCCGTGCAGACTCCTCCCGCGCACGCAGGGCCTGGAGGCGGGGCTGGCTATCGACCTGGGACAGCAGGGACTCGAGGCTGTAGGCCGCGCTTGCCGCAGGTCGGAGCTCGCCGCTCGCCTGGGGCAGGCTTTCCGCGCGGAGTTGAAGCTTCGCAGCCAGCTCAGCGCGAGCGTCGAGCAATTGTTCCTTTGCGACGGCCAGCTGGTTGCGGGCACGCTCGGCCTCGACCGTGGCCACGTTGGAATCCAGCTTGGTGTCTTCACCGGCGATACGTCGCTTTTGCACAGCTGCCGCGGTGCTCTCGAAGAGACCCAGCGCCTGCTCTTCGAGCTCAGTGCGTTGTTGCAAGGCGAGGACGCGGTAGTACAGCTGCGCCACCTCGACGCGAACTTGTCTGCGCGTCTCGGCGATCTCTTCTTGCAAGGCCGTCAGTGCTGCGTCGGCAGCTTCGCGGCGAAAGCCTCGCTGGCCGGCGATCTCGAATGTCTGCTGGACGCTGCTCGACCACTCGCGACGTCGTTCAGACGACGCCCCCTCCTGGGGGACAGTCCGGCGGGTGCCATCCCAAGAGACGACTGGATTGTTGTAGAGGAAGGCGTTGGCATCGGTGCGCGAACCTTCCGCCGAAGCGAGTTCGGCCTGCTTGGCTCTCAAGGCCGGATTGGATTCTTCAGCCAGCCGCCAGACTTCCGTCAGGCTCAATCCCTGAAGGACCGGCCGGGGTTGCGCAGTTTGGGCGGTGGATGTCGCGACTTGCGCGAGGCTGGGCCATGCGGCCAAAGCCAATGCACTGGCAATGACCAGCGTCTTGATTCGCATCGAATTCTCCTAGCGTTGAAAAACAACCAAAGGCGAGATTCGGCGAGCAGCCGTCGTGGGAAAAGGAAAAGAGAAAACGTGCTCGCCGATCAGAGGGCGAGCATTCGTGCAGGGCGTTCAAGCCCTATGGGGATTGGCGAACGGTAGGTCGGAAGGCTGAGCGCTGGGGGCCATCCTCCGACAGGGGCCAGGAAATGAAGAGACGGAAGCGGAGCGATGTGGACAACGCTGGCATGACAACCGATGCAGTCGTCGCTGTCAGCGAGCGTCTTTAGCTTCAGGTCTTTACTCTTTTCACCCGAAGATGCGTTGGCATGGTGCTCGTGGTGACCAAAATGCGCGGCACCGGTGCCAGCCTCATGCCTGCAGTAACCCGTGGCCGCACCCCACGCGAACTGCAGCGGCAGGATCGCGAGAAGCATGGCTAGGAGGAACGTACGCATGATGGCAAGTGTATCGACGGTGCTGGATTCTTCGATGGGCTTGGCTGCGAAAATCAGGTCAGGGATCGGGTGATCTCGCGGGATCGCAGCTTACGCTGCCGCTTGACCGCATTTTGCGCAGAAGCGTGCTCCGGGCGCCAAGGCAGTGGAGCAGCCAGAGCAGACCCGTGCTGCTGCAGGAGCTGCGCCGCACTGTGCGCAAAAATTCGCGCCAGGAAGGAATGGGGCTCCGCACGATCGGCAAGGCTGCCCGCCGCGCGCATCGGCTCCTCCGTACGGATAACCACTTTCCCGCCCACCGTGATGCCCCGAACGGCTCGACGGACCATGCCCACGTTGGCCGTGGCCACCGTTTGCCAAGTTTCGAAAGATGTCGCTGAAGAAGCTCATGATGATTCCTTGGAGGGCAGGAGCGCCCATTGCTGTGGAATGACGTAATTGGAAACCATGAAGTCACTTCAGGGTCAAGCGCTGCGGTGCATTTCCGCATGCATGGGACGCCCGCGCGATCGCCAACACGTCCAGATCGGCTCGGTACGCCGCGGTGGCGACGCCGAAAAACCCAAGCAATGTTGAAAACAGGTTGTCGTGGGAATATTTCTGGCCGGCCACCGACGCAAGGCACGAGATCGGCAATTTCAGGCGATCCTGTGTCTGAGCCGGTAGCCAGGCGAGCATGGGAACGTGCGTTTGCTCGCTGGGCGCAAGCATCGGCGGCAGCCCGTGCAGATAGATGTTTCGCTCGCCGAGGCTTTCACCATGGTCCGAGATATAGAGGACCGCGATGTCTATCGCGGGGGCGCGGGCGCGCGCGGCCTCCACGATCCGAGCGATGTTCTGGCTGGCGTACTCTATCGTGTTGTCATAGGTGTTGACGAGCGCTTGCCGGTCGCAAGACTGGATCCGATTCGTATCGCACGTCGGCTGGAATTTGCCAGGTGCTGGATACCGCCGGTAATAGGCAGGCCCGTGACTGCCCATCTGGTGCAGAACAATGGCCGTGTCCTGCTTCACCTCGCTCAGGCGCTCCTCCAGCGACTGGGTAAGGATTTCGTCTAGGCACGCGTCCTCACCGCAAAGGCCGTCGATGCCTGAAGTCGGCATCTGCCGGGTCGGCACTCGCGCACAGACTCCTTTGCAACCGGAGTTGTTGTCGAGCCATTGCACCGAAACACCTGTCCGCAGCAGGACGTCGAGTACATTTTCGCGCTCACGCGCCTTCTGCACGGAGAAGGCCTCGGCACCCAGCCCGGAGAACATGCAAGGCAACGATGTCGCGGTGTCGGTGCCACACGAGACGACATTCTGAAAGTACAGGATGTCTCGGTTAACCAGGGCTGTATTTGTCTGACGCGCATAGCCACCCAGGGAAAAGTTCGCCGCTCGTGCGGTTTCGCCTACGATCAGGACAAGCACCAGAGGGCGCCCGGAGAGCGTCTCGGTACGACGCGCATCCGGTGCTACTTGAAGAAGCGCCGTAGGTGTCGTATCTTCGCCTTTGATGTAGCCGTATACCGCATTGATGTAGTTCGTCGGAACAAGCTGGAAGCGGAGTTCCCGATGGTTCCGAAATGTCGATGCCAAGGTTCCATATGACGTGGCAAGCAACGCGCTAGCGACGCTGGCCGCAACCACACCTAGCAGTGTCATCTGGACTGCTGATTGCTTCCATCCGTCATTGCGAATGCCGATGAACCACAGCAATGCCGCAGGAAAAATACCCCGCCAAAGCACATCGACGAACGCTGGAAATGATAGCAACTCCCGGACTTCACGGGAGTCCGTTTCGATCATGTTCCGAACCAGTCCCTTGTCGAAGAGCACGCCCCAGGCATCGAGGTAGTGCGATACGCTGGCAGAGGTGACTAACAGTGTGCACAACAGGAAAATCCCAGCCCTGCCAACGACGAAGGGTCGCAGAACTGCGGCGAAAAGCAGCACAAGAAAGATCCCAAGCCCGACCGTCGAAGCTGCGGTGGTGGCACTCAAGCCGTCCTGTGCCAACGCGAACGTCCTCCAGAAGCTGAGGTTGTCTACACCAACAATCCAACTTGCAGTGCCTACGCTTGCCCAAGTTGCGGAGAGTGGCACATTCGTTACCCGCAAGGAGGTAAGTGGTGCGTCGGCGCTGGAAGGCTGTCGAGGGGGGAGATTTGGCATGGTCGAAATCATTCACGCGGATCGAAGGCGGCGGCTGCCAATCGCGTCAGTCGTGGCGGGCGATTCTAGAAATCGCATCTAACAAGCGCCGAACTGCAACATTACAGGCGCGTAATAGATGTAGAAGCGCTAGGGCAGGACGCCATGGAACCTTTGGCTTAATTGAGGAGTTGAAGCAAGTAATGTCACTTTTTCTTCTAACTCTTCGCTTTTGAGTGCCAAGGTGAGTGAATCCGTCATTGAGGATGTGTGACGAGAAATGGCGAGGGCGTTTGGTGCAAGGAAGTTTATTTTTCCGCCAAAATTAAACCCGACTTGTTGGATTCCACCGATCTCTGACCTGGGGGATTTTTGATGGCAATCAAAAATCTGGTGTTGTTTGAAACGATGCCTTGCGCGGACCGAGTTGCTTCTCGTGGCTCTGAAAAATTAAATAACTGCAGGCATCAAATCAGATTCGAAAAAATAATCAACATCGGATCGATAATTTTTGCTGCAGGAAAAAATTCCTTGCTCCTGAGGTTTTCTAAATCTAAAGGCGTGGGCTTGGAGTTGGCGACAGGTTCGATTTGAGGATGTGAGAGAAGGCGCGAACGGCTGGGGCTCTCACCCGTCTGCTTGGATAAGAAATATGTATCTCTAATTGAGGTAGCATGATGTCTGGAAGCACTCGTATCAAGAGATTCTCTAGCATCAAGGGTTCGCAGATGTATGCAGGAAAGCAGCCGATACCCAAGCCCTGCAGAACAAAAGCTTGAAAAATCTCCACATCATTCGTGGTAGCTCGAGCATGCAAGGGCTTGGAAGCCGCACTTCCGGTGGCCGACAAAGGGTTTGAATTTATCTCGCCAGAGCTGTTGAAAATAAAATCATGTCGATCTAAGTCTGAGGCAAAAAGGGGGCGACCTCTTCTTTCAATGTATTCTGGTGAAGCGCATAGCCAGTGGTCCATGCTTGTTAATTGGGATGAACCAGGATGACTACGCGAGGTGATCGCGATGTCAGTAGTCTCTGCCTTTAAGGCCGAATCATCAGAGGTAATGTCTAATTGTAGCTGCACGCCCGTGCAGCTATTTAAGAATTGAAATCCTATGTGATTTCGCATGGCGGTGGTAAGAAATAATTCCGTTGAAACACATACCGTCAAATGTCCCTGCGGTTTCAACGGAAGCGATCCTACATAACCAAGTGTGTCATCGATGCGCTGAAGCATTTCAGCCCCGCGTTCTTTAACGACGGCGCCAGCTTTGCTAAGTCGCACCTTGCGGGTTGTACGTAGAAGTAGTGGCGTATTTAGAATTTTTTCCAATCTGGCAATACTTCTGCTCACACTCGATTTGTGAATGCAGAGCTCCTCTGCGGCAGCGGAAAAGCTGCCAAGAATTGCCACGTATGTGAAAATTCTCAAATCGTTCAAATCAATTGAATTTGCATCGATTTTGCCATTTTCGTCCAAAGAGAAATTTTCCATGCAAATTACAAACAGACGTATTTCACAATGTAAAAAGCCACCTAGCCTAAGCTGGGTGGCTTTCAGTCTTTCGATTCGAAGCTGGCTTACGCCAGCATCAAATTAGAAAGCGTGACGGATACCGAAGTCGTAGCCGGTCGAGCTCTTCGGGGTGAAGCCAGCGCCGGAGAAGAAAGCCGGACCACCGACGGTCAGCGCTGCACCGTTCTTGTTGCTCACGCGAGCAACGGTAGCGTACAGAGCAGTGCGCTTCGACAGATTGTGCACATAGCCGATAGCCAGCTTGTTGGCCTTCGGGTCAGCGATACGCGGCTGGAACAGCACTGCAGGCTGGTTCAGGTCGTACTTGACCGACGAGTAAGCGGCGCGGATCAGGCCAGCACCGACGGGCACGGTCACACCCAGCAGGTAGCCGGTCAGATCGGTATCAGGCGTAGCGCCGACGAACGGGGTCACTTCATAGTCAACCTTGTTCTTCACGCGCGACACTTCACCGAACAGCTTCACAGGACCGAAGTCATACGAAGCACCCAGGTTCAGCGTGTTGACCTTGTTGGTCACGCCAGCGTAGAACTGGTCACCCGAGGTGCTGCTGCCATAAGCCAGCGCGACGTCCAGAGGACCATTGGCGTAGCCGAAACGGCCACCGACGTAACGGCCGGTGCGCGAGTTGTTCGCGACGTTGGGCGTAGCGGTACCAGGGCTGTACTTCGTCTTCTCGCTGAAGCCGTATTGGACCTGGCCGTAGAAGCCACCCAGGTTCGGGGGCAGGAAGTAGCCGATGGTGTTGCTGGCGCGAACGTAGTTCGGGTTGCCACCAAAGCCACCCGCACCGCCGGCGGTGTTGAAACCGCTGGCCGTCGAGATCAGGTTGGTGCCCACGCCAACAGTGCCGAACGGATCGAACACGGTGTCGTTCCAGAACGTCGGGGTGTAATCACGACCCAGGCGAACTTCACCGAAACCACCCGACAGGCTCACGGTCGAGCGACGAGCGAACGTCGACACGCCGGTTGCGCCGTCGTCATTGGTGATCGGGGCTTCGAGCCAGAAGCTGGCGGCCAGGCCGCCACCCAGGTCTTCCGTACCACGGAAGCCCAGACGGCTGGAGTTGTAAGCGCCACTGGCCAGTTGACGGCTGCTGACCTTGACGCTGCCCTTGTTCAGGTAGAACGGATTCAGGAAGGTGGCGCTGTTCAGGTCACGCGAGGTGGACGAGTAGCCGCTGATCGACGCGTCGACCACACCAAACAGCGTGACGGACGACTGAGCCGAGGCAACACCGGCAACAGCCAGAGCAGCCAGAGCAACTAGAGATTTTTTCATTGCAAGTTTCTCCAAGGTTAAACATAGGGCTCCGGTGCGAAGGGCTCACCGTGACTGGCACTTAGTGCTCCCACCGGACCCCGGGCCAACCTCCTTTTGGGAAGTTGATGCTATTGCACCAGAGCCGATGCGGCAGGGCAAAACAATTCGCCCTAAATCTTGGAAGCCCTGCATTTTTGTTGTGCATTAGAGACATGCTCGCGAAAGTGGAGCAGCGCCTCGCCTGGGGGCTCTGGTGCTGCCTCGCGAGGATTTGTAGCGTATCGCGCCGCTTTGGAGGGGGCCTTCCGACTTGACTGGCACTTGGGCGAACGCCCCGTATGGCCGATCATGGAACTCGGCCGACAATGGGCCGAGCCCGGCCATGGCGGTTCTGGCCCCTGGGCTCCTGGTTCCCGCTGCGCGATTGCCCGACTTTCCTCGATCGCACAGGGCCTTTGGATGCGCCGTACAGCTTGGACTGCGGTCCTGCCTGCTGTGAGTAAATGGTGTCCCGCACTTGACGGTTGTGAGTGACGGCAGCCGACGGGGGGGGCTCAGTTACTTGGGTGTCGGTTGTTCGGCTAGAGATCTCTACGGGGGCGGCAACTGCCGGGCAATGCTGTCGGGTGGCCTAGCACTTTTGCAGCGACCGCCTTGAAGCTCTCGTGGCGATCGCAGGTCACCCAACTTGACTCTGCGCGGCCCGCGGTGGCTCAAACTATGCCAGAGCTCAGTCCAAAGAGCGAAGGGCGAGGCCTTCGAGGTCTGACCTTCAGACCGAGCTCCTGGCGGTTCTCGCCAGCGCTCACCCTAACGGTCACTATCAACGGCACGCATCGCGGCGCCTAGCCACTTACGTCTTCACTGTGCAGATCGCGCCAAGCCGCTGGCGGGTGGTCGCCATTGATCTGGCGCCCCAGAAAGGCGTGAACACGCTCGTTCAGTTTGCTGCATGACTGGGCAGATTCTGTTCTTCGTGGTGCTGCCCATGCAGGGCGTCTTGAGCAACTCGTCCGATGGGTAGGCAAGGGACCGGAAAATTGAGATAGTGGCTGCCACAGGTACCGTGTGGGGGCGCAGCAAGTGGGAAAAGTTTTACAGGACTTCATGAGGCATCGATGCAGGCGTACTCCAAAATCAGCTGTTTAACCAGCTTGATTCAGCAGGAGAGGGCGGCTGAGCATGCGTTATCAACGTTCGGCCAGCCCAGCCTGCGCATGGATTGACGTTTGGCGGCTACAGTTTTCAAAATCCAATCCGACGAAGAATCAGATACAACCGATTGGAGATTCACTTCTGGCTACTCGAAAGCTGAATTTTTAGACGTCCGTTTGGCGGTAAATGCATCTGTTGAAACCTCCGCGAGCTTCACGGCGAGTGTCGCTATGAGAGTATTTGTACGTCGGGCACGAAGGAGGATTTGGTATAAAGGAGGATATAAACCCACAAATATCTAAGCATGTCACATGCGAGCGGTACTCAGGTGGACCCTGCGCTGCCTTTGTTTTCTCGGCGACTCAAGGTAGCACGGTTGCGTAGCAACTTCTCGCAGGAGCGATTGGGTGTAGCGGCCGGCATGGATGCGTTCTCCGCTAGTGCAAGAATTAACCAATACGAACGTGGAAGGCACATGCCTGATGTGCTGATGTCCAGGCGCTTGGCCCAGGTGCTGGGTGTGCCGCTGTCGTATTTTTGGGCAGCTGACGATGACGAGGCGGAGCTTTTGCGACTTTTCCACGCTCTTGGGGGGGACGGGCGTAAGCGGGTTTTGTGTTTGCTTCAGGAACTGACTGTCTCAAGGTAAAAGGCACTTTCGAATCCCGTTGGGTGCGGTGCTCGGCCAATCCTGCATTGGATGCGACTGTCGTGGCACGAGATAAATGCGTGGCGCCCCCTTGCCTTAATTAAGCAGGCCAATTCATTAGGAGAGCCGTAAGGGGCTGGCCGCCCCATCTTGAACGCTCGGGCGCTGGCGGCAACGATCGTGTCCACGAACGAATAGATGGACATGATGGCAAACGGTCAAGAGGTGCGTCGGCGCCGGTACAGTGAAGAGCTCAAGCAGCAAGTGCTGAGCGAATGTGAGAGGCCGAACGCATCGGTGGCGAAGGTCGCGATGGCGCATGGCATCAATGCCAACGTGGTGCACTCCTGGCGCAAGAAGGTACGGGAATCGTTGGAGACGCCCGATGCCATCGCACTGCAGGAGCCGACGTTCGTTCCAATGATGTTGCCACCGGTTGCGTCGGCGGTGTCGGCATCCCCAACGCAGATTCAGGTGCAGATCAAGCGCGGCGCCGTGGTGATCAGCGTGGACTGGCCACTGGAGGCGGCGGCGCAGTTGGGCATCTGGACGCGCGAGTTGCTGAAGTGATCCGCATCGACGCGGTGTGGCTGGCCGTGCAGCCCATGGACATGCGCGCCGGCGCCGAACGACTGCTGGCAAGCGTCGTGAAGGTCTTCGGCGCCGCGCAGGCACATCACGGCTACTTGTTTGCCAACGCCCGGCACACGCGCATCAAGCTGCTGGTGCACGATGGCTTCGGTGTGTGGTGTGCCGCTCGACGGCTGAACGTCGGCGGCTTCGCGTGGCCGGCTCAAGGTTCGACGAGCGGTGCGCCGCTCACGCTGACGCGCGAGCAATTCGACGCCCTGGTGTTGGGCCTGCCCTGGCAGCGCCTGGAGGACATGCGCGTCATCACCCGGCTGTGAAGTCGGCGCGCGAGCGTTGACAGCGCTACCCCGCATGGCAGGTGCGTGTGATCGCCGGCATGATGGATGTATGCAGCACCTGCACGATCTCAATGCCTCGGACCTCAGCAGTCTGTCGCCCGAGACCGTTACCGCGCTGGCGCAGCAGATGTTGGCCCACATCCAGCAGCAGGCCCAGCACATTGAGCGCCAGGCGCACGAGATCAAATTCAGGGACGCCAAGCTGGAGAAGGTGATGTTCGAGCTGGCGCGCCTGAAGGCGTGGAAGTTCGACGCTAGAACCGAAGCCATGAACGCCGAACAGCGGCGCCTGTTCGAAGAGACGATGGCCGAGGACGAAGCCAGCCTGCAGGCGCAGCTTGAGCAACTGCAATCCAAGTCGCCGGCCAAGCAGGCGCAGGAAGAAGGCGACAAGCCTCCATGCAAGCCTCGCCGCCAGAAGCTGCCCGAACATCTGCGTCGGGTAGATCACCCCCATGAGCCCGATGACACGAACTGCCCGTTGCCCGAATGCGGCCGGCCGATGGTGCGCGTGGGCGAAGACATTAGCGAACAACTGGACATCGTGCCGGCCGAGTTCTTCGTTCATCGCCACATCTACGGCAAGTGGGCCTGCCGCTGCTGCCAGTGCCTGGTGCAGGAACCGGCCGTGCCGCAGATCATCGACGGCGGCATCATGGCCGCCGGTCTTATCGCGCACACGCTGACCAGCCACTTCGTCGACCACCTGCCGTACTACAGGCTGGAGACCATCAACGCGCGCTCCGGTGTGCACACGCCGCGCTCGACGCTGGCACAGACCTCGGGGCGCGCTGGCGCGGCCCTGGAGCCCTTGTACGACGCCCACAAGCGCTTCGTACTGCAGTCGAGGGTGCTGCATGCCGACGAGACACCTGTTGCCATGTTGGACCCAGGCCGGGGAAAGACGAGGAGGGCCTACATCTGGGCCTATGCCAGGGGAGCCTTCGATCCACTGCCGGGCGTCGTGTACGAGTTCTGCCTGGGCCGCGGCGCCCAGTACCCCATTGCCTTCCTGCAGGGAAGCGACGGCTTCGGCGCGCACATGCCTTGGAGCGGCACGCTGGTGCGCGACGAATACTCGGCATACGACAACGTCGTCGCAGCGCACGCTGATCGCATTGCCGCTGGATGTCTCGCTCATGCGAGGCGCCACTTCCACGAGCTGGGCAAGTCCGGCACCAGCGACGTGGCCACCGAAGCGCTCAGGCGCATTGCGACGATTTACCGCGCGGAGCGCCAGTTCGGACAACTCGCTGGCGAAGACCGTCTACGCATGCGTCAGTCGGTGACCAGGCCTCTGTGGGAGGAACTGCATGTGTGGCTGCAGCTCGAGCGCGCCAGGGTCCCCGATGGCGGGGCGACGGCCAAGGCCTTGAGCTACAGCCTGAATGCCTGGGCTGCGCTGACGCGCAACCTCCTCGACGGCGACGTGCCGGTGGACAACAACCACTTGGAAAACCGAATCCGCCCCTGGGCCATGGGACGCCGTAATGCGAAGTGCGCTTTTATGCGAAGTCGCGCGTGACGAGATCGGCAAAAGGGCAGATCCCGGCGGTCTGAGGCGCATCCGGATGGCTCTGGACTTCGCATAAAAGTAAGCGTCTCCTGCGGTGTCAACCCCACCTCAGGAGACGATCATGGATGCTTTTGATACCCTTCATCCGACGGCCGCGTCATGGCTTCGCTCGAGCGCGCTTGCGCCGTCAGTACCTGCCTATTGGAGCTACTTGACCGAGCGGCGCTATGCGCCCAGCACGGCGAGGTCGTACCTCTGCTGCCTCGCGCACTTCGCGCGATGGATTCGTCGATGTCGTCATCCGCTGGATGACCTCGATCACGCGATCGCGAGGTTCATCGATGAGCATTTGCCACGCTGTACTTGCCCGTCCCTGGCGCATCGTTGTCGCCACCAAGTTCGAGCTGCACTGCAACACCTGAGAGTAGTTCTTGGGAACTCCGGGATCGTGACAGACAGACGTCGGGTCGACCCGATTGAAGAGGCACTGCACCGCTATGACGAGCATATGCAACAGGCCAGGGGCTTGGCTCGAAGTACTCGTCTTCGGCGACTGAAGATCGTGGACGCATTAATTCGCAAGGCTGCGGCGGTCACGCCGAGCGCGGAGCAACTGCGGCGATTCATTGCTCAGGAACTCGACCGCGTGTCGCCGGCCAGTGGGGGCGTGATCGCCACGGCATTGCGCGGCTACTTGCACTTCAGAGCCTTCGAAGGCGACCGTGTCGAGCATTTGTTACCGGTGATTGGGTCACCGGCGCGGTGGCGCTTGGCGCCGCTGCCGCAGACGCTGTCGCGCAACGATGTCGAGCGATTGCTCGATGCCTTCCCGCCCGGGCTGCCTTCGCGCCTTCGCTCATACGCGATCGTGCGATGCTTCGTGGACCTCGGATTGCGCACCCACGAAGTCAGCCGCCTTGCGCTGGACGACATCGACTGGACGGCCGGCACCTTGCGCATCGCCAAGTGCAAGACCCGGCGCACGGACTTGATGCCCTTGCCGCCGGCGACCGGCCGCGCCATCGCCGAGTACCTACGGATGGAGCGACCTCTGACGGTCAACCGGCAGGTGTTCGTCCGGCACGTGGCGCCGGCCGACGAACCCGTGGGCCCGGACGTCGTGCGCAACACCGTGCGCAATGCCTATCGACGCTGTGGCTTGCCCTATACCCGCGTGCATATCCTTCGCCACACCCTGGCCAGCCGACTGCTCGACACCGGGGGCACACTCAAGGAAGTAGCCGATGTGCTGCGTCACCGCCACCTCGACACCACACTCATTTACGCCAAGGTCGACATGAATCGCCTTGGCGCTGTGGCAATGCCATGGCCGGGGAGCACGGCATGAAGGCCGAGACGACGCTGCAGGCGACTGTGCAGCGCTACCTCAAGGAACGTCGGCAGCTCGGCTTTGCGTTGAAGGCGCCGGCCACCGAGCTGATGCGGTTCGCCCGCTTCGCCGACGCCCGCGGCCACAAGGGGCCGTTGACGCGGGAATTGCAGGTCGAATGGGCGCGGCAGCATGTTCACCGCACCGACACAGTGACCGCGGCGCGCAGGATCGAGATCCTGCGGCCGTTTGCGGCCTACTACCGGCAATTCGAGGTGGACACCGAAGTGCTGCCGACGAACGCCCTCGGCCGCGGTCACCGCAGACTGACGCCGCACATTTACACCAACGAAGAGATCCTGCAACTGCTACGGTACGCCGATGGCCTGGCCCCCTTGGGGGGCTTGCGCCCGCTGATGTACCGCACGCTGTTCGGGCTTCTGGCAGCCGTCGGGCTCAGGATCTCCGAAGCGTTGAAACTTCGGGTCGGCGACATTGATCTGGACGTCGCGACAATCACTGTACGGGAGACCAAGTTCCACAAGTCCCGCTGTCTTCCGATCCATGCCAGCGTGGTGCAGGCGCTGATGGAGTATCGGCACATGCGCGACCGGCACGCCGACTCCGATGCGGATGCGCCATTCTTCGTCTCCCGCATCGGTGGATTCTTGCCCGCAAGTACTGCCGAGCACGTCTTCAAACGCCTACGACCTCGATTGGGGTGGTGCACGCGAGGCGACCACACCAACCCGCGCCTGCACGACCTTCGGCACACGATGGCAGTTCGACGCGTTCAGCTCTGGCATGAGACTGGTGTGTCCATTGACCAGGCGATGTTCTGGCTGTGCACCTACCTTGGCCACGCCAAGATCACCGACACCTACTGGTATCTCACAGGCGTACCTGAATTGATGGACATCGTCGGCGCAAAGTTCGAGCGCTTCTCGCTCGCAGGAGACGGCGATGAGTAAGCCGACATCGCCGAGCTTCGCGACCCTGGTGCAGGAGTTCTTCACCGACTACATGCTCCAACAGCGAGCCCTGAGCCCGTGCACGGTGGCTTCGTACCGAGACACATTCGTGCTGCTGCTGCGCTACGCGCAACGGCAGGGCAAGGAGCCGAACAGCATGGAGCTGACCGACGTCACTGCGAAGTTCCTCGTCGGCTTCCTTGATTACCTTGAGCAGGAACGACACAGCTCAGTGCGCAGCCGCAACATCCGGCTGGCCGCAGTGCGCTCCTTCCTGAAGTTCGCCGCGAGACGCGACCCGCTTCACCTGGGCCTCATTGAGCAAGCCCTGGCTGTACCGATGAAGCGCTTCGATCGCAAGATGGTGGGCTTCGTCCCCAGGCAACAGATGCTCGCCTTGATCGACGCGCCGGGCGACACCTGGATCGGCCAGCGAGATCGCCTGATGTTCGCGCTGATGTTCAACACCGGGGCCCGTGTCTCGGAGATCCTCGGCGTTCGGGTGGAAGACGTCGTGCTCGGCCCGACGTCGAGCATCCGGCTGCACGGCAAAGGACGCAAGCAGCGCTCATTGCCGCTGTGGAAGACCAGCGCCAGGGCGGTGAGGGATTGGCTCCACCTGAACCCAGAACTTCACGCCGACTCGCCGCTGCTGCCGCGCCGCGACGGCAAGCCTATGACGCGGGCCAACGTCGCTCAGCGTCTGAAGCTCGCCGTGCAGATCGCCTCTCGCAAATACCCCGACTTGATCAGCATGTCGGTGTCGCCGCACCTGGTTAGACACGCCACGGCAATGTGCTTGCTTCAGTCAGGCGCCGACCCGTGCGAGATCGCCTTGTGGCTCGGACACGAGAGTCCAGCGACAACGCACATGTACGTCGAGGCGGACCTGGCGATGAAGGAGCGGGCATTGGCGCGCCTGAAGGCACCGCAGGTGAAGCTCACTACGTACCGTCCGCCCAAGGCTCTGCTGGCGTTCCTGAAGGCGCTGTGATTCTGCGAAGCGGTCATGGGAACGAGTTCCTTCATGTCCCTCGGACCGATCGCAGTGTCGACATCCCGACTTCGCATAAAAGCGCACTTCGCATTACGGCGCTCATGAACACAAGAGCATGAACGCCGCGCCTGGCTGTTCGCCGGCAGCGAACTGGCTGGTCAGCGCGCCGCCATCGTGATGAGCCTGGTGCAGTCGGCACGCCTGTGCGGCCACGACCCGCATGCCTACCTCAAGGACGTCCTGGAGCGCTTGCCCACGCACCTGAACAGCCGAATTGACGATCTCCTGCCACATCGCTGGCAACCGCTCACCTGACTCTGCAGCAGGGGCAGCCGCGCCGCTCATCACCGTCAAGATGGAGCGCCCATCCGCTTACGGAGAGCCTGACCATGAACGGCAAGAATTCGATTCGCAACCTGGATTGTGGAGCGAGCCCTGTTCGTGCCTCGCAGGCACACACGTAGCGCGCCTTCCCTGTCGGGAGGTGCCACATGGGTTGTGTGGCGTGATCAAAGTCAATTTCGCCGAACAAGGGCGGCGGTTGCATTTGCTGTGCGGAGGAGGGTTCGTAGATTACCGAAATGTAATCGTTCCCCTCTCATCGCGAAGTTACGATCAAAAAAATGCACCTACTAGTAATCGAAGACGAAGTGAAGTTGGGGGACTACCTGCGCAAGGGCCTGGTGGAAAGCGGCTTCAACGTCGATCTCGCGCGCGATGGTGCTGAAGGGCTGGGCATGGCGTTGACAGGAAACTACGATGCGATCGTCCTGGATGTGATGCTGCCGGGCATCGACGGCTTCAAGATCCTCGAAGCGATCCGCAAGTCTTCTTCCATTCCCGTGTTGATGCTGACCGCACGGGACGATGTGGCCGATCGCGTCAAGGGTTTGGAAAGTGGTGCAGATGACTATCTCGCAAAGCCTTTCGCCTTCTCGGAATTGCAGGCGCGCATCCGAGCGCTTCTGCGTCGTGGAACACTGCAGGAAACAACGCGCTACGCACTGGCGGACCTTCAATTGGATCTCACCACGCGCAAGGCGACGCGGGGTTCGAAGCGGCTGGAGCTGACGGCCAAGGAATTTGCCCTGCTTTCGCTTCTGCTGCGCCGGCAAGGCCAGATTCTTCCACGAGCGATTCTGGCTGACCAAGTCTGGGGAATGAACTTCGACAGCGATACCAACGTGGTCGAGGTGGCCGTGAGACGGCTTCGGATGAAGATCGATGATCCTTTCGAGGTGAAGCTGCTCCATACAGTTCGAGGTATGGGGTATGTACTCGAGTCGCGAGAAGCAGAATCGGCGTGAAAGACAAATCCATCCAGACATCGCTGTCGCGCTGGTTCGCGATACAAACCTTGATTGGCTTGAGCTTCGTGTGCGTGGCCGTGTATGCCGCGACCCGATGGAGCTTTCAGCTCAAGCAATCGGAAGAGTTCACGAGGTATATCGAGCTCGTTCAGCATGTGGTCGAAGAGACTAGCAATCCTCCCGATCTTGACGCCTTACGGCACAAGCTTGGTGACTACTTCCTTTCGCACCCGGATGCAGCTGCAGCGGTGTGGGTTGGCAAGGAGCAGGTCTACCTGCCGCCGGGTCCGGCCGCCAAGGGCAACTGGGTCACGCAGGACCGCATGCTCGAGGGACTCGCAATCGACGGCAAGCCGATCAAGTTGCAACTGACACTCGATGTCTCCAAGGATGACTTGTTGCTGCGCCGGCTCGCATGGACTCTATTTCTGGCAACCACCTTGGGGTCGTTGCTGGTCGCGTTTACCGGATCCTTGGTGGTTCGCCGTGGGCTGAAACAGCTCAAGCTCCTCGCGGCCAAGACCGCAGAAGCAGGACCGGAAAACGCCGGCATTCGAATCGACGCTTCGAAGTACGCAAGCGAACTGCAGCCATGGGTGGGGCAATTCAACGCTTTGCTCGAGCGAGTTCAAGGTGCATACGAGCAGCTCGAGTCATTCAACGCCGATGTCGCGCATGAACTCAGAACGCCTTTGGCGAACATGATCGCCCAAGCGGAAGTCGAACTGAGCCAGGCACGATCCGTCACCGCACTCCAAGATGCGTTGAGTTCCCAATTGGAAGAGGCGCACCGCCTCTCAAACATCGTGACGGACATGCTCTTTCTATCCAAGGCAGATCGTGGAGCACGTGCACGACGAACCGGGCCTGTAAGCATTGCCGAGCAAGTTGCGGCCGTTGCCGAGTTCCATGAGGCCGAGCTAGAGGCCTCCGAGCTTTCTCTAAAGATCGATGGCGACGCAAATCTCCTTGTAGACGTTGGCCTGCTTCGGCGTGCCGTCTCGAACCTGGTGAGCAACGCGATCCGATACGCTACACCACAGAGCCTCATCCGCGTGGCAATCGAGCAAGAAGGGAGCGCGGTCAAGCTTTTCGTGGACAACCGAGGGGAGCCGATCGACCCATCCGCGCTGCCGCATCTGTTTGAGCGCTTCTATCGGGCGGATCGCTCCCGCTCTGGATCCTCCAGCCACCATGGGCTGGGTCTAACGATTGTGTCGGCCATCGCACGCATGCACGGCGGGTCGACGTTCGCCTCTTCGGGTGGGGGCGTGACGCGCATTGGGATCTTGCTGGCCCAGCCAGAATCGAGCGGAGACTGAATCAGAGCGGATGCTTACTCTTGCCGACACATAGCTCGACTGGTGGATTTGTCTCGACCTCTAATTCGAACGCTGACTCATCAGAAGACCTGCGATGCATGGGGCCCAGCGGGCCACAGTTGTTTACTGCGCGGTTAACACCAACTGAGTCACAGGCACGGTCATGCGTACGCAACTGAATCTGGCGTATACCTCGGAGCAGTTGTTCTTTGCATTGGCCACAAGGTTCTTAGTCCAACGCGTGATGTCGACTGCCATTTACACCCGCACCCGCTCTCAGTTTCGACGAACGAAGTCGTTGGCGGTTTGTCGCGAAGCGAAGGATCGGCGCTCAGGAAGGGAGCGCCTTCTTTTTTACTTAGGATTGTTCAACACTGGTGGCCAAGGTGCACCGCGGCTAACTGAATTCCATGCGGGATGCTTCATTGCACCGTCGAGTTCGGCGACTACCTGTGCGCGAGTTTTGGGTTCGCCCGTCTTGGCGACGGGCCATGGCGCACCCCGACTCGCAGCATTCCAAGCAGGATGCTTCATTGCCGAGTTCAGGTCGGAGTCGATGTCTGCCCGGCTTCGCTTGGAGGCATGCTCTAGGTGGTAGGTCGCCCCGGCTTCATTGGGTGAGGGGTGGTAGGCGCCAGCGGCGGACGCGCTTGCGGCCGACAGAGTTGCAGCGACGAGAACTGCTGCGGTCACAGCGGAACGAAGAGTGCGAATCGACATTAAGGTCTCCTTTGTATTCCGCCCCGAAGAGTCCGGGGCGTTTAACGACTCTAGAAAGCCTTTCGAACACTTGGCCTGCAACCGGATTACATATTGGTCATCGAAATGTCATAAACAAAAAAGAACACCACCTGGGTGGTCCCAGCGTGGTGTCCTGATTTATCCGCCTCGTGGATACCGAGGCTAGGTGGCGATTGCGACTGGAGGCTATGTCCTGTCTGCTCGGGTCAGTTGCCTGCAAACTTGCTGCAGCGGGCAGCGGCCCCTTCGAATCAGCGCGTGACGGCATTTCCGTTAACTGGCGTCAGCGATGCACTGGCAGCGTCGCTTGAGCCACGAAGCTGTGCGTATGCGCGGTTTGCCTTGGCGTAAGCCGGATGATTGCCGCTTGCGAATGCATCGCTGTAGCTGAGCGCGCCAAGGCCAGATTTGATCCAGTTCATCGTGTCGGCCTGCACTGCCGCACGGGTCTTTTGCTGCACCTGCACGACGGCTTGAGGGTTGCCCTCCGGGTAGCCGAGCGTGGGAGCGGCGGCCATCCAGGCACGTGTCTCTGCGGCCACGGCAGGGCTGGAAACGTTGGATGTTTGAGCAACAGGGCGCGGGTCGCCTTCTGCATAGTTACCGGCGAAGGCTGGAACCGCCGCGGCAGCGAGAAGCATGGAGGCAAGGGGCAGTCGAAGCGAGGAGATTTGCATGAGGAGGTCCTTTGGATTGGTGGGTTCATACGCCGCCGTTCTCGACTGCGTGAGTGAACTTTAAAAAACCAGTCCTCCAGACTTCTAACTGCAGGATTACAGTTTGGTCATCAGCTTTTCACTTGAGGTTAAACCGAATGGGCTGCGGTGCCTGGCCCTTCAGGGAAACGTTGGCGACCACTTTGGTGCCCGCCCCCACGGCGAAACTGCCTTTTGCCTGGAGAGAGTCCGTGGCCGGCGCCAGCGTGACTTCCTCCTTCTTGCCCGACGACAGCAAGGTCACCTTGGCGGTAGCGCCGGCGAGATCCACGGGCTTGCCGTGGTCCGACACGTACAGGGAAATCAGATCGGGCCGAGCAACGAGCTCGTAGCTCACATCCTTTGCGACCGTCACGATGCCGCCATGCGCGGGCTTGGCCTCATCCTTATGGGCTGCTGCCCCTTTGCCTTCGTGGTCGTGCCCCTTGTGGTCGTCAGCAGCGAATGCGCCGCTCGAAATGCCGAGCGTGGCGGCTGCGATGAATGTTGCGAGTTTCATGATCGCTCTCAGATATGAATGGCGCCCCCGTTGAACGGCCGTGCGGGGGCAATCACGGTACTGACCCTAGGCGGCTGGCTGTGGGGGGATCTCATGCTCCAATGCGGCTTGCTTCTGAGCCTCGTTGAACACAGCCTCCTCCTCGTCTCGACCATGTGCCAGCCGGTAGAGCACTGGAAGCACCAACAACGTCAGCGCCGTGGAGGAAAGAATCCCGCCGATCACCACAGTCGCGAGCGGTTGCTGCACCTCGGCCCCTGTGCCTGTCGCGATTGCCATCGGCACGAAGCCCAAAGACGCGACGAGTGCGGTCATGAGCACCGGGCGAAGGCGGGTGAGTGCCCCCTCGTGAATGGCGTGGTCCAACGACGCCCCCCCCTCGCGAAGGTTCCGGATGAAGGAAATCATCACCAGGCCGTTGAGAACGGCGACCCCCGATAGCGCAATGAACCCGACGGCTGCGGTGATCGACAGCGGGATGTCACGCAACCACAACGCCAGAATGCCGCCGGTGAGCGCAAACGGAATGCCGGTGAACACGATCAACCCGTCCTTCATGTTGCCGAACATGGCGAACAGCAGCGTAAAGACCAGCAGCAAAGCGACAGGCACGACGATTTGCAAGCGCTTGGTGGCGGACTGAAGGTTCTCAAACTGGCCGCCCCAGGTGGTCCAGTAGCCGGTCGGGATCTTCACCTGCGAATCGAGTGCTCCCGTCGCTTCACTGACGAAGGACCCGAGATCACGGCCGCGTACGTTGGCGCTGACGACGATGCGGCGTTTCCCATCCTCTCGACTCACCTGGTTGGGGCCCGGCGCAAGCTCCAGCGTGGCGACCTCACCCAATGGGATGAAGTTCACGCGTGCAGCGCCTGTTCCAGCGCCGGCAACGGACGTGGCCCCGGCGACGTCGGCCGCAGCCGCGCTGGCGGGCAGCGCTATGGGAAGGCGCTTGATCGCCTCGAGGTCGCCTCTCACGTTGTCCGGCAGCCTGACAACAATGTCGAAGCGCCTATCTCCCTCGAAGAGAGTGCCTGCATTGCGACCGCCGACGGCAGTGGCGATGGTGTCCTGCACATCCGCGATGTTCAGCCCATAGCGCGTGGCCTTGTCCCGATCGATGTTCACGGTCAGCATAGGCAGACCTGTTGTCTGTTCCACGTTGACTTCGGCCGCGCCTGGGATCGACTTCAAAACGCCTTCGATCTCGCGTGCGGTCTTGTTCAGTACATCCATGTCGTCGCCAAACACCTTCACGGCAACGTCGGCCCGTACGCCCGAAACCAGTTCATTGAAGCGCAACTGGATGGGCTGGGAGAACTCGTAGTTGTTGCCGGGAATCCTGGAGACTTCCTTCTGCACCGCCTGGACAACCTCCTGGCGCGTGCGCCTGGGCTCGGGCCATTGATCTACCGGCTTCAGCATCACATACGCATCCGAGATGTTCGGCGGCATCGGATCGGAGGCGATCTCCGCAGTGCCTGTGCGCGCAAAGATCCGCTCGATCTCCGGGAATTTCTCCTTCAGCGTGCGCTCCAGCTGCTGCTGCATCTGCAGGGACTGGCTCAGGCTCGTTCCGGGAATGCGCAACGCCTGCACGGCAAAATCACCCTCGTTCAAGTTCGGGATGAACTCGCTGCCCAGTCGGGTTGCCAGCAAGCCGGCGAGGACCACTGCAATGCCGGCGACCGTGAGAACCACCGCTTTGGCCTCGAGCACGCGTACCAGCATCGGCTCATACGCTTTCTTGGCCCAGCCCATCAGGCGGTTTTCCTTCTCCGAAACCGTCTTTCCGATGAAAAGCGCAACGGCCGCGGGAATGAACGTGACTGAAAGAATCATCGCGCCGAGCAAGGCGATCACAACGGTGAGGGCCATCGGATGGAACATCTTCCCTTCGACGCCGGTGAGCGCGAAGATGGGCAGATAGACGATCATGATGATCAGTTGCCCGAAGAGCAGCGCGCGGCGAGCCTCCTGAGAAGCGGCGAAGACCTCGTGGAAGCGTTCCTTGCGGGTCAGCGGTCGCCCGTGCCTGTGCTGAGCATGAGCCAACCTGCGCACGCAGTTCTCCACGATCACGACCGCCCCGTCGATGATGATGCCGAAGTCGAGCGCGCCCAGACTCATCAGGTTGGCGCTGACCTTCTGATTGACCATGCCAGTGAAGGTGAAAAGCATCGACAGCGGAATCACCATCGCCGTGATCACCGCGGCGCGCATGTTCCCCAGGAAAAGGAAGAGCACCACGATCACGAGCACAGCGCCTTCCAGCAGGTTCTTTTTGACCGTTGCGATCGCCTTGTCGACGAGCACGGTCCGGTCGTAGACGGTGATAGCTTCGACGCCTTCAGGAAGCGTGCGGTTGATGTCCGCCATCTTTTTCGCGACTGCCTGCGAGACGATGCGGCTGTTTTCGCCGATCAACATGAAAACGGTGCCGAGCACGACCTCACGGCCGTTGTCGGTCGCCGCACCTGTGCGCAGTTCCTTCCCGATCCCGACCTCCGCGACGTCGCGCACGCGGACCGGCGTGCTTCCGTTGCTAGAAAGAATGATGTTGCGCAGATCCTCCACGCCTCGCGCCTGGCCAGGCGCTCGAATGAGGTACTGCTCGCCGCGACGTTCGATGTACCCCGCGCCAACGTTTGTGTTGTTGCGTTCCAGCGCCTTGACCACGTCCGCCATCGACAGCCCATGCGCGGACAGCTTCTCTGGAATGGGGGCAATCTGGTATTGCTTCTCATAGCCACCGATCGAATTGATTTCGGTGACACCAGCCACGTTGCGCAGTTGCGGCTTGATGATCCAGTCCTGAATCTCTCTCAGGTCCGTCGAGGTGTACGGAGTGCCATCGGGTTTTTTCGCCCCGTCCTTCGCTTCCACCGTCCAAAGGTAGATTTCCCCAAGGCCCGTGGAAATGGGACCTACCTGCGGATGGACGCCTTCAGGCATCTCACCGCTTGCAGATTGGAGGCGTTCGTTGACGAGCTGGCGCGCAAAGTAGACGTCGGTCCCGTCCTTGAAGATCACGGTGACTTGCGAGAGACCGTAGCGCGACAGCGAGCGCGTCTGGAGCAGCCCAGGCAGCCCGGCCATGACGGTCTCGATAGGGAAGGTCACGCGCTGTTCCGTTTCCAGCGGTGAGTACCCGGGAGCACCTGTATTGATCTGGACCTGGACGTTGGTGATGTCCGGGACGGCGTCGATCGGTAGCTTTTGGTAGTTGTATACGCCAAGGCCTGCCATCGCCACCACGGCCAGCAGGATCAACCATCGTTGTTCGATGGCGAAGCGAATGATGCGTTCAAACATGCGTTTTTCGCCTCAATGCGTATGGGTCGCAGAGCCCTTGCCCTGCTCGGATTTCACGACGAAGCTGCCCGCGGCAGCGTACGTCGCGCCCGCTTTCAGGCCACTCACGATTTCCACGCGCTTGCCATCCGTACGGCCGATCTGCACAGGCTGCGGCACGAATCCGCCAGGGACCTTGAGGAAGACGACAGGTTTGTCCTCGATGGTCTGCAGAGCGGAGGAGGCGACAGTCACGGGCGAGACGACTTCGCTGGCGAGGACTTCAACGCTGACGAAGAGCCCCGGTCGCCAGGCGCCTTGCGGATTGGGCAACACCACGCGAGCACGCGCAGTACGAGTCTGCTCGCCGATCAGAGAGCCGACGTAGGCGACGGTGCCGTTGGTCGTTGCATCGAAGGCGCCAGATCGCACGACGACACGCTCACCCACGCGCACCTGCTGGAGGTCGCGTGCGGGAACGTTCATCTCGGCCCACACATTGGACAGGTCGGAGATGGTGAACACGCTCGCGTCTTCCTTGACTGATTCACCCAGGGCGATGTGCTTCTCCACGACCATGCCGTCGAAGGGTGCACGCAGCTCGAAGCGCCCCAGAGAACTGCTGCTGGTCGACGCACCGACGGTCAGCAGTTTTTGCGTCGCATTGGCCACGCTGATCTCTGCCTCACGAAGCGCTTGCTGGGCCTGGAGGACATCCTGCTCCGGTGAAATCTTCTGCTCCCAGAGCGATTTTTCGCGATCGTAGGTGGTCTTGGCGAGCTCGCGCCGCCGCTGGGCAGCCTGAAGTTCAGAACGGGTCTCGGAGATCGCGGCGCTGGAAACGACCGCCAGTACCTGCCCCTTCTTGACCCGTTCCCCGAGGTTCGCGCTGACGCTGTCAACGACGCCGGCGACCCGCGGGACGATGTGCGCAGTGCGGTCCTCGTTGAAGCGGATCTCGCCCGGGAACTGGAGCCCGCTGCGAATCGATTCCGGTGTGCTGGTATCGAGCGTGATGCTCGATGCCTTGATCTGGGCGTCGGTCATGTTGACCTTGCCCTCTTGCTGATTGAACGTGAACAGGTACGGTTCTTTCGGCGTCTGCACGGCGATCGTGGCTTCGAAGATATGAGGCTCCGCCACCGTCTCTTGGCTCGTCAGAACGCCTGCGACCGGCACCAGCTTGACTTCTTGCTGGTCGCCGTTCGGGCGATTCAACGTCACCGTTATCTCAGCGTCGGTCGGCGCGATCGGCTTTTCCTTGTCATAGAGCCAGGCCTTGAACCTTGGCTCGCCGTTCTCCTCGGCGAGCTTCAGCTCGATGCTGAAATCGCCTTCGGTGAAACGCTGCCCGCCGTTGGGTCCCTTGGGTGCGGACTCCTCTTCGTGTCCGCCTTCTTCGGATTTGCCATGCCCGTGGCCGTCGTCCTCGGCGCTCTTGCCGTGGCCGTGCCCGTCGTCGCCCTTGGCAGTTTCCTCGGCATGGCCAGCGCCCTCGACCGCTTTCTTGGATGAGCCGCCGCGCAAGATGAGCGCGCCTGCGGCTGCTCCGACGATGAGGAGAAAAATGATGATGAAAAGCTGCTTGCGCCCGGGCTTGCCGAGCGTCGACTGCCAAGAGTTGGCCATGATCGGTCCTTAAGGATTGGAGGCGGGAGAGCCGCTTGCAGCGGCGGGGCCGCCAAGCAGGCGGTCCAGATCAGTGATGGAGCGATGCAGCTCGGACAGCGACCTCAGGTACTGCGAACGTGCCTGCAGCAACGTACGCTGCGCGTCGAGGGCATCCAGGTAGCTGAACTTGCCCAGTTCGAAACCTTTGGTGGCCGCGTCAAACGCAGTCTGCGCGCCCGGCAAGATGTCCGACTGGAGCGCTTCGACCTCGGCCAGGGTGGTGACATATCGCTGGCGCGCGCCGCCTACATCGGCACGCAGCCTGAGTTCGAGCGCACGAGCGTCCTCTTCCGCCTTGTCCTGACGTCGAAGCGCTTCCATGATGTTTCCTCGATTGGTATCGAAGAGGGGCAGTGGCACGGAGATGCCCACGACCGCCTGGCTGCGTCCGACCTCCCGTGAGCGCATCGTTCCCGCGTTCAGGGTGATGTCCGGAATGCGCTTGGCCTTCTCGAGCTCCGAGAGAGCTCCGTATCGCTGCACTTCCAAGCGCGCCTGCCGCATGGAGGGCGCGTTCGTGATCCGGTCCTCGATGGTCTCCTGGGCCTGCGGTTTGGGAATCTGCAGCGCATTGCCGTCGACCGCGTCGAATGCCACGGTCGGTCCCGTCAACGCACGAAGCTGATAGAGGTTTGTCTGCAGCTCACCACGCGCCTGAACCAGCTCCAGTCGGACATTGGCTTCCGCGACCTTCGCTTTCGTCTCCTCAACCGGAGATACCTTGCCTGCAGTGACGCGCTTGCCGGCCGTCTCGCTGCCGGTACGTGCAAGTTCAAGCGATGCCTGCGCCAGTCGCACACGGTCCTGCGAGATCAGGGTGGCGAAGAATGCAGCCGTCACATTCGCCCGAATGTCTGCGTATTTTGTCTCGAGCTGCACGCGCGCGACGTCGATGGCACGCTCGGCCGCCTCGATACGTGCGCCCCGCTTGCCGCCAAGTTCGAATGGCTGGCTCAGCAGTACTGTGGTCGTGCGTGTGTCGCGCCGTACATCTTCGACCTCGACGCTCAGCGTGGGATTCTGAAAAACCCCGGCCTGGACACGTGCACCTTCCATCGCTTCGACCTCGCGTCGCGAGGAAGCAATCTCGGGATTTCCATCCAGGGCGATCTGAATCGCGGCCGCCAACGTAAGGGGCGGAGAAGATGGGACAACAGGCAAAGAAGCCTGATTAGGCACAGAGGGCGTACCCAAGCTGCTGCCTTGAGCGAACGCACTGCCGCCCGCGAATGCCGTAAGCGCAAGCGCGAACGGCACGATAAACCTGCACATCGAATTCTCCAGTCAAAGGAACGAGACAAGGGAATCCGGCGCGATCGTCAGAACATCGTTTGTGAGCGAAAAAGTAAAGACAGAGGCGCGCCGGGTCAAGCGGCGCATATCCATTTCGGGCGATCGATGTCCTCGTCGACCCTGAAGTTGTAGGGCTTGGACGTTGCTCCTACAAAGGAGAGACCCTGAGGACCCACGAAAGACGTGTTCAAGGCTGCTCCAAACTGAGCTACACCGGTCTGACAGTAGCTGCAGTCGTCGTGTTCAAGAAATATGGGCTTGTCCGCCAGATCGGCTTCTTGTTGCGCGAGGTCCAAGGGATCAGCCTTATGCTGATGGTCATGGTGCCCGATATGAAACGACGCTGGCGCAGTCTCGTGCTCGCAATAGGTCGCGACCGCCGCCCAAGTGAACTGGGTGGGCAGCAAAAGCATCAAAACGACGAGTAAGCAGCGGACCATCGAGGAATTTTATATATGCAGCGTGAAGGCGCACTCGACTCGAGGTCACTCAGAACCTGGATTGTGCAGAGCGCCAATGGAGCGCGAAGGATAGGGCAGACGGGACTTGCGACCGAGATCCTATGAGCTATTTTGCCAAGAAAGTGAACTTCCAGATTACATTGCTGTAATCTGGAACGTCCGCCCGTGGCGGCGCGGTGGTGGCGTGTGTGCTGCAAGTCCATGTAGACCGCGTGGCAGACCAGAAGGCGGGGCAGCGATCCCCCTGGAACGGCGGCCTCATGAAAAACGCTTCAAGTGCCCGACAACCAGGCGCGATGAGCCAACGAGCGTCAACCTGTCAAGCGACATCAGGAGCTGCCCCCCTGGGGTAGTTTGTCGTGTCGCCTGACACAACCCGCGCGTTGAGCAGGCGGATGCAGTGCCGTCGACAAGACGTCGACGCGCGGCGCTGCAGTGACCTCTGTGTCTCGGCAAGGGGGCGAATCGCGCAGAAGCGCCTGTTTTTTCATTGAAGCTCCCCTAAGTTCCGATTCCAGTTTTTTTCAGACCTATATCACCCCCCGAGAACAGTAGAGCAGTCGCTATTTCATTGCATTTCTCTTGACTCACTCGCTATGAGCAGGCCAGGTGAAATGGGATCAGACACTCGCATTACTCACCCGTTCACTCGAGCAGAGTCTGTCCTCCCGTTCTCAGATGCGCAATATCGATGGCATTCGTGCCGTCGCGATCGCGCCTGTCTGTCATCCACCAAATCAACTGGAAGTAGGCGTGAATTCCCGTCCGGACGCTGCTCTTGCGGCGAGCGGCGCGGGCTTACGCATGTGTTCACTCTTAAAGGAAATCAATCATTCATGGCCCATCTCATCGAAACCATGGCCTACGCCGGCGACACCCCCTGGCATCTGCTGGGCCACCAGCTCCCCCCGAAGCAGCCTCTGGAAGTCTGGGCTCAGAAGGCAGGTATGGCCTGGACAATTTGCGAAACGCCCGTGCATTACATAAGCGAGCGCACTGGTGGTATCCAAACCCTCAAGTCCTTCGAGGAACAGAAAGTCCTCTATCGCAGCGATACCAAGGCGGCCCTGTCGGTGGTCAGCAATCGCTACCAAGTAGTCCAGCCCCGGGCGGTGCTCGAGTTCTACCGGGACCTCATCGAGGTCTCTGGCTGCGAGATGGAAACAGCAGGCGTTCTCAAGGCGGGTCGGAAATTCTGGGCCTTGGCGCGCACCGGCCAGCGCACCGTGCTCAAAGGCTCGGATGCTGTCGACGGCTACCTGCTGCTCGCTACCTCCTGCGACGGCACCCTGGCCACCACTGTCACGCCGACAACCGTGAGGGTTGTTTGCCACAACACCCTCACCATGGCTATCAGCGGCGCGAGCAGCAACGCCATTCGAGTGCCACACAACACCAGCTTCGACCCCGACGCCATCAAACGCCAGTTGGGCATTGCTGTGTCGCAATGGGACAACTTCATGCATCGCATGAATGCCCTGTCTGAGCGCAAAGTCAAGAGCAAAGAAGTCGAAGGCTACATCCAGCGCGTGCTCTACGGGCCGGACGAACTGGATCAGCCAACGGCGTCCAATGCCAATGCGCAGTCCGTGCCGCGCGCGTTGGCGGCGCGGAAGGTTCTGCAACTGTACGAAGGCAAAGGCCGTGGCGCCGAACTCGCAGCCGCTCGGGGCACTGCCTGGGGCCTGCTGAGTGCAATGACCGAATACGTCGACCACGAACGACGTGCCCGCAACCGCGAGTACCGCCTTGACAGTGCCTGGTTCGGTCAGGGCGCCGCACTGAAGCAGCGAGCGCTGGACCATGCGCTTGAGCTCGCTTCATGAGGCAGACAACCAACCTCGGCACCGCCTCTCCACCACGTCCCCCTTACCAAAAGCCCCGTCCCTCCATCAGGAGGACGGGGCTTTTGGCTATGGGCACTCCATTTCAAGGAAGACATCATGTACACACGTGCTGAACGCTTGCGAACTGCGAGCCTCACAACCACAAGGCGCGTCGCACTGCACCTAGTCTCAACGTCGAAAAGACTTGGATCGGCGGCGATCGTTGATCGCCAGATCGACAGTCCCCAGCCCTCGGAAGTCGGCATCGGAAACCGCGATGCCGCCGCTGCCCTCGGACACGATCCCTTCAAATCCCAGGTCCGTCTCTGGATGGAGAAGAAAGGGCGCCAAGACCTATTGCACCCAGTGCTGGTCCAGGACGATAGCCTGGGGTACTGGGGGCTCTTGCTCGAGCCGATCGTAGCAGCGCATTACACCAATAGGACCGGGCGCAGGATCCGGCAAGTCAACGCCACGCAGCGGCACCAAAAGCATCCGTGGATGATCGCTACCGTCACGCGCGAGGTGGTGGACGCACCCGATGTCCAGCTTCTTGAGTGCTCGTGTGTCGGCATGGACGCCGCGCCCCTATGGGCTCACGGCGTCCCGGCGTACATGCGGCTTCGGGTCATGCATTTGCTTGCTGTCACGGGTCAACGCGCCGCCGATGTGGTCGCGCTGCTGGGCGGCCAGGACCTGCAGATCTATCGCATCGAGCGCGACGAGGCCGAGATCGCATGGCTGATCAGGCAGGAGAAGGTGTTCTGGCGCAGTGTCGAATGCGATCAGGCCCCGCCTTCGCGGGATGAGGATATGCCGGTGTCCTGAAATGTGGGGACGTTAGCGTTCCTGCCAGAGCGTCCACCACCGGCGTGGCGCCGATCTCGTCTCCAGGGGCCGTAGATCCAGGGTGTCGTAGTTCGTAAATGGTGCCCCAGCGCGCCGGCGCAACTCCGTCTCGAGTTCATGAGCGATCCCGCGCGCGTGAAGGTCTCCCTCCAGGGCCTTCCTGTGCCACTCGATGGCCATCGCACTTAGCGCCTCGTCGGGCCGCTCCTGCTTTGTCGTCATGCGCAGATTGTGCCGCATCGGCCAGCGTTCCTTAACAGCTGTCCTGAGAGGGGCATGAGACATCGCGCGCCAGCGCAGTAGGCGTGTTTGTCAGTTCCTGTTCTCTTGCCTTTCGAATCCCTTTGCCTTCTTTTTAACAACCCGAATAGAAATGAACAACGAATCAATCACTCCAGCCCCGTGGGCGCATGGGCCTTCCGCACTGCAGTCGGTGGGGCTTCATCGCTACATAGCCCGGACGCTGCGTGTCAGTTCGAGCCACCTGCCCTGGGAGATCGCGCGGCAGATACACGCGGAGGACCAGATGGGCGAGACCTGTGGTGCGTTCCCATCCACTGGCGGCCTCCTGATCCTCGAGCTCGACGACTACAGCTGGCGCGCCGATGTCACGGCCGACAGCATCGCAGCGGCACAGGCGCTGCGATGGGACGCACTGCGCCGGTTGCTGCGGCTGGCGCAGGCCTACCAATGCGAAGCCCTGGAGCTTGCCGGCGACCACCTGGTGTTGCCGGCCGTTCTGGAGTTCGAGGTCTTCCCATGGCCTTGAGCCGTTTCGCACCTCCTTCATTCGAATCTCAACCGGTAGCCGCCTTCATGACTTCCATCTCCATTTCCATTGACACCGCCAGCAAGTACTTGCTGGGAGGCAATGTGTACACAGGGCATCAGCTCCAGCGTGCCATCCATTGCGCGCACAGCGTGGCGCGCGCCTACGAGATCGCCGATGTCGACAATGGCGGCGATGGCAGCGTGGACTGGAGCGAAATCGACGATGCGCAGCGCGAAGCCATCGATGCGATGGGGCCGCTGGCGATGCGCGAGATCATTGCCTCAGCTCGCGAGTACAACGGCCTCTTGCCACCGGCATCGCGGACGCAGGGCGAAGACTCCTTGCTCAGCGAAGAAGAAAACGCCGAGGCCTGCGCCGAAGGCTGGTCTCTCTTCACGCACATGGGCCAAACCACCGAACTTCGACTCGAGCGCATCGACAGTCCCGACGAGGGCGATGGTGCGCTGCCCGACGATGCGGCCGCCTGGATCCGAGTCTGGACCCGGGCCACCCCCTTGCATCTGAAGGTGATCGACCTCCTGAAGGAATCATCCCCTGCAGAGTACGCGCGCATCGAAGCCTATGTCCATGGTGCTGAGGCATGTCTTGCTGCCGCTGGAACGCCTGGCTCGGGGGCGTTGTGATGCGTCAACAAGGTACGCAGCCTCCATGACAGTCACTTGCTTCAAGCGCTTTTCTTCATCAACCCAGCCCGCCTTGTGCGGGCTTTTTTACGTCTACACGATGCACCACTCTCTTGTCTTCCTGTTCTCGTCGATGACTGCGGCTCGGCAGTCCATCGGTCTTCACCCTCGCGACCTGTTCGATGTCCGCCTCGCACAGGGGCATGCATTGGCGGCGGGCGCCTGACATGGGCTCCATCGTCTACCGCGCCACCAAGGCGCAGGCGATCCACGATGAGCTTGCCAGCGTCGGGGCTTCTTCCACGGTGCTGGCGCACCGCGTGATCGGCAACCGCCTGTGGTTCCTGGCCCAGACCCGCACGGGCGAGCGTATCGGGCGCAAGTGGGTTGGCCTGACGCTGATCGACTGCATAAACGGCGAAGCCGCCGTCAAGTGCCTGGATGAGTCCTGCGGACCTTGCTACTACGACTGCCCGCTCTCATTCCTCGCCCAAGCCGATGCACCCGTGGGGCCGTATGCGGGCCCTTGGCGCGAGAAGGTGCGCGCCTTTCACAGCAACCGGGCGGCCAAGCGTGCAGCTATCCGCCCGGGCGCACGCGTCGCCTATGGCGCTCACGTCTACGTGCTGCGCCGGCGCCTCGGACGCCGCGGCTGGGATGTCGAGCGCGAGAGCGACGAACTTCCCTTGCGCATGAAATCCCGACAACTCGGCAACGCGACGGTGTTGCCTTCTCAGGAGAAACATCCATGACAACCCGATTCCAGCGGTACACCACGGTGCCGCCCCACACCCGCGACCCCTTCGCCCAGGACATGCTCAAGTGGTCGGCCCAGTTCGACGTTCCCTCGATCGGCGAGGACGTGCTCATCCGTATCAACGGCATCGGCCGCGCCAAGGTGGTGGGCTACGCGTCGCAAGGCGTCTATCTGGGCGTGATGACCGTGCCGTACAGCCCGCCCGACTGGTGGATCCGGCAGAACGGACTGCCCAGCCTCGACAACGCGGCATTGGCCTTCGGTGCGGAGATCTCGCGCGTCGATGCAGGGGAGGGCGCATGAGCGGCGCATCGTCCACGCCGCGCACGGTGCTGGTGTTCAGCGTCGAGCTTGCCGTCTTCGATGAGGAGGCACTGGAGCGTGCGGCCAGGGCTCGCGCGCGCGAGGACGGCTTGAGCGACGAGGTGTGGGCATCCATGCGCTCGGGCATGACCGATGACCTGGTCATGCTGCTGGATCCTGGCCTCATTGCCGATGCGGGCTTTGAGATCCTTCAGTCGATATGTGAAGTGAGCGAGGTGAGCGAGCATGCCATCGACCAACGTTGAGTTCGTCACCGAGTTGATGGAGTTCAGCGTCCACGGCGCGCTCATCCAGGCCTTTGTGATGCAGGCGCTGGAGCAGTACGCCAGGTGCGTGGCTGCGATGGATCCCGAAGCACTGGACACACCCATGGTCAGCGGCCGTGCCTGGCACGGTTGCGCTGTGGAGGTGCGAAACAAGCTGGCCAGACGGCTGGGTCGCAATGAAGCAGGACCGCCAGCACCTTCGTCCGCCCAAAAGCGCTGAGGCAGCAGCAGCTGACTCGCTTTAGCTGCACACAAAAAAAGGGCGCCCTGCGCCGCATCGGACCTCTCGGTCCGCCTTCATTCCCCACACACGCACCCACCACGCCCCGGCCTCTCTGGCCTGAAGCGTGGTGGATGCGCGCGCGGATCTGGATCGCCCGTGGGGGCCGGCACTTCATGGCGCTGCCGTCAACGGCTGCGCTCACAAATAGAGGATCAACTTTGTCCATTCCAACAATGGCGCGGGCACAGGCTCGCCCATCCGCCAATTCGCCGCCACAAAAGCGGTCGAATCACTCTGCCGGAGCTTCTTCCGAGCAGGACACCCGCACCTATCACCTGGTGCGTGTCAGTCGCAACCGCAAGACCGGTCCGATCCCGGTGACAACCACGAGTGCGAACTCGTGTCCGCCGAACTGCAGCTTCAAAGGCAATGGCTGCTACGCCGAAAGCGGCCCCCTGGCCATCCATTGGCGCCACGTGTCCAAGGGGCTACGAGGTCACACGTTCGATGAGTTGCTGCAGGAGATCGCTACCTTGCGCCGCCACGCCCTGTGGCGCCACAACCAGGCGGGAGACCTGACGCCTGAAGCGCCCGGTGTCATCGATGCCCGAATGCTCACACGGCTGGCCATGGCGAACCGGGGGCGCCGTGGATTCACCTACACCCACTATCCGCCGACATCCGTCAACCAAGTGGCAATCCTCAATGCGAACCGGCTTGGCTTCACGGTCAACCTCAGTGCCGAGACCTTGGTTCAAGCCGATGCGTATGCGGACCTCGGTATCGCGCCCGTGGTGGTCGTCCTGCCTCAGAGGCTCACCAAGCCCATCCGTACGCCAGCCGGGCGCCAGGTGATTGTCTGCCCCGCCAGCACCGGAAATTCCGATTGCCTGAACTGCGGCATCTGCCAGCAGCGCGATCGCGCCGCCATCGTGGGCTTCCCGGCCCACGGCGCAGGCGCACAGCGCGTGCAGGCGATTTTCTTCGAAGGCAGGCCCTCATGAGAAGACTGCTGAACGGGGCCGCAGCGTCGGTCACGAGTAACCAGAACGAGATCTTCGTGCTCGACGAGGCGTTTCTTCAGCGAGTGGATCGCGTGATGCTGCAGCGCAAGCAAACCGACCCGTTCCAACGGGAAGCGGCCTGGCGCGCCACCGAAGAGGAAGTGCGGGTGAAACGACTCCGGCTGCAGCATGAGGACCCTGTTCGGAGCGAGCGGCGCTGAATGGCGATCCGCCCACCGCAAGGGCTCCTCTCGCTCTCACGGCCTTTTCCCGACGGCACAAGCCCCGGCTCCCACCGGGCTTGTTCTTTGGGGGCTCAAAAACCTGAACTACCAACCATGTAGAAAGAGAAAGGACATTGCCATGGGAATTTTCTACGGGCCGATCGAGTACTTGAGGGCCTTTGCGCTGGTGCTAGCCACCGGGATCTTCTTCGGCTTCGGGCTGGGGTGGCATTTCTGCCAGTACTTCCGCTGGCGCGCGTCGCACGCTTATCGCTGAAGCCGAGTGGCTCCTTCCGGAATGGAGCTGTTCACTGCGCCTGCGAGAGCTTGCTCGCACACTCGACGAGCGACTTTCGTTGCTTCAGGTTCAACTGCCCAAACCACAAGATGAGCTTGGCCAAGTCGTCATCCGGGGCATAGAAATATGCCACTGGCACATTGAGCTCGGAGGCCAATCGCTGAGCGAATGCCATGTTGGGCTCATGAATGCCGCTCTCGTAGCGGGAGATGCGCGCGCTCGCGGTCCCTTCGTCCAACCCGGCCTTCACACCGAGCCGATCCTGCGGCAACCCGGCAGCTACCCTCGCCATGCGAAGGCGTACTCCAAAAACAGAGCGGGCAGGACTGAGAGAAGGCACTATTACGATATTCGTAACAAGAGGCGACCTCGTCTCTACGTTTAACGTAGAATTTTTCGGTATTGGCGCGCCCGGGTATGCAAGGTCGATCTCCACCACGACCTCGCGCCGCGTTCATCGGCCGACTTCGCTTCAAGTTCACTTCCTTCAAGGCTTTTCATGAAAACCATGCTCGGCACCGTCTTCGCCGCGCTCATCGCGATCGTCTTGACGCCCTTGGCGCTTGCCAAGGGCATCGATCCGCTCATCAACCCCGATGCCGTGAGGCACCAGATCGACCGATCGGCCATGGAGATTCAGCTGCAGGGCTGGAGTCGCGACCTCAAGTACCCGGTCTATCCGATCCAGGTGCAGGCGGGCGGCAGCGGCGTGTACTACACGACCACCGAACGCGTGAAGGTCTACAAAGAATTCGACTTCGACGAACTGCGCTGCGAGATCGGCGATGCCGACCGCGCTGTGCTCAAGGCGCCTGGCTATGCCTGCGCCGATGGCGTGTGCATGACCAAGGAAGGTGCCGTGCTCGGCACCGATCCCCGACGGCCGGTGAACAAGAAGCATCGCTGCTGACAGGTGTCGGCCGCGCCGTCAGATCTCCAACCCTCTTTTAACTTTTCATTCCATCTCAACAATGACTCTCAAAGCAAAACTGATCGCAGGTTACGGCGGTGTCGGCGTCCTCGTTCTGCTCTACCAGTGGGTCTTCGTCTCGGGCGCGAGCTTCGGCGTAGCGTTCGGCAAGGCATTGGTCTGGCCGGCCGTGATCTTCCCGGCGCTGGGCGGATTCATCGGAGCCATCCTCCTGATCGCGATTTTGGTAGCCATCTACCTCGCTTGAGGAACGGGGCCCAACATGCCACAGAGTTCCTCGCGGCTACCGCGCTTCGTCATGCTTTCTGTATTCGCGTGCGCCGGGATGACGGCCTGCTCCGGCGACGAAAGCCGCATCTATGACGCCTACAAATGCGCCAACGTCGCGCAGATCCTCGGGCGCCACGAGCAGGCCGGCGCTGCCGTCATGAAAGTCAAACCGCTTCTGGATCAGAAGACGGGTAACCCGGGCCAATACATGATGGGTTTACGGGACAAGTTCACGGACGACATGGCGCTCTACAAGCTCAGCCCCCGCGGCCAAGCCGAGAAGATCAGCGACATCTACGAGTCTGGCACTTGCCAGAAGCTCTACCAATAGCCTCCGGCCATGCCCAATCTTCCGGTTGGGCGTGGTCGGTATGCCTTCTTTTTTTGGGGAGTCCACCCCGGCATTCCTCAAGCAACTGCTTCTTCAAAGCCATGAATCATTACGAAGTGCTGGGCATACGTCCCAGCGCCTCCCAGCAGGAGATCGAACTCGCCTACAGGGGCCGGCGCACCCAGTACCACCCTGACAAGTACGCCACTGCCGATGTCGACACGGTGAAGTGGGCAACCAACAAAATGCAGGAGGTCAATGCCGCCTATGCGGCGCTGTCGGATCCTGTCGGGCGAAAGGCATTCGACTCGCGCCCCCAAGCGGATGAGGGCCCGAGACAGCCACGCGCGACTGAAAAACGTCCAGTTCGCACTAGCCTTCAGGAACTTCTTAGCACGCGGCTGGCTCCCTATGTCGGCTTCTCGCGGATTTACTTCGCTCCTCGCATCCCGGTCAAGAAGCTCAGTGCCGCTCGCGGCAACTACGCTGTTGACCTTAAGGAAGAAGATGTTGTCGCGCTCATCGACACCACGGTATTTGGCGGGGCCAAAGAAGGCATTGTTCTGACGCAGGAAGGGGTGCGGGTCAAGGAGCTGATGTCTGCGGCTGTTGACTTGCCGTGGACCGACATCCGCTCTCTCGACATCCGCGGGACGGCCATCTGGGTCAACGGCCATCAGGTCGCCGACTGTCCGATGGTCGACAAGCCTGAACTGGAGCGACTTTTCGCGGTCGTCCGGGAGTTTCTAAGGGAGCCAAGCCCGAACGGCGCTTCGGGCGCCGCAAGTGAAGCTTCGCATGCGGCCTCCAATCCAGCCCCATGGACCGATCCGGTCCTGAGCCACGAGGTTTATGTGGCGGCGAAGCAGCGCCTCATCGAACTGTCTGATCTGCTGGAACCAGTCGAGCAGGAAGTGGGAGAGGAGTGGCTGGACCGGCAGGCGCTGGCGAACCTCTTTGAGTTGTCTGGTGAAGCGCTGGGCGACCCCAGAAAGGCGAAATTGGCCTATCGGTGGGTCCTGGAGGTTGGACGTCTTTGCGAAGCTGCGGTCACTTCTTTGAATCAGGGAGGGAGGTCAATCGACCAGGACCTGTTCCAGGGAAACTGGGATGAGCCCGTTGCGATTCGAGATCTGCGTTCGGTGCTGAAGAACCTTTTTTCAATGATCCACGAGGAGCGCGAGAAGGAGCGGGCCAATCGGTTCTTTGAAAGATAGGTCACAGGCATAGAGGTGGAGGCGGTGCTCCTGCCGCCCGAGTTTCTGCGGTTCTATTGCGTGGACAGGCGCTCCGCGATTTCGCGTGCGCCCAGGCTTCGCACCGCCGCGAGACTTTCGAGTTGCGTCGCTCGCGGACGTGCTTTACCTTGCTCCCAGTGGTAGATGGTCTGCCCCGAGACACCCACCAGTTGCCCATAGCTTGCGGCGGACAGTTCAAGCTTTGAACGGTGTGCCACCAACCTCGTCGCACTGAATCGGCGCTTCGTGCCGGCTTCTTCATCCTCCAAACTTTTGACTGTGTCGGAGCGCGTCGCGCCCTTCGCAACACGACGAAGTTCTTTCTCCAGGGCGCTTACCTGGCGGCGCAGTTCGGCGATCGAGGCGCGATGTGCGACCGAGGCTTTTTTGAGCGTTTCGATTTCAGCTCGTACTTCCTTGCGGGCGACGCGAGAGATTTCGGATTTGAGGATAGAGGCGATATTTGGCATGAAGGGATTGTGTCGTTGCATTGCCGCCTTGCCAGCAGGCGGATTTCCTTAGAGTGAACGCTTCTGCGCACACATGATTCCCGCGGAAAGCTCCCGCCACCGCGCTGTCGGGCGATTGTGCATCGTCTTGGGGTCAGTAACTCACTGACGGCTGAGACGGTTCACTCGGCCTCCAGATCGGGAAGAAGCGCTTCTTCTTCTCGGAAAACATGTGCGTCAACAGTTCTCGCTGCAGCGGTAGCAGTTTCTCAGGACGGCCACCCTTTTTCGGGTCCTTTGCCTTAGGCCAGCCTCCCTTGTTCAACAGGCGATCCTTCGTCCCTGTCTGGGCCTCGGCGTAGTAGCAACCCTTCCCGGCGTAGCGCGTCACCACGCTGCTCAGAATCTTGCGCTTGGCCAAGTCGTGTCGGTGAACCATCCCGACGCCTACCGCTTTGTGCTTGCCTTGCTTCGCGTCGAGATTGCAATTGTGGTAGCGACCGTTGTCACCCGTGATCTCCTTCAGCCAATTCAAACCGATCGCCGTTGCAATGCCAACGTCGTTTTGATGATCGTCACCGTTCAAGAACAGCGTGACGTGAAAGTGCCAGCCGGTCTCGATTCCGTATTCGGTGCCGATGATGTACCCGGCAATCGGCTGGGGCTTCTTCTTTGCATCTCGATCCTTCTGCGACTGAATCACCTTGGGAAGAACACGATTGAGGAACTTGATCAGTGTCTCGCGGTAGGCGCGTGCTTGGGTCCAGTCATGCGCCGGGGCAAACCCTTCGATGAACATGCAATCGACTCGAATCACCAGGAGACGCGAGTGACGACGGAATTGAGCATCGGTGTAGCGCCGGATGCAGGTAAGGTTGCGCCGCACCTTATCTTGATGAAGTTTGACTGTCTTGCGAAAGGCCGGCTCACGCGCTCCTGAGCGCAATGCCGCAAGCATTCGCTGTCGAGCTTCAGCGTACTGCTTGTGCTCCGCCTTGCTTAGTGCTTTGCCCAAGGCCCTCCAGTTAAACAGGCGCTCTCTGGCAGCGCACTGGATGAAGAGCTCGACGTAGGGGTGAAGGCGATGCTTTGGAAGGTTCTCCTGCAGTTGTTGTGGTGTCAACCAGAGTGCACGTTGAACTCGCTGGTCTAGCTTTGATCCGAAGCGCTGAACGGGGGACTTGCTTGGTGCGCACTGAGAGGGCCCCTCTGCGAGCAGATCGCGGGTGAGGCCGACAATGTCTTCAATGTGCTTGGCCGTCTGAAAGCCAGACGGTATGCGAAGGCATTCCTTCCCATTGAAGGTATCGTGGTAGATCATGCTGATGCACAAGGCACGCTTGTCACTAAACGATGGTGACGAAGGCGGACAAGATGATGGTGTTGCTATGAAGTTGGTCATTTGGGTGAATGTCATAGTGGGAAAGTCCACGCGTCTGATGGCAACTAGATACAGATCCGAATGAGATCGATAATCTCGACGGAAAGAGGGTCCTGGGACGGGGTAGATAATTTCGAATGAGATAAAGAGATAATCCGAAACCTCTTCTCCCCAATGAAGCGAAGATGTCCAGGGGAATCACGTATCTATTGCCATAGATATGACATCAGGTCGATAAAAAGTTATCACGCTCGACGGGTGTGTTTTCGAGGTAGTGAGCAACGATTCCGAAAGCGCGGCGCTGGTGCAAAGTTGGCTTCGCCTTTCCCGCACGCATCCGCTGCTGTGCACTTCAATCGAGGTCAGGAGCGCGTGGATGACGCAAGCGATGAGGGGGCGCACTACAGCTGGAATTTGAGCGACAGGCGTTGATTGAGCGCTGCCAAGAAATCGGGTCGGTGGTGCACACATCGGCGGTGCTCGAACAGACCTTTTCGACTGGACCAAGGCCAGTGCCGGAACAAGTTCGCCAACGTTGAGAGCAAGCCGCCGAGCATCGAGCAGACGGCGATTCTCCAGCTGCGTGCCGAGCTAGTACGCGTGCAGACGTCGCGTACTTTTCGGATGAGCGGCGACGTATTTCGTGAGCGTAGCGGCGAAGTGCGCCTGCATTCAAAAAGCTATCGATGCAAAAGCACGATGCGCTTGGCTGTCGTCGCTCGCGCGATGCTTGCGCATGTTGGAGGCGACCATGGCTATCGTGTCCGAATGCGACTCGAGTAGAAGGCGTTGGAGTAGTTGCGCGGGGCGGTATGCCTCCAGCCAGATCGAGCCCTGCTCGGGGCAACGTGCTGTTCATGCGGGTCCCGTCGACGCTGCGGCAGCGTGGCCGCTGGCTGCTCGTCGGTCCGGTCGAGCTACAAGCCGCTTGGCCTGAAACACCTTCAAGGGACGTCAGGTTCACTGAGTCATAAAACAATGCGATTCCATGCGACAAATCGCATGGAATCGCATTGTTTCGGAAGTCGAAGCGGCCGAAGCCGCCTCCCGCGGGAGCGCTCAGAGCGCGCCGAAGTTGGGACCGCGATAGATGAAGCGGCGGCGACCGAGCCGGCCGATCCACACTTTGCTGCCAGCGGTTAGGTAGTCTAAGACCTCGTCGTAGCGCGAAGCAGGGCGGATCGGGCCATTTCGCAGAATCTCATTGCGGGGAAGCGGCTGATTGCCGTTCCCGTAAAAGAGCGTCTGGATGTAGTGCTCCAACGCCTTGGCATCGGCTTGAAGTTGCGTCACGCCGCTTTGATGCCCGAACAGGCGCTTGAATTCATCGATATGCCAGCAAATGATCAAGAATGCGCATTCCAAGGCGTTGAGACTGATCTGCCCCTGCTGCTTGGTGAAAAAGTGCAGTAGCGCCGCGAGGCGACCCGTCATTTCCATCGACTTCGATGCGAAATCCTTGATGTCGTTCAAATAGCCGAACGGCTGCAACATCGCTTCCACCTGGTTCGTTAACGCGATCCAGCGTGTCACCGCCTCGGGCGAGAACTCCAGCACTTTGCGTTTGATCGGACCTTCGGCGAGCCGTCGGTCGTATTCTTCGAGCAACTCCTTGATGCTGCTGTGAAAGCCAGGGAGATAGACCCATTGCTCGTTGTACCAGTACACAAAGCGGAAGCCCTGCGTGGAGGGCGGAGCTCCCACCAGCACACGCGCCCAGAAGCCAGAACCGCGAGCGAGGTCGCCGTGACGGTGCAGGTAGTTCTTGAGCACGGCGGGCTGGACCATGATGCTCATGGTGCCTCGCGGATGGCGGGCGACGATGTGCACACCGCGTCCGCGATCAAGCGACAGCATTTTGGCGCCATCCCAGACCCGGTTGTGCACACTGAACGTCGTCATCGCACTGCCTTTGAGGACGGCCTCACCTTCGTCCGACATGAGCGCGATGGATTCGCAGTCACCCTCGAGTGCCTCGATGAGCGCGCGTTCGGAGATGTCCTGACGATGGAGTTGCCGCAGACGGGGTGTAATCGGCTTCTTCTTCTCGTGCGCCTCCCACTGCTGTTGGATCTCATCGGTCGGCTCGTCTTGGTGCGCGGCCTTCTTGAGCTTGCCCCGGAGTACCTGGTCTTTTGCTTGCCACACTTTCATGTCGCACATGTACTGCGAGAGATCCTTTTGGTACTTGACCGAGCGAGCCTCGTCATGAGCGTGAATGGGGGCCGACACGATGCCGTCGACTGCCGACTTGCGTTCGCCAGACTCTGCGATGGTCAAGAAGTTGGTCGAGACAGGACGGAGCTGGCCAGTGGGCAGCAGGACGTCGACGAGGCTCTGACTCGCCGCCGAGATGGCGGACAAGATGGCCATACAAATCAAAGCATCGGGAGCCTGCACCTTGGCTTGGATCTCCCCGACAAGACGCGCCAGTTCGGGGGGCAGCGCATCGACAGGGTAGGGAGGTGTGATGATGGGAGGGTTCACTTTTCGCTCCCTTCTTCGAGTTGGGCTTCCGTCGCGGGCGGCGTCATTTGCACTCCACCGCAGGACGAGCAGCGGAGGCCTTCCCCGTTTTCGTTGCGCTGAGCACGAGCTTCCTCGAGCAGCTTCTTGAATTTCGCCGGATGCAGCTTCAGGCCGTCGCGCCCGAGCGCTTCCAAGACAGCACGCTGCGTCACGCCGCGGGTGAGCGCCTGCTCGATGTTGGCATACAGCGCGGTGAACTTGGTGGCGGTGCTGCGCTCGCCCGTGGGCTGGAGCGCGTCGAGCGACTTCATCAGCGCATCGCGGCCTTCGAATTCGAGGGTGGTGGCCATGTCGCTCATTGCTGGCTCTCCTCGATCAGCGTCTTGATCGAATCGGCGGGCCACAAGAGTCGGCGGTTCAGCAGACGCAGCGGTTTGACACCGAAATAGGAGCCGTGGAGGCTCAGGCGCTTCCGAACGGTTTGTGCATTGACGAGTTGCTGCGTTGCAAACTCAGTGGTGGTGAGCCGGAAGCGATCCGCCGGATGGGGCAGAGCGCGGATATCAAGTGCCATGATGGCTCCTTCTGAACAGGTTGAAGAAACTTCGCGCCGGAAGGAGCCACGTCGTCAACGATGTTTCACGTCCGTCGCCGTGGCTCCATGCCGATGCGTGGAGCCAGTGTCAAATGGAGCGTTGTGCAGGAGGACGGGGTGAATGCCCGAGACCGGAAATGAATGCCAATGAAGGCGGGCTCGGTTCTGAAGTGCGAAGCTTGCTCGCGATTCGTTTAGCAGCCCACGCTCACCGACTTCGACTGGCGCTTCAATCCGAAGCTGCCCCGTCAGGCGTACTTCGAGCTGCACACGCTGAAGTTCATCGCTGACGGGGCCAACACCCTGATCATCGGCAAGCCAGGCGCCGTGAAGTCGCATGTTGCCAAGGCCGCCGCCTACCAAGCCACCCTGCAAGGGCATGAAGTTCGCTACGTCGAGGCCGACATCGAGTTGCCAGCTTCACACTGGCAAGCACCCAAGGTGCAGACGGCGCTGATGCGTGCGTACGTCGAATCTGATCTGCTTGTCTTGGACGATCTCTTCCTTGCGCGGTGAATCGCCGACGCCGCCAAGTTGCTCCAGGCCATCGTGCATCAGCGCTACAAAAGCTGCGGCAGCATCGTCGTGACCTCCAACCGCGTCGTGCAGGACGGGCGCAAATACCTTGGCGACGCGACCACGGGAACCACCGATCCTCGATCGGCTCATGCATCGTGCCGTCATGCTCGAATTCGAGGGCAGGAGCTATCGGCTGAAGGAGGCCGTTGCACGCCTGGCGATCGCCCCCGACGCGTGAGCGATCAATAACGAAACCCTCGTCCTGCCTGGAGGAATTTTGGTGTCCACTGGTGGGGGAGTTTGAAGTGTCGATCCGGGATCCAGTCAGCGAAGCTCAACGGACACGAGCCGCACGCGTACCTCAGCGACGTTCTCGAGCGCCTGCCCACCCAGCCCGCCAATCGCGTCATCGAACTGCTGCCGCATCGCTGAGTGTCGTCGGCAGCCTGATCTGCGACTGCCGTCAAGATGGGATCGCCACGCGCTTACAGCGCAACGCGCAGGACACTGGCCGACGATTTTTGGGGCAGGAGATCACGCGCCACAAAGAGTTGGCAGCCAACATGGGCATTGCGGTATATCTCGCTGATTTGGTCCGCCCTTGGCAGCGGTGTGGCAAGAAGAACCTCGACGGTCTGGTACGTGAGTGCCAGCGCCAATCGTGCAGACCATCCAGGAAAGCTTTATGCGATTGCCAACGAAATCAACGATTTTCCGCGCAAGGGCCTGGGCGAGCTAACGTCGCTGATCTATTGCGAGTTGCCGCCATTTGCGCCCAGCAAGTGCACCCTGTTGCGACGAAGGAACTGATCTAGAGCGTCACGAGTGTAGGGTGCCCAGATATGCGTCCCACACGGAACCTCCAAAATGTCAGGGTCCGTGAATCTGAGCGAGAAGTGATTTCCGCTCTTAGCCATTTCTAGTAAATGGTTCCACACGAGCCTTGGCTGTCGAATTCCAGTAGGCCAGGTCTTGTCTAGGGCCTCGGCGATTTCCATTGCAATGGGCAAGATGATCTTGCGGTTCTCGACTAGGACCTCCATGCGCTTGAAAAAATGCCCAGGACTTGGTTGCTGGGCGTTTGGAAGCGAGGTTTCGATCTCGAGCGGGGGTTGCCTGCTGCGTTCAACGGCGGCATGCTGTTCCAACTCAAGGAGGCGTGCCACCACGTCTTGCGGTGCAGGGCCTGCTTTTTGGAACCCTGCGAGGCGAAAGAAGTAGTGGAGAAGTTCAGGAGGAGCAATTGCTCCCCTATAAGCCTCTTCGCACCAGAGTAGGAAGTCGATGGGCGCCTGCTCCGTCGGTACGTCGGACCTGGAGCCGTCATCGTCCTCATAGCTTTCAGCCCATTCTTCCATCACAGAACAAGCGCTACGCAGTTGATTTAACGAGGCGGCAACGGCTGGATTCAGTAGCTGGCTACCTTCGTCAGGGATCTTCGTGGCGTAAGCAGCAGGTTGTACTCCGCTAATGAGCATTGCGCCGACCGCAATGGTCCACGTAGGGCGTTGCAAGAACTCAATGATTGTGGCGTTGACGCGGTCGAGTTTTTTCAGCTCTTCTACGGTGAGATCTATCGAGTCCATGTTCTTTCGCACTATGAGTAATTTTTTGGGCTTGTCGCTTCTCGTTCCGGCCGCTCTTGCGCCGAGACCAGATTCAGGGTAAAGGTTTTCACCGGAAAGCAAAGGGATCGAGCACCGTCAAGATCGTGACCTTGCCCTCGACTCTCGGCTCCCATAGCCGAGGTCATTATGCGTCTCACCTTTTCCTGCGCAGCGAGTCAAGCCCTTCAGCTTGCGTCGGGCTGACATAGCCCTGCGTCGAGCCCCGCTGGCGATGATAGTGAAATCGTCGATTGCGTCGCGCGGTGCCTCGAAGCACCGGCTAAGCTTACTGTTCTTGTTACGGTAAGTTCCAGGCAAAACAGGCAATAGTGGGACCGCTCATAGGGCCGCTCGGGTAGCGAAGGGGAACTCGACTTTCCCCTCTTTTAATACCCATGCCTCAATCTGATCGTGCCATTTGCGCAGTAGGTCTAGTGGACGGCGGCGGTAGTGCTTCTCGGCGATCGCGCTGGGTTTATGCCCCTGGATCTGGGCGATGACACCGGCTGGGGTCTCACACCATTCGGACAAGGTGCCAAACGATCGGCGCAAGCCGTGCAGCGTGATGTGCGGCAAGCCAGCTTGCTCGAGTGCCCTGCTGTGGGCACTGCGCGGCTCTGCGAGCCTGCCAGTTGCCGAGGCGGGGCTTGGAAAGACCCAAGGTGAAGGGCTCCAGGTGAGGCCTCGTGCTTCGAGGCGTTTGAGTTGTCGCCGAGGCGGCGATACTTCGTTCAGCCGCTTGAGTTCGAGCAGTAGGCTGGACAGATAGGGGGTGAGTGGGACGGTCCGCCCTCCCGCACCTTCCACTTTGTCGTTAAGCGTCAGGCTGCGCCAGCGAAAATCCACGTCTTCCCAGCGCAGCGCCGCCAACTCTTCCCGCCGTGCGCCAGTGATGAGTAGGCCTTGGAGGTACGCGCTAATGACCGGGTTGTGGATCCCGCGCACGCTGGTGAACCAGGAGACCAACTGTTCCCGTTGCAGGCAGTCGCCCTCTTTTGCCCTCACGCGCGGGACAGCGTCTTTCACCCCACGCGTTTGGTAACTATCGGCGGGAATGAGCCCCTTGTAGGCCGGCATGTCTTGCGCCCAGCGGATGAAGCCTCGCAGCAGCCGAAACGACAGTGCGGTCATCGTCGGACGGGTGGCGGTCTCGGCCGTGAGCCATTGTGCGATGCGTGGTCCCGTGAGGTCGGGTAGCCGGAGCGCGCGCAGTGCGGCCAGCGGACCAGCCTGGGTGAGGCCTTGCCCCCGCTTCCTCGCTACCCCGCCTTCCGAGGCGTGCTGCACGTGGTCGCGGGAGTGGCGTTCGCTCCAAAACAGTTTGCGCTCTTGGATGTAGGCGTCCCACGCCTGGCCAAAGAGCACGTCTTGGCGTGCGGCCTCTTCTCGGCGAGCCTCCAAAGCCTGGCGCTGCTCGGCCTTCACTTCCCTGGGGTCCTTGCCCTCGTCCACGAGCATCTTGAGGCGGCAGGCTTCCGTGCGCGCTCTGCCCAACTCCCAGGCGCGTGCATCACCGATCGTGATACGCAGCGTCTTGCTGAACAGGCGGGACTCGAAGATGTAGGAGCGAGCGCCGGCCGCAGTGACCCGCAAGCCGAAGCCGGGGGTCTTGGCGTCCCAATGGATGGTTTGTTGTTTACCGGGCTCGCAGGGCAGGTTCTCTACCCGTGCAGTGGTCAGAGTCAGTTTTGTCGTCATAGGTGCCTACACAGTGCCGTGTAGGCACCATGTAGGCATTCTAGAGCAATCTGGGTCAACGACAATCCGCATGAAAATCTTTCAATTATCAAGTAAGTGTTTGATTTTAAAAGAAATTGTCGCATGTATCAACTTAAGTCATCACAAAGGAAATGCCTACTTGTGCAGATTGAAAATCCGCGTGTCGGTGGTTCGATTCCGCCCCAGGCCACCAAATTCAGCAAAAAGCCCGACCTTCCGAGGTTGGGCTTTTTGCTTTCTGGCGCCGCACAGGCGCCATGCCGAGGGAATTCCGTTCCCTGTTATTCGGCCCGCTCCCCGTCGATGTCCTCATGCCCCCGGCGCTTGCGCTCGGTCTGCATCCTCTTCAGCGTCGCTTGGCTTTGTTTCGCCGCAGCCTCGCAGCGTGCATGCAGCGCGATGAGTTCCTTGTCGGTGAGCTTCTCGATGCCGATGAATTCGTCCTCTGCGTCGGAGGTGCGGATGAGTTCGTCGATCTTGGTCTGCAGGGCGGTGCTGTCGCGGTTCTGCGTGTTCTGGATCAGGAACACCATGAGGAAGGTGACGATGGTGGTGCCCGTGTTGATCACCAGCTGCCACGTTTCGGAAAAACCGAAGAACGGACCTGCAGCGGCCCAGGTCACGACCACCACCACGCAAATCAGGAAGGCCGGCGGGCTGCCTGTCCAGCGGGCGACGGTGTTGGCAAAGGAGTCAAAGAGTCGTTCCATGGCGAGTCCCCCAGTCGGAGGCGATGCTGGCGCGGCGGCGCGCACGAGCGCGTCAGCGAAGGCCCGCCGCGCGTGGCATCGCAATTCCCCTGACGCTGTCGGTGGAAATCAGCGACGTCGTCGGCCTCGGACAAGGCTTACACGGGTCGTCGGGCAGAGACGACAGGACGCGCGCCGCACCGTGCCGACCATGAAGGCTCATTGCAGTTTTCTCAACCCGGTCCTCGCCCCGGCGATCGGCCCTTCAAGGAGCAACCACACATGGCCAACGATATCCAGGCAACCACCGCGGACGCGGTTTCGAACGATCAGGTGATCGACGTCCTGAACGATCTTCTGGAGAACACACGTGACGGCGAATACGGTTTCCGCGCCTGCGCGAAGGAAGTGGATTCGCCACAGTTGAAGCCGGTATTCGAAAGCCGCGCGTCGCAGTGCGCGAGCGCGGCATCTGAACTCGTCTCGCTCATCCGCCAGCTCGGCGGCAAGGCCGACGAGGGCGGCACGGTCAGCGGTGCAATGCACCGCGGCTGGGTGCACGTAAAGGGCACGGTCGGCGCCAACAGCCCACTGTCGATGCTCGAGGAATGCGAGCGCGGCGAAGACGCAGCGGTGGCACGCTACCGCAAGGCGCTGAAGGAAAACCTGCCGCCCGAGGTGCGCATGGTGGTGCAACGCCAGGCCGACGGCGCCCAGGCCAACCACGACCAGATCAAGGGTCTGCGCGACCAGTTCCGCGCCGCCAAGGGCTGACCGGTTTGCACCCGCGAGCTTGTCTTTCACCATGACCGGTGACAGCCACGTGCCCGCCATGCCCAGTGCGCCGTCCGCGACCGAGACTGCGGACGGCGTCGGCGATCGCCTTCTCACCTTCAGCTACCTCGGCTGGTGGTTTTCGTGCGCTGCGCAGCAAGTCGACGACCATACCTTCCGACCGGTGGTCTTCTGCCGCGCCTATGGCGGCGGCGACGTCGAAGGCCCCGAACACCGCTTGCCGCCCGACACCGACAACGTCGCGTACGGCAGCGAAGCCGAGGCGCTGCGGCACGCGGAGCAGCAGGCCATTCGGTGGGCGCACGACCGATCGGGCGACGGGCAGGGGCAGTTCTGATTTCCCAGTCGGGGTGCGCTGTCAGGCTCGGATGAACGCGATTGTCGCGTCGTCCCGCATCCCTCCGAAGTACCGCACCAGCACGTCGCCGAAGACCTGCGCTTCGGGTGCCACGATCTCGAACAGCGTCATGCAGGAGCGCAGCTTGAGGGTGTCCGGCGAGCCGAAGATGGCATGCGCGTCCGTGCCGGGAACCCGGAGCACCAGTTCCGCGCACTGACGCAGCCGTGCGCCGAGCAACGGGTGCTCCCAGTACGCCGCCGCCTCGTCGGCCCCGTCTAGGCCGAAGAACTGCGCGGTCGCACTGCGGCCCACGGCCTTCAATTGCGGAAAGACGAACCACATCCAGTGCGTGCGCTTGCGCCCCGCCGTGAGTTCCTCGCAGACCTGCGCATACACGGGCTCTTGCGCCGCCACGAAGCGTTCGAGGTGCCAGTCGGTTGCCATGTTCTTTCTCACGCGCCCGGTGCCGACGAAGCCGCCGGATCATGCTGCAGCCGCGGTGGCAACCGATGGTCGAGCCAGTCCATGCGCCATGCCAGCAGCAACACCGCACCGACCACGCAGGTGACGGCCAGCGCGCCTGCAAGGCCGTGTCGCTGGCGGTACGGATCGGGCGCGATGCGCTTGGCGCCCGGCGGCACGCGCGCCGTCTGCGACAGCATGCCGCCCAGGCGCACGTTGACTTTCATGCGGCCGTTGATGGCCCATCCGCTCGCGTCGAGGATCGGGCCCAGGCTGCGCTGGCGCAGCTTCAGCCACGCGATCAGCATGCTCGGGCCCGAGATCGCGATCACGATGCCGACGAGCGCCACCGGGATCCACTGCCCGAGGTCGACGAACTTGCCGAAGATGCCGACCAGCACCGCGCTGATGCTGCCCAGCGCCACGCCGATGGCGGCGACAGTGCCGACGTCGATGCGGCTGCCGGTCGGCAGGATCGGCCCCGGCTTGGCCGGCGACTTCGCCGGCGCACCGGCGTCGACCGGCCGGTCCGCGGTGGCGACCTTGCCGGCCAGCGTTTGCAGCGCGGCCTGTGAGCCGGCCTCGCTGGCCGCCGCACGCTTCGCCACCTGCTCCTCGATCAGCCGCACGAACTTCTTGTACGGCGCGAAGAAGGCCTGTGCGACGCTGGTGGGGTTCTCGATCAGCTTGGTGATGGTGGCGTCCCAGTCGCGGCCCTGGCGGTCGTAGAACACGCCGTTGCGGCCGACGAAAAGGAAGTCGACGTCGCCCGCCGTGAAGGCGGCGACGATGCTCATCTTCTCTCCCTGGCGCGTGCAGTCGCAGTACGCAAGGCAGGTCTTCGCCAGGCCGGCCAACGTGGCGTGCCGGGCGGTGTCCTGCACCTGCACCGTGAGCTCGCAGCTGCGCCCGTCCAGATAGAGCGTGCCGGCCTGGAAGATCGCGCCCTCGCGCCGGTAAAAGGCCTTGAACGACACGAAGTTGTGCAGCAGCACACGCAGGTCGCGCTGCAGCCGCAGCAGCTTCTCGAGGTCGGTCAGCAGGCGGTTGTGGTGCTCGGCCGCTTCGTCTTCGGCGATGAGCGCGAGCAGGGCGTCGCGCGTGGCGAGCAGCGCGTCGATGCGCTCGCGCGGCAGACCGGCGAGCGCGTTGTCGGGGCGCGCGGCGATCCATGCGTCGCAAGGCGCGAGCTGACGGCGCAGCGATTGCCACGCGTCTTCGTCCAGCGTGTCGCGTTCACCCAGCAGCGGCGCGACGGCATCGCGCGCAAAGGTGGCCATGGCTTCGGCCCAGGCGGGGTTGAGGCTCGCACCACTGAGCGGCAGCGCGCGATGCGGCGTCACCGGTGCCAGCGGCAACTCGGCCACCGGCTGCACGTTCGCGTCGAGTGTGTGCCCCGCGAGCGCGTCGTAGGCGTCGGGCGAGGGGTTGAGCGCCACCACCGCCTGCAGGTCGTAGGCGGCCACGCGGCAGCGCGCGAAGAAGTCGTCGACCTTGGCCGCGACCGCGCGCAGGGCCTCGGCCGCGGTCAGCGTGCGCGCGCCCAGCGGCAGCAAGCCCTCTTCGTCGCCCCGCGCGTACCAGTCGCGCAGCGCGAGCGCGTCGGCCATGAAGGCCTCGGCGCGTGCGCGGTCGAGGCCGGGTGTGTGTTCGTGGCGGTCGGGCGTGCTGCCGTGGGTGCGCATCGCTTCCTCGATGGTGGCGCGCAGCATGTCATCGGTGGCGGTGGCTGGCGTGACCACGCCGTCGCCGTTGAAGCGCATGGCCGCCAGCCATTCGCCGCGGTCGGCGATGTCGGCGAGCGTCAGCGTGTGCGTGTCCTGCTTGCCGAGCAGGTCGAGGATGCGCCGGCCTTCCTTTGCGAGGTCGGCACCCGGTGCGCGCGTGTCGTCGAGGTCTTGAAGCGACAGCGTGCCGCCGCCCGCGAGCAGCACATCGGCGCTGCGCAGCCGTTCGCAGGCCCATTGGCAGGCCGCGATGACTTCCGGCGGGCGCACGCGGCCGTCGCCGTCGGTGTCGATGAGGTCGAGCGTGCGCGCATCGAAGTCGATGCCGCGCGTGGGGCAGGCGAGTGCGACCCACAGCTTCTGGTCGAGTTCAGCGAGGCGGGCGATGTCCTCGCCGTTGCGGAACACCACCTGGTCCACGCCGCCCGCGCGGAAGAACTGCCAGCGGTGCGGTGCTTGGCGTGGCGTGTCGGTGCCGGGTGTGCCGGCGGGCGCAGGGGCGGTGGCGGTCGTCAACGGACGGGTTTCCTTCGGATGAATGCGTGGCGACGCGGGTGAACTCCCGATGCGCGCGCGGCTCGCACGTCTTCGTTCGTCGTCGTCTTCGTCGCAAGGCATCAGCCTAGATCGCGCGACGTGCATGCCTTGAGGACAGACGGCGCGCGGCGATGTCGTCCTGCGCCGACATCGCACTCGTCCCACGGGTGAAAGGGTCAATGCAGGACTTAGTGAGGCCGGATGCTTCAGAGCGGCTTATCCTCGATCGCCATGGACGCCGCACACATCGATCTCGGTCTGCCCGCAGGGTGGAGTTGCTGGCTCGAACTCCAGCAGTCCTCCGAGGGGACTTGCTCGGGCAAGGCGGAACTTCGCGAGGGGCACGAGCCGCGATGCGTGCTGATCATTGCGCAACAGCCGAACCGCGAAGCAGTGATCGAACGCCTGAAGTTTCGCGCTGATTATTTCGTCGGGGAGTGGCGCATGCGGCAGGGGGAAGACGGGGCGCCGCGGTCTTGAGCCCTGCCGAAGCAAGAAGTGACAGCCCCATGAAAAAGCGACCTTCCGAAGAGGTCGCTTTTTCTTTTCTTTGGGCCGGCAAGGGGCGGCGTCGCCCTCTCAATTCACATCCTCACATCCGGTACCCCGCGGGCGAGCTGACGGGAACCAGCTGGTAGCCCTGGCCATAGACCGCGCGCAGCACGAAGCCGTTTTCGCGCTGCAGCAGTAACTTGCGCCGCACGTTCGTGGCGCAAGCGTCGAGCGAGCGCGTCACGGGGCGTTCGGGCGGCAGCTTCCACACCGAACTCATGAGCCAGGAGCGCGTCAGCACGTTGCCCAGGTTGCGGAACAGCTCGAGCGCAAAGGAGAACTGCCGCGGCTGCAGCGAGATCTCGCGGTCGCGGTGCAGCACGGTGTTGTTGCCGTCGACGAAGCGGTATTCGCCCCAGGTCCAGCGGTCCGGTGCACTCTGGCGAGCGACCGTGCCGGTGTCTTGTTCCATGTAGAGCGTGTGCATGTGCTGCACCAGCGCTTCGTTCGAGATCCGGCGCAGGTCGAAGCTGATGCCTCCGCTCGGCAGGGGAATTTCTTCGAAGTAGGAAGGCAGTGCGACCACGTCCGGTTCGCCCTGCGCGGTGATGGGAAGGGCCGGCATTCCCAACACCCAGCACACGGTGAGAAGGCTTTCGCTGCCCATCGCATCTGGAGCGGCCAGCAGCAGGTCGAAGCGGGTGCCACGACTCAGGGTGGACAGCAACTCACCGATGCTGCTGAACGTGATGGGCCGGTGGCCCATGGTGCGCAGGCGCTCCTGAAGCAAGATGCTGCGCGAACTGCTGTTGTCCAGCAGGGCCAGGGAGAGTTTGCCCTCGAGGGTCATGGGATGATCGATTTCAAACGGCAGTGATGAGTCACAGCGGAGCAGGCCCGTGATCGTGAAACTGCTCGCAAGGAACCGGGGCTGCTTTCGCGGTGCGCGAAGAGCTTTCATTCTGGTCAGGGGTGGACGATTTCTCGATCCGATCCTGCCACCGGGTGATGCTCCCTTGACCAGCTTCCGGTACGGGCCGCACCTGGTTTCTTGTTCCTTTTGCGCAGGCCGCTACTTGTATTCGATGTTGAATGTCGCGGTGCCGTCTGCCCGGCCAGGTGTCACCTGGTTGCCGGTCTGGAAGTAGCGGGCCGTGTAGTTCAGCACGTAGTCGCCGTTTCTCGAGACGCCGACCAGCGCTTCTTCTCCGAACTTCACGGGCACGCTCTTCTCGTCGATCACCTGGATGCCCACGCCCGTCGCCAGGTTCGGCACGCCGCGCGCAGGTTGCAACACGCCTTGTGCATTGGACGGATCCTGTGTCGCATCCATGCGCAGGTACACCGTGTTCTGCGCGTTCTGCCCCGCCTTGCAGTTGAGCTTGATGCTGAACTTGCGCTCGGCGGTGGTGCTGCCGCGACCCTTGAAGCCGTCCTTGGGCACCTTGCCGAACTGCACCATGATGTTGCGCGAGCCGACGTCGACCGAGCACGACGGCGTGATGATGGTGATGCCTTCGCCCAGCAAGTTGGTCGTAAGAACCGACCGCGTGTCGGCCACGCTGTAGTACTGGGTGTAGGTGCCCTGCGCGAGCGGGCCGTTGCCGGTGACGGGCGCCGTCTTGAACAGCTCCACCTGAAAGCGCGACGCTGCAGTGAATTCGGTGAAGTCGGTGGTGGTCGAGCGTTCGTGCGGGTAGTAGTTGACTGCGGTGTTGTCGAAATAGCGAGACAAGCGGATACCCACGCCGGGAACGGCGGTGGTGTACACATGGTCGTAGCCCGACACGGGGGTGCCCTGCAGCATCACGCCTTTCACGACGCCTCCGTTCGTGCAGGTCCATGGCTTGTTGGTCGCGCCGGAGAGCGACAACGGAAAGAGCTGCTGCTTGAACACCGTGCCTACGGCGGCATCGTGGGGAATGACGACGCGGCCGATGGCCATGTTGACGACTTTTTCCACGTAGCCCTTGGTCATGTAGCAGGCGGCCCGAGCCGGCGAGGTACCGAGCAGCAGCCCCAGGGTCGAGGCGATCATCCAGATGCCCAGTGCAGTGCGCTTGCTCATTTCGCTTCCTTAGGTGGGGCGCCGTCTGTCGCCTGGCATTGCGCAGCCAGTTCACGAATGGGTGGGGGACTGCTCTCGACGGGCAGGTCGTACGGTGCTTCGCATTGGTCTGCTGTCTCCTGGCCCCAGCGCACGGTGAGCCGCCCGCTGTCGGCCGCCCCCGTGACGAAGGCCTGGCCGTCCGGCCCCACGACGCCAACTTCCTGCCCGCTCTCGTTCTCGATGCGTGCACCCAGTGGCAGTGCGCGCCCCTTGCCATTGGTCAGCGTGATCAACAGCCGGTAGCCCACCGAGGTTTCGAACCGTGCCGCCACCACGGCGCCTCGTGTGGGCACCACGTCCATCGCTGCGTTCTTGACTTCCACGGTGTCGCCCAGATCGCCGGTGCGAAGGGCGACGCGGTTGAGCCGGTACGGACTCAGGTTGGGAATGACCGCATTGCCCGCCCAGTCGGTGCGCACGCCTGATCGCGATTCGAGGCCTACACCTTGCGCCTTGGGCGCCTGCACCAGTGCCACGGTTTCACCCAAGGGTTGCGACAGCGTCACGCCGTCGGCATGTGCCAGCAATCCACCGGCCACGCCGACCGTGGTCTGGCCGTAGCCGGGACCACGCGAATGGCCGAGATCGAAGCGGCCCACCGGCGAGAGGTAGCTGGCGCTGGCACTCGTGTTGCCGTCGCCGTCCTGGTTGGCATGCGCAGCAGTCAGGTTGTAGGTCAGGCGGCTGTCGTCGAGCGCCGCGCCGTAGACGCTCGCCTGCTGCACGATCCGGCCGCCGTGGTCCCGCGTGGCGGCGTATTGCGCATGGGCGTGCGTGTCGCCGAAGGGAATGGTCAGCGTGACCATGATCTGCCGGTTCGGCGCGCGGTTCAGGCTGGTGCTGTGGTTGTAGAAGATGCTGTAGCCGAGCTGCTTGTGGTTGCCCGAGTAGCCGATCTGCACCAGCCGGTCCTGGGCCGAGGTGCCCCAGTAGCTCTGCTGGCGTGCCGAGGCGTACACCGAGCCCCGGTCTCCGAGCTGTTGCGACAACTCGAAGCGCAGCTCGTTGCGCCGGCTGTGGAACGACTCCATCGGCGGCAGGTCCTGCATCTGCACCGCTTCCTGGAAGGTGCGGTAGCCGCTCGTCGAATAGCGGTAGCCCGCCACGCGAAAGCTCGTGCCGGTGTCCAGGAACGATTTCGAATACAGGAAGCGCAGCGACTGCCCGCTGTAGACCGACGTGCCGTTCAAGGGGGTGCGATCGGTGGTCCATGCGTGGGCCAGGTCGACCGAGACGGCACCGAAATTGCGCAGGTTCTTGCCGGCGCCCACGAGCAGCGACTGGTACATGTTGGCTGCCATCAGGCCGCCGTACAGTGAGAGTTCGTTGCCCAGCCCGCGCGCCAGCGTGGCTTGCACGAAGGCAGGCCGCGTCATCGAAGGCTCGGTCGGCGATGTTTCCGCGCCTTCTCCGAGGCGGTACTTGCCGACAGCAGCCGAGAAGCGCCAGGTGCCGTCGCGCAGCAGCGTGGGCACGGCCGAGAAGGCCTGCATGTAGCGCATCTGCCGGCCGTCGGCCTCGGCAATGCTCACCTCCAGGTCGCCGCTCGACGAGGTGGGATAGAGATCGTCGATCACGAACGGGCCAGGCGCGACGTAGGTGCTGTGGATGATGTAGCCGTTCTGCCTCACCGTCACCCGCGCGTTGGTCTGGGCGACGCCTCGAATGGTGGGCGCGTAGCCCTGCTGGCTGTCGGGCAGCATCGCGTCGTCGGAGGCCATCTGGACGCCGCGGAATGGCAGGCTGTCGAAGAAATTGCCGGGCGTGTTGCCGTCGCCGATGCGCAGGTAGGCGTTCATCGACGCCAGGTCGCGCTGTGCATACGTGCTGACGCCCTGCCAGCGGCTTCGGCCGTCGAGGCCGCGGTTGTAGGTCGAGAAATGGCGCAGGCGCCAGTCGCCGATGTTGAAGCCCGTGCGCAGGCCGGCGAAGAGCGTGTTGCGTTGCGGCTTGCGCGTGTTGTCGACGAACGGGTTGCCGTCGAAGATGTTCTGTTGCGGTGCCGGAAACTGCGTGGCATTGCGCGTGCTGCTGCCGCTGTAGCGTGCGAAGTTCAGCTGGTAGTCGAGCATCGCGGCGGTGATGCCCTTGTCCCATTTCTCCGGGCCGACGGCCCCGCGCGCCGACCGCTTCAAGGCCGCTTGGGGAATGCTGAGCGTCAAGCGCTGCTTGCTGCCGTCGTAGGTGGCGGCAGACTCGGGAATGGTCGAGACCAGGTCGACGCAGGCATCGTCCGCAAGGGTCGCCAGACTGGGAAACACCCGCACGTTGACGCCCCAGGCGCCGAGCATGCCGCGCGTAAGGCACGGGCTGGCGTTGACCTTGCCTTCGACCGCGGCGAAGCGGATGTCGGTCTGACCGGTGCTGCGCTCGTTGAGCGAGACGTCGACCAGGTATGTCCCGGCGAACACGCGGTTGCCGGTGGAAAACAACGAAAGATCGGCGTGCGGCTGGTTGCCGCCGATGCTGAGAAATTCCGCATTGAAGTCGACGCGGTCCGATGGCGTTTGTTGCTGCGCGAGCGCAGGCACGCTCAGCACACCGAGCGTGCCCAGCACCGCGGCATGGAGCGCCGATCGTGTTGGCCAGCGAAAGACGCAAGAGCGAGGCATGGCGGGTCGTCCTCGGTGCGGGCTCAGCGCTTGTGGTCGGCAGATGACTCGGACGGTGCGGCCGGCGGCAGCAACTCGGCCTTCACGGCCACGGCCACGGGTGCGGTGCCCGAAGGCACCTGGACCTGCTCTTCAGGTGTTTCGCCACCGTAGTCGTTGAGCGTGGTGAAATTCACCCGGATCGCTTCAGGCGCCTTCACTGCGTTCAACGGATAGCTGACTTCGCCGAGCGGCGGCACCATGTCGGCATTGATCCTCTGCTGGCCATCGTTGATGTTCAGCGCCGTGAACGTGACGTGGTACGCCGACGGATTGGCGACCCGGAGCACCGCGCCCTGGCCCTGCGACGCGGGGCTGACGACCCACCGCAACTGCGTGCGCGCTTCCTCGGGTTTGCCCGGAAGCCGCGCCGGCCGGTAGAACAGCTTGATGCGGCTGCGAACCGCGATCTGAAGGACGTTCTCGTCCTTCGACCGCTCGGGAATCTCCTTCACGTTGAGCCAGAACACCGACTCGCGATCGGCCGGCAACTCGCCGGCCACGCGCATGATGCGCAGGATGTTCTCCATGCCCGGATCGAGTCGCGACAGCGGCGGTGTGACGAGCAGCGGGGTCTTGTTGTGGCCTTCGCCCGCGTCGATCCAGGTCTGGACCACGTAGGGCGAGGTGCTGGTGTTCTTCACCGGAATGGAGGCTTCGCGGTCCTTCTCGCCCAGGATCACGCGCGTGCCGCTGAGCGTGATGCCCGCACTGGCCGGCCATTGGAGGCCGAACGTCAGCAGGAGGGCAAAGGACCACCGGAGGCAGGTCTTGCTGCACATAGACGAAATTCCTTGGCGCATTCAGGTCTCAGGTGCGCAAAACGCGCGCATCCCGTCGCGCCGGCGCACGATCAAGTGCAATCGAGGCGTGGGCGAAAGAAAGTGGGGGTGACGCCCACCGTGGCGCGTTGCGCAAGTGGTGGCGCCTGGGTGAGGCGCCGCGTCGGCCGAAGCGAATGATTTCGGCCGGCGGCGAAGGCCGCGCCTGCGCCGATTACTTGTAGGCGATGGTGAACTGCGCGACCGAGTTGGCCGGACCGACCGTCACGGCCGAGCGGGTTGCCACATACGCTGCCTGGAACTTGAGTGCGTTGTCACCCTGGCCCAACGTGTAGACAGCCGACGGCGAGCCGAGCGGGATCTTGGTGCCGGCGGAGTCGCCGAGCTCGATCGCCACGCCGCTCGCGGCGCCGACGCCGACTTGCCCGGCGTTGGCCAAACGCAGATTGCTTGCGTCGTCGAGGTCGGCGGTGCCGGTGAAGGTCACGGTCGCGCCCTTGGCGCTGGCACCGCAACCCAGCAGGTCGATACTGAACTTGGCCGGTGTGGACTTCTTGCCAGCGACTGCGGTGCCGGCGGTGGCACCGTCGAACACGGTGCGCGAGACCTTGCCCAGCGCCACGGTCAGGTTCTGGCTGCCCGGTGCGATCGAGCACAGCGTGTCGACGATTTCACCGGTGAAGTTGACGGTGCCATCGGCGGCCAGAGCGCCTTGCGAGAGAACCATGGTGGCCGCGACTGCCGCTGCCTTGAAGAAACTACCCTTTTGCATCTGATTTCCCTGAATCTTTAAGAATGAATAACGCATTGCCTTTTGTAGGGCGGGCGGAGTCTATTTCTTAAATGTTTGGGGTGAAATAAAGAATTTGCAGTGATTAACTCTGGTTGTTGTTGGTTGCTTTTTCTTGTGAATAAATGGTGACATATTTTATGTGTGATACGCGTTTGCGCATATTTCGTATATCGCAGAAAGAAAGCGTATGAAATTGATTGCTTCTTGATCGTCGAGGCCTTTTTTCCTCGGGCAAGGCAATGAATTTGAATTGCAATTGTTAATCGGCGGTGTGGATGCGCGGACGGCAGGCCGATCTGGTCCTTTCCCGTGAGGCTGTGGATCGCCCCAGCGCGCGGGTGAAGGTTGACGCGGCCCCCACGCAGGCGGTGTCCGCACGCTTCATGGACGGCCAGGGGCGGGCGCAGGCCATCGATGCCACGCAATGGCATGCAATCGGCCAGCAAGGTGGCACGTTGACGCTGCTGGCGTCCGCGGCCCCGCTGGCCGGCGGGCCGTCGGCCGCGCTGGTGACCGTCGCCTACGACTGACGGTACAGGGCAGCGCCTTCGCGGAAGGCGCCGGCTGCCGCCATTGCGTCCACGCCGACGTTCTCCATGTCGAAGCGTGAGATCGGCAGCGTCTGGCTCTGGCTGTGGCGCATGGCCACTTGCAGGCGGAATTCCTTGGGCGTCATGCCCTTGATCTTCAGGAAGCGCCGGTTGAAGTTGGCGATGTTGTTGAACCCCGCGGCGTAGCAGATGCTCGAGATCTGCTGGTCGCTTTCCATGAGCAACTGGCAGGCCTTGCCGACGCGCAGCCGGTTCACGAAATCGGTGAACGAGACCTCGGTGCATTGACCGAACAGGCGCGAGAAGCTGCCCTGGCTGATGCCCGCGTGGTCGCAAACACTCGGCGCCGACAGCGGTTGGTCCAGGTGCAGGCGGATGTAGGCGACGGCCCTGGCGATGGCATCGACCGTTTCCGCACGGCCCCTGACCGGCAGCCAGCCTGAAGAGAGCACGCGCTGGCTCTTGCACCGCACGAGCCGGCTCAGCAGCCGAAGGAACTCGGCGAACCGCTCCGGCCCCTCGCAGGCCTGCATGCGGTCGAAGTGCTCTCGCACGCAGTCGCTGATGCCGAGGAACTCGACACCGTAGCGTGCCTTCTCCAGCAGCGGGGCGGCTTCCTGGAGTTCGTTGAACACCTCCATGCCCTTGCGCAGCGGCGCGTCTGCAAATTGAAGGGCCTGGCTGCGCAGTTCGACACCCTCGGAGGGGAGGTTGTGCGAAACCCAGTTGTGCGGCAGCCGCGGACCGGTGAGCACGAGGTGCCCGGGCTCGAAGCGCCCGACATGGTCTCCGACGAAGGCCCAGCCCCGGGTGTCCGCGATCAGGTGCAGTTCGTATTCGTCGTGGCAGTGCCAGCGTTCCAGCGGCGACGGGCTGCCGTGCTGCAGGCAATGCAGAAAGCCGCGCGGGCCCGAGGGCGCGGGGCCGCTCTGCAGTGAGCGCACGAAACTGTGCTCGACTTCCGGCGCGGGATTGCGGCGCACGCCTTGCGGCATGGCGGTCCTCATGGCGAACGCGGCGCGGCAGCGCGCGGTGCGGTTGTTGTCTCGAGTCCTGGCATCGGACGCTCCTCCTTCGCATGTCTTGTGATGGGCAGCGGGCCCTCGGCATCGCGGGGGCGAGCAGGTGACCTTCAAGACGCTATTGGGGCGGAGCTTCGTAAATAAAAAGTAAACAATCAAAAGAGATGACGAAACACTCGCAATGCAAACAACTGTGGGCGCGCGCGTGCCGACCGCCGTTGCGGCAGGCGGCGGCTCGAACAGCTCTGGCAGCGGCTCAGGCGGAGAGTGCGGCGGGAGACGACGCGTCGGCGCGGTGCTGCGCCAGCGCCTGCGCAATGGCCTGCATCAGTTCGCCGTTGAGGAACGGCTTGCGCAGGATGCGCGTGTTCGGCGGCACGCCGTGGCGGCGCGCGAGGAGATCGGAGGGGAGGCCCGAGATCAGCACCACGGGGATGTGGGGATGGAGGCGGTGCACGTCGCGCATCAGCTGCAGGCCGTCGCCGCCGGGCCCCAGGCTGACGTCGGACAGCACCAGGTCGAAGGCCTGGGCCTGGAGCGCCGCAGACGCGTCCGTCGAGGACGCCACCGCCTGCACCCGCGCACCGCGCTCCTTCAGGAATTCGAAGGTGGCGTCGCGCACATCGGCGTCGTCGTCCACCAGCAGCACGCACATCTGCGCGAGCGACAACGCGGGCGGCGGCGGTGCGCACGCCGGCGCGGAATTCGGCGGGGCTTCGGGCAGGGCCAGCGTGAAGGTCGTGCCCTGGCCGACCACGCTCTGCACGCGGATGTCGCCGCCGGACTGCTTGACGAAGCCGTACACGATGCTCAGGCCGAGGCCGCTGCCCTCGTTCCGCTTGGTCGAGAAGAACGGCTCGAAGATGCGCTCCAGCACATGGGGCGGCATGCCGCTGCCCGTGTCGCTGATGCGGATTTCGACCGTCGTGCTCCCGGGGGCGTTGACTGCCACGCCTTGCACGGCAGGGCGCAGTGCGCTGTGCAGGGTGAGCACACCGCCCCGCGGCATGGCGGCACCGCCGTTCAGTGCGAGGTTGAGGATCGCATTCTCGAGCTGCCCGCCGTCGACCAGCACACAGGCCCCGTCGGCCTGCAGATCGAGTTCGACGCGGATGTCCTGCCCCAGCGAGTAGGCGACGAGGTCCTGGAGTCCTGCAAGCATCTGGTCGACATCGAGTACCTCGACGCGCAGCGTCTGCCGGCGGGCAAAAGCCAGCAGGCGCGTCGTGAGCACGGCACCGCGCTCCGAGGCACGGAACGCGCGGTCCACGATGCGGCGCATGTCAGGCGACAGGTCCTCGCGCGCTTGCAGCAGCTGCAGGTTGCTGAAGACGGCCGCGAGCAGGTTGTTGAAGTCGTGCGCGACACCGCCCGTGAGCTGGCCCAGCACTTCCATCTTCTGCGTCTGCCGCACCTGGTGTTCGAGGGCGCGGCTCTCGCTCTGGTCGCTGTACAGCGTGACGAAGCCGCCGGCCGGCATGGAATGGTTGCGCACGGCCAGCACCTGGCCGTTGTCGAGCAGGTGGTCTTCGCGCCATCGCTGCGCATCGGGCGGTCCCAGCAGGTCGACGGCGGGGCGGCCGTCGGCCAGGGGCGGCAGCGCGCTGCGCAACGCGTCGAGCGTTGCGCCGGTATGCACTGCCTGCGAGGGAAGGTGAAGCAGGGCAGCAAAGCGCGGGTTCCAGGCCACGAGACGGCCTTCGGCGTCGAAGGCCCCCAGGCCGTCGTCGATGCTGTCGAGCACCGTGCGCAGCAGTCGCCGCTGTTCGGCGATGTCGGCGCCCATCCGGCGCATCGACAGCGTGTTCTCGCGGAACACGTTGAACGCACCGATGAGCGCACCGACCTCGTCGTCGCGCTTCGACACATCGGGCTGCGCGCTCGCATTGCCGTGCGACAGCTCCGTGATGGCGGAGGTGACACGGGTCAGGTCGCGCAGCGAATCCCGCAGGTTCCAGAACCCGAGCAACAGCGCGGCGGCGGCCACCAGCAACGCGAAGGTGACGGCAATGAGCCCCGAACGGACGATCAGGCTCACCGAGTGCTCGCGCGACGACACCTCGGCGCTGAGCATTGCCACGTGGCGATCGACCGAGCGCGTGAGTTCGTCCGACAACATGCGCGTCGAGGTGAGCAGCAGGGTCTTGCGGTCGCGCAAGGCAAGGTGCTGCCTGCGCAGCGCGAAGATGCTGTCGGCGAGTTCGGCGATCTGCGCGCGAACGGCCGGATCGACGCGCAAGGCGTTGCCCGAACGGGCGTCGGCCAGGTACACCCGCTCGGCTTCATCCAGGTCGAGCGTGTTGTGGGCGTACAAGGCGACGCGCAGCAGCAGCAGCGAATGGCCGGCCGCGTACCTGGGACGCTCGGGCATGTCGGCGATGTGGTGTTCCAGCTGGCTCAGCGCATGAATGCGTCCGCGGCCTTCTTCGCGCAGCGCGAGGTCCCGCCGCTTGAATTCGATCAGGTCGTCCAGCACCACCTGCATCGAATTCAGCACCTTCGGGATGCCGGTGGCCGCTCCGCTGGCCGCTGGCAACTGCGCCGCAAGCGCCCGCGCTTCGTCCTGGCGTTTCAGCAACTCGGCCTTCTCCTGGTTGAGCCGCGCCGAGATCGACATTTCCGCCACGTAGGGCGCCGCCGCCGCAAGGTGCGTGACCCGTTCCGACAGCGCGAGCGACTTCACCACGGACGGCAGGATGCGCTCGTCGAAGCCCTGGATCGCGGCCTTGGCGTTGAACAGCGCCACCATGGCCACTGCGGCCAGAACCACCGTGGTGATGGCCAGGACGCCGAAGGTCAGGATCCAGCGATCGCGCAGGCTGCGCGATCGCAAGCCCTGGGGCGCCAGAGAGGAGAAGAAGCGAGCGCTCATGGGGCAGTGCCTGGCGGTGGCCGCCTCAGCAGCGAACCACGTTCGCCGCAAAGCGGTAGCCCGCGCCGCGCTCCGTGCAGATGAAGCGCGGGTTGTCCGGGTCGTCCTCGATCTTGCGGCGCAGCCGCGACACCAGCACGTCGATCGTGCGGCTCACGGCATCCGACTGGGCGCTGCGCGTCTTGAGCAGCAACTGCTCGCGGTCGATGACCCGGTTCGCATGCAGCACGAAGACCTCGAGCAAGGCGAACTCGCCATGGGTCAGGTCGCAGGGCGAGCCGTCGCTGCGCAGCAGCTCGCGGGCGGTGATGTTGAGGGTCCAGTCGCCGAACAAATAACGTTCGTGGCTCAGCCGGTCGGCGCGCAGCGAGCGCGGCATGCCGGTGCCGGCCGAGCGGCGCAGCAGCGCGCGGATGCGCGCAATGAGCTCGCGGTTGTCGAAGGGCTTGGCGACGAAGTCGTCGACCGCGGTTTCCAGGCCCAGCACGCGATCGGCTGCCGTGCCCTGGCCCGTGAGGATGATGATCGGAATGCGCGAATGCGTGCGCAGCTGGCGCGCGAGCTCGATGCCGTCTTCCTTCTTCAGGCGCAGGTCGATGATCACGAGCGAGAACGCGCGCTGGTCGAGGCGCGCCGCCATGGCCAGGCCGTCCGGCACCGCCTGTGCCCGGAAGCCCGATGACTCGAGCAGGTCGACCAGCGTTTCGCAGACCTCGGGGTCGTCGTCGACCACGAGGATTTCGGGTTTCACTACATCAAGCATGGAATTCCAAAGGGCTGGGCGTTGTGCCAGCCATTCAGAATTTTTACAGACGTATCCGCACCAATTGATACTAAAGGGTGACACGCAACGTTTGTTGACGTCGTTCTGAGACTTAATCCCATCGCCGATTCACACTTGCATCGGCGGCGCCCCCTCCCGCCGCTGTCAGGGCGTTGGCGGCTCGACCGGCAGCGCCCGCTTGTGGGCGCTTTTGCGGTGTGTCGACAGGATCACCGCGCGCGCCGCGGCCGACACCGGCTTGCCTTCGAGGAAGTCGTCGATCTGCTCGTAGCTCACGCCGAAGGCATCTTCGTCGGGCTTGCCCGGCACGAGCGATTCGAGGTCGGCGGTGGGCACCTTGTAGACCAGCGCATCGGGCGCGCCGAGCAGCGCCGCCAGGGCGCGCACGCGGCGTTTGTTGAGGCCGGTGAGCGGCGTCACGTCGGCCGCGCCGTCGCCGAACTTGGTAAAGAAACCCATGAGCGCTTCGGCCGCGTGGTCGGTGCCGATCACGAGGCCGTCGTGCGCGCCGGCCACTGCGAACTGCGCAATCATGCGCTGGCGCGCCTTGATGTTGCCGAGCACGAAGTCTTCGTGCGCTGCGTCGCGAAAGACCAGTTCGCCGGCGCGCAGCGCGGCCAGCATCGCATCGGCGGCGGGGCGGATGTCCACCGTCAGCAGGCGGTCGGGGCGGATCACCGCCAGCCCTGCCTGCGCCTCGGCCTCGTCGCGCTGCACGCCGTAGGGCAGGCGCATCGCGATGAAGGTGGCGTCGCGGCCTTCGGCGCGCAGCTTCTCGACCGCGCGTTGCGCGAGGCAGCCGGCGGTCAGCGAATCGACGCCGCCGCTGATGCCTAGCACCAGCGCCTTCAGGCCGGTGCTGCGCAGGTAGTCGGCGAGGAAGTCGGTGCGCCGCGCGAGTTCGGCGGCGGCATCGAAGACGGGCGCCACATGCAGGGCCGCGATGATCTCGCGCTGCGTGGCATCGACGGGAGAAAGGTCTGCAGTCATCTGAAGGGCCCTGGATGTGAGGAAGATCAGAAGTCCACCAAGCTGAGGCCGATGCTCAGCACGGTGCGCTTGCGGTTGTAGTCCACCAGCGTGTCGCCGTAGCCGTGGAACAGCTGTGTGTGGAAACGCAGGTTGCTCTTGGTCGGATCGCCGATGGCCTTCAGCCATTCGAGGCGCACCGATCCGCGGCCGCTGTCGCGCAGGTTGTTGCGCACCGTGATGCCCAGCTGGTTGTCGCGGTTGAGGTTCCAGCGGCCCGTGACCTCGGCGCGGCCGATGTACTCGGAGATGTCGGGGTTGTCGTCCTTCGCGGCGCTTTCCGACATGCGCTGCCAGACGCGGCCCGTGATGGTGAAGCGGTCGTCGAGCTCGGCGCCGCCCATCAGGTACACGCGGTTCCAGCTGCGCGACAGCGGCAGGCTCTGGCCGTTCGACTGGTGCACGATGCCCACGCCCGTGTAGCGCCAGCGCCAGCCGCCGGGCAGCTTGAAGTCGGTCGGGTAGACATACATCAGCTCCGGCTCGTGGTCGGTGGTGCGAAACGGCCGCGAGATGTCGCCGTTGAACAGCTGCCACGTCGACAGCTGCGAGTACGCGAACCACAGCGAATCTTTCTTGACCGGGTCGTTCTGCGTGAGCATGCCCTGCGCGAGCTTGGTGCGCACCGACAGGCCGATGCGCATTTCATTCGCCTGGTAGGCCACGGGCTCGGCCGTGTGGCCGGCCGACGGTGAGGTCGGCGGCTGGGGCTTGTCGGTGGCGGCCGAGGCCGACACCGTGAGCGGACGGTAGCCGCGGAAGCCGAAGGTGCCGCAGTCGGTGGCGTTCTCGAGTTCCCAGAAGCGCGACAGCGACGAGTACTGGCGGTCGCGGCAACCTTCGGTGGTGGCGACCGACACCACGCGCGTGGCCGGGATCGTGCCGTCCACCGGCGGCTGCGTGCTCGCGAGCACGGGCGGCGCGACGGGCACCGACACCGAGGGCAGTGTCTGCTGTTGCGACCAGCGGTCGTAGCAGGCCAGGCGCGCTTCGTTGTTCGCGCCGAGCGCGGCGCACTGCTGCCAGGTGAGCTGCGCGTCGGCCAGCGGACTGGCCGGCTTCTCGACGGCCTGTGCTTGCGCGGCAGATGCGGCGCCGAGGCACGCGGCCACGGCGGCGACGGTGCGCAGATTGAACAAGGAGGCAGGGTGTCGTCGTGTGGTCTTCATGGCTTTCCTTCCTGTGCGACGGTCTTGCGCAGCACGAACGGGTGCGTGCGCTCGGTCGCGGCATCGCGCCACGTGCCGCGGAACTCGCGGCCGCAGGCGCCCGGTTGCAGCGTGCCCGACCAGACGCCGCTGATGGCGCGGCCGTCCAGCGATTCGTCGATGGACAGCGCGCCCTCGTCGTCGACATCGCCCGCGAGCTGCGCGACGGTGGACTTCGTCGAGGCATCGGCGCGGCGCGTGATGGTGCCGCGCACGCCGGCGTATTCGGGGTGCTTGCCCAGCTGCACGACGGCCGCGCCGGGCAGGTCGTCGAAGCGGGCTTCCCACTGGCCGTACAGCGCCTGCAGCGGCAGCTCGCGTGCGTCGGCGGGGCAGTTGGGGTCGTGGCGCGGGGCCGCGCATCCGGCCGCGAGAACCGCGGTGAGCAACGCGATCGCCACCGTCGCCGTCATCCTCATGGCGTGGCGGCGGCCTTGGCCGCGCTGTCCAGCGCCTTGCGTGCGAACTCGGCGCGCAGCGCCTTCAGTTTCTCGCGCGGGTCTTCCTTGGTCGTGGCCTTGTCCAGGCCCATCTCGGCAATGAAGCGGCTCGGCATGCAGGGCACCATGTCGCGGCCCTGCTTGCGCTTCTTGGTCCAGCTCACGGCCAGGCTGCGCTGCGCGCGGGTGATGCCCACGTACATCAGGCGGCGCTCTTCCTGCAGGCGCTGCGTGGTTTCGTCGCTCACCACCTTCTGGCGGCCGTTGTCGTCGTCGAGCTTGAAAGGCAGCAGGCCTTCGGTCACGCCGATGAGCATCACATGCGGCCATTCGAGGCCCTTGGACGCATGCAGCGTCGAGAGCGTGACCACGTTCTGGTCCTGTTCGCGCTCGCTGATGGTCGACAGCAGCGAGATGGTCTGCGCCACTTCGAGCAGGCTCTTGTGCTCGTTCGGATTGGTGTCGTCGGCGCCCGAGGCGTCGTCGAGCGAACCGCCGGCGCGTTGCGACATCCAGTCGACGAACTCCAGTACGTTGGTCCAGCGCGTGGCGGCCGCGGCCTCGCTGTCTTCGCCTTCGTAGAGATGGCGCTCGTAATCAATTTCCTTGAGCCACTCGAGCATGAAGGCCCGCGAGGCTTCGGCGCCCATGGTGCGGCGCGCGCGGTATTCCAGGTCGTTGATGTAGCGACCGAACTCGTGCACGCCATCGAGCGTGCGCTTCGGGATCACGCTCGGCAGCGACGGGCTGAACAGCGCTGCGAACAGGCTCAGCTTGTACTGGCTCGCGAAGCTGCCCAGGCTGGCCAGCGTCGTGTGGCCGATGCCGCGCTTGGGCGTGGTGATGGCGCGCAGGAACGCCGGGTCGTCGTCGTTGTTGACCCACAGGCGAAACCAGCCGCACAGGTCCTTGATTTCGGCGCGGTCGAAGAAGCTCTGGCCGCCCGACACCTTGTACGGAATCTGCGCCTTGCGCAGTGCCTGCTCGAAGATGCGGGCCTGGTGGTTGGCGCGGTACAGGATCGCGAAGTCGCGGAACTCCTTGTACTGCTTGCCCTGCGAAACCACATCGCCCGCGCGCAGGCTGATGATGCGCGCCACCGTGCGCTCGGCCTCGTGCAGTTCGGTGTCGGCATCGACGATGCGCACCGGCTCGCCTTCGCCGAGTTCCGAGAACAGCGTCTTCGGAAACAGCTTGGGGTTGGGGCCGATCACGTTGTTGGCCGCGCGAAGAATGGCGCTGGTGGAGCGGTAGTTCTGCTCCAGCTTGATGACCTTGAGCGTCGGGTAGTCGACCGGCAGCTTCTTCAGGTTGTCCAGCGTGGCGCCGCGCCAGCCGTAGATCGACTGGTCGTCGTCGCCCACGGCAGTGAACTGGCCGCGCTCGCCCGCCAAGGCCTTGAGCACTTCGTACTGCGTGGCGTTGGTGTCCTGGTATTCGTCGACGAGGATGTGGCCCAGCGCCGCCTGCCACTTGGCGCGCACCTCGGGGAACTCGTACAGCAGCTTCAGCGGCATGCCGATGAGGTCGTCGAAGTCCACGCTCTGGTAGGCCTGCAGCCGCTCTTCGTACTGGCCCATGATCTCGGCCGTGATGCGCTCGTTGTCGTCCACCGCCGCCGCCGCGGCCTGCGTGGCGTTCAGGCCCATGTTCTTCCACTTGCTGATCGTCCACTGCCAGATGCGGGCGGTGGCGACGTCGACGGTGCCGCCGCAGTCTTTCAATATCTTGGTGACGTCGTCGCTGTCCAGGATGCTGAAGGCCTTCTTCAGGCCCAGCACGTGGCCGTCTTCCCGCATCATGCGCACGCCCAGTGCGTGGAAGGTGCACACCACCACCTTGCGCGCGTCGCGCCCGATCAGGTCCTTGGCGCGCTCGCGCATTTCGGCGGCCGCCTTGTTCGTGAAGGTGATGGCCGCGATGCGCTCGGGCTTCAGGCCCGACTGGATCAACCGGCCGATCTTGTGCGTGATCACGCGCGTCTTGCCCGAGCCCGCGCCTGCGAGCACCAGACAGGGACCGTGCATGTAGTTGACCGCTTCTTGCTGGGCGAGATTGAGACCGTGGGACATGGGGGAGGGGGAACCGGGAAAGCGAAAAGACGGGAAAGCAGGAGAGGCCGCAGGGCGCGACCGTCGCAAAGCGGGCAATGATACGGGGCCGGCTCCGGCCCCCTGTGTCAGCGGGCATCGCGCGGCCAAGGAGGACGACAATGCCGGTGTGCTGCCTGTTTTCCTTGTTACTTTTCCTTTCTTCGCCCTGATCGCGGCCGGCTATGCCGCCGCCCGCACCCGCATCCTGCCGCTGGAGGCGATTCCGGGGCTCAACACCTTCGTGCTGTATTTCGCGCTGCCCTGCATGCTGCTGCGCTTCGGCGCCAGCACGCCCATCGCGCAGCTGCTGGACGGCAGCGTGGCACTGATCTGGGGCATCTGCGCGCTGGCCGTGGTGGCGGGCGTGGTGCTGTTCACGCGCAATGCGCGCATCGGCTGGAACGACGCGGCTTTCGGCGCGCTGGTGGCGGCCTTTCCGAACACCGGCTTCATGGGCGTGCCGCTGCTGGTGGCGCTGCTGGGCGCGCAGGCGGCCGGGCCGATCATCATCACCATCGCGTTCGACCTCGTCGTGACCTCGTCGCTGTGCATCGCGCTGTCGCGGCTCGACGGTGCCGGCAGCGCAGGCCGCCAGGGCGCCACGCAGGCCGCGCGCAAGGCGCTGCGCGGCATCCTCGTGAACCCGATGCCCTGGTCGATCCTGCTGGGCGTGCTGCTGTCGGCGATGCGCTGGCAGCTGCCCGGGCCGGTCGAGCGCACCATCGCCATGCTGGCCGACGCGGCCTCGCCCGTGGCGCTCTTCACCATCGGCGCGGTGCTCGCGCGCTCGGCGCTGGTGGCGCGCGAGCACGGCGCCAGCGCCATGGTGGCGGCGGCGATGGGCACCGGCGCCGGGCCCGCGCCGAAGGCCCCGCTGGCCGATGTACTGCCTGTGGTGCTCGTGAAGCTGGTGCTGCATCCGCTGGCCGTCTGGGCGCTGGGGCGCGGCGCCATCGCGCTCGGGCTGCCGCTGGCACCGTCGGCGCTCGCGGTGATCGTGCTCGTCGCCGCGCTGCCGAGCGCGAGCAACGTGTCGATGCTGGCCGAGCGCTTCGGCGCCGACAACGGCCGCATCGCACGCATCATCCTGTGGACGACGGTGGCGGCGTTCTTCACCTTCCCGGTGGCGGTCGGCGCGCTGCGCTGATCACTCGGTCAGCACCCCCAGCTTGTACGGGTCGGCGTCGGAGAGCCTTTCGCACTTCGAGAAATCGCGGCCCTGCGTGCCGTCGCAGTAGTAGGTGTTGTAGACACGGCCGAACAGCGTCGGGCTGGCCGTGAAGAGCACGCCGTGGTCGGGCTGCCAGTTGTCCTTGGGTGTGGGCGCGGTGGTTTCGATCGGGTGCGCTGCTGCTGCGGCGGCGCCCGGGGCGGGTGTGAAGTCGGCCAGCGTCTTGCGGGCTTCCTCGCCGCGCCAGCGCACCGCCAGCTCGGCTGCGGTGGGGCGGGCGGCCACCGGCAACAGAATGCCGTTGACCTGCAGGCCGTCTGCGAATCGGTGCGTCTTGCCAGCCAGGAACGCATACGCGCAGGCCGCCATGCAGTGGCCGCGCACCTCGGTCTGCACGCCGCTCTCGCGGATCGCGTCGGCATACGCGCCGGCGGCTTCGGCGGTGCCGCCGAACGAGTCTTCGAACACCACGGTGCGCACCGTGCCGCTGCCCAAATGCTCGGTGAAGGCCTTGACCTTGCTGCCGTCGAGCGTGCCCGAGACCACCAGTCGCCGACCCTGCAGTTCGAGCTCCGCCGCCCCTGCGGACCCTGCAAGGCACGCGAGCGAGACGGCGACAACACCGACCCCAGCCAGAAGAGACGACGAGTTCACGGCGACCTTTGCATCAAGCGAGCGGGCACGAACACACGCAGCCCCAGCGATGGAACCGCACAGGCACAGCTTGTGCAAGGCGGGGGGTACCGTCAACTCCTTTTGCAGATTATTTCGGGGTAATCCCGGGGCATGCCTTAAGGCATAGCGGGCGTTATCTCTTCAGATGAATGCTTGCGTATGCAGTTGCGCTGCTACAGTGGTTCCGAGTCCAAGGTGTGAATGGTGCAAATGTGAGGTCCAAGTGGGGGACGCGATGGCAATACTGGTTCGCATCCTGATGTGGTTGGCCTGGCTCGCTGCGGTGGGCTGGTTCTGGCATGTCGGCACGCTCGGCACGGGCGCCGCGCTCGCGCTGGCCGCGCTGAGCCTCGTCGTGTTCGCCTGGCCGAACAGCGTTGCGCGGCGACGGCACAACGAGCTGCGCTACGTCGACATGGGCAAGGAGCCCACCGGCTACCACTGACGACCGACGCGGCGCGTTCGGTCTGCATCTAGGACTTTGGTCCAATGCGCGCCTGCGCAGAGCTTCCTAGGATGGTGGCGCCTTACCGCCTTCCAGGAACTTCGCCGTGCCTCTTTTCCCCCTGCGTTTTCGTTTCGCCCGTCTTCTGCTGCTGTCCGTTCCGATGGCCGTGCTCGTCGCCTGCGGTGGCGGGGGAGACGGGGGCTCTGGTGCCAGCTTCCTGCCGAACAGCGGCACGGGCATCACGCCACCCACCACCACCACCCCACCCACGGCACCGCCCGATGCGCCCGACGACGGCGATGCCTTGCGCAATGCGCCCTGGGTCGAAGGCGTGTTCCGCGCCGCGAGTCTCTACAAGGACCGCTGCGCGGCACCACGCACCGGCACGGGCTACGACGGCAAGCCGTTCGCCGACAAGGCCGGCCGCACGGTCGATGAGAACAACTGGCTGCGCGCGTGGACCAACGACACCTACCTCTGGTACGACGAAGTCCCGGATCTGGACCCCGCGCTGTACGCCACGTCCGACTATTTCGACCTGCTCAAGACCCATCGCGCAACGCCTTCGGGCGCGCGCAAGGACCTGTTCCATTTCGCCTACGCCACCGATCGGTGGGAAGGGCTCTTGCACGGCGGCACGTCCGTCGACTATGGGGCAAAGTGGGCGTTTTTCGCCGACCGCCCGCCACGCGATCTGCTGGTGGCCTATGTGGAGCCCGGCTCCCCCGCAGCCGTGCCGGATGCCGGTTTGCGGCGCGGCGATCAGGTGCTCAAGATCAACGGCATCGATTTCGTGAACGACAACACGGTCGCAGGCATCGAGATCCTCAACGCGGGGCTTGCTCCCGCCGCGCCGGGGACGCGCACGCTTTTTACCGTTCGCGACGTCGTCAGCGGCATCGAGCGCGAGGTCGCGCTGACGGCCGCCGCCGTGACCTCGATGCCTGTCCAGAACGTCAAGATCCTCCCGAACGAGGGCCGCAAGGTCGGCTACCTGCAGTTCAACGACCACATCGGGACGGCGGAGCTGCCACTGAAGACAGCCTTCGAGCAACTGCGCGCGGCGCAGCCCACCGAGTTGGTCGTCGACCTGCGCTACAACGGCGGCGGCTATCTGGACATGGCCAGCCAACTGGCTTTCATGGTCGCCGGCGAGGCGAAGACGCGCGACAAAGCCTTCGAGTCCCTGCGCTACAACAACAAGCACACCGAACGCGATCCGGTGTTTGGTGAGCCGCTCCTGCCCACGCCGTTCTGGGCCACGACCCTGGGCTTCCTTGCTCCCATCGACCCGCCCCAGCCGCTGCCCAGCCTCGACCTGCGGCGCGTCTACGTGCTCACGGGGCCCGACACCTGCTCGGCCAGCGAGGCGTTCATCAACGGCCTGCGCGGCATCGACATCGACGTGGTCCAGATCGGCGGCACCACCTGCGGCAAGCCCTACGGCTTCTATCCCCAGGACAACTGCGGCACCACCTACTTCAGCGTGCAGTTCCAGAGCGTGAACGCCAAGGGGTTCGGCGACTACCCGGACGGTCTCGCACCCACCTGCGCCATCCCCGACGATTTCGGCCATGCGCTCGGCGATCCGGCGGAGGCGCGCCTGGCCGCCGCGCTCTCGCACCAGGTCACGGGCGTCTGCCCTGCCGTGCCCGGCGGTCGCCTGGCCAAGAGCGCTGCCTCCGGCCCCGACGCGCCCTTGCTGCGCAAACCCGAAGGCCTGCGCAACCGCATCCTGCGTCCGCGCTGAGGCGCCTTCGCGCGTCGCTCAGATGCTGTGCGGGTCCACGTCCACCAGCCAGCGGATCACGCCCTTGCCCTCGGGCGTGCGCCGCAGCTCATGCAGCAGCGGCTGCCAGGCGGCCAGCAGGCGTTGCAGCGCCGCGCGTGACGGGCTTTCGATGAGCATCTGCGCGCGCTCCACGTTCGCCACGCGCTGGATCGCCAGCGGCACCGCCGGGTAGCGCGTGACGAGGTCGGCGCCGGGCAGCGCCTCGGCCTTGTCGGCCGCAAGGTTCAGAAAGCCCTGCGCCACCGACTGCTCGCGCGCGTCGGCGCGCAGCAGCGCCTGGAACGCGAAGGGCGGCATGGCGGCGGCCTGGCGTTCTTCCAACTGCTGCTTGGCGAAGGCCTCGTAGTCGTGCCGGCGCAGCGCCGCGAACAGCGGGTGCGGCGCATGGTGCGTCTGGATCCACATCTCGGCCTTGGTGCCCTGCGCCGCGAGGTAGGCGGCATCGCGGCCCGCACGGCCCGCTGATTGCATCAACAGGCTGAACAAGCGCTCGGGCGCGCGGAAGTCGCTGGAGAACAGCGCGCCATCGGGGTTCACTGCGGCCACCAGCGTGATGCGGCGGAAGTCGTGGCCCTTGGCGATCATCTGCGTGCCGACGAGCACGTCGACCTCGCCCGCATGCACGGCCGCGAGCTGCGATTCGAGCGCGCCCTGTTTCTTGGTGCTGTCGGCGTCGATGCGCGCGATGCGCACCGCGCTGCCGTCGGCGTGCTTCACGGCGGCGAACAGCTCGGCCAGGTGTTCTTCGAGCCGTTCGGTGCCGCGGCCCACGGGCGCGATGTCGGGGTTGCCGCAGGCCGGGCAGGCGCGCGGCACGCGCTCGGTGAAGCCGCAGTGGTGGCAGCGCAGCGTGCGGTCGATCTTGTGGAACACGCGGTAGGCGCTGCAGTGCGGGCATTCGCTCTTCCAGCCGCAGTCGCCGCAGGCCAGCACCGGCGCATAGCCGCGCCGGTTCAGGAAGATCATGCTCTGCTCGCCGCGCGCGATGCGCTGGCCGATGGCGTCGAGCAGCGCGCCCGAGATCACCGTCTTCGGCGGCTGCAGGTTCATGTCGACCAGCCGCACGGCCGGCAGCGCGCCCGCGCCGATGCGCGAAGGCATGGCCAGCCGCACGTAGCGCCCGCCCGGGTCGTCGCCCTCGGGCGGCCGGCTCTGGTGCCAGCTTTCGAGCGAGGGCGTGGCCGAGCCGAGGATCACCTTGGCTTTTTCGCGCTGGCCGCGCCACACGGCGAGGTCGCGCGCCGAGTAGCGCGCGCCTTCCTGCTGCTTGTAGCTGGGGTCGTGCTCTTCGTCGACCACGATGAGCTTCAGCCCCGGGATCGACGCGAACACCGCCATGCGCGTGCCCAGCACGATGCGCGCCGCGCCGCCGTGCGCCGCCAGCCAGCTCGCGAGCCGCTGCGGATTCGTCATGCCGCTGTGCAGCGACACCACGGCCTCGTCGCCGAAGCGGGCCTTGAAGCGGGCTTCGAGCTGCGGCGTGAGGTTGATCTCGGGCACCATCACCAGCGCCTGCGCCTCGGGGTCGCGCGCGAGCAGGTCGGCCACGCAGCGCAGGTAGACCTCGGTCTTGCCGCTGCCGGTGCTGCCGACCAGCAGGAAGGTGCCGGTCTCGGCCCCGATGCGGGCCAGCGCGGCCGCCTGCTCTTCGGAGAGGGCGATCAGGTTCGCGGACTCGGCGGTCTCGGCCACCGGCCCCGCCGTGGTCTTGCGCTTGAGGCGGCGCGCCAGCTGCGTCGTGCTCAGGTCGCGCAGCTGCGGCGGCAGGGCGGCCAGCGCGATCTCGCCGATAGAGCGCTGGTAGTAGCGCCCGGCAAAGGCCACGAGGTCGCGCCAGGCCTCGCCCAGCGGCGCCAGCGCGTCGAGCGCGGCGCCGACGGGTTTGAGCGCCATGTCGGGCTCGGCGCCTTCCAGCGAGGTCGGCTCGTTCCAGACCACGCCCAGCACTTCGCGCTTGCCCAGCGGCACCCGCACCAGCGTGCCCGGCACCAGGGGCTCGGCGCCGGCGTAGCTCAGCAGGTCACCCAAAGCGGCATGCGCGGGCGTCTGCACCGCGATGTCGAGCCGCCAGGGGAAACAAGCGTGTGGGGCCGGCGGCGCGCCGTCTGCGGACGGCGATTCGGCGGAGGGGCTGGGCGTCCTTTTTGGCAAGGTTTGTTAATGCGTTTTGGAGCAAGACCGCTTAAGTTGTTGATTTCACAGCGCTTTGGCGGTCATCCAGAGTTTCTGTGGATAACTTTGTTGACAAGACGGCTGGATGGTCGCCGAAGCCTTGATTTTCAAGGCTTCCGCTGGAATGCCCGGAAAAAAAGCAAAAATCAAACTCTATATAAATCAACCACTTAGCGTCGCTATTGGTTTAGGAGCAGAACGAACGCCCCCTCAGATAATCTTGCGCAGTGCAACACGCGTTTTGTGCATAAGTCGGGCGTCCGGGGCCGTTTTAGGGCTTGAC